>JBECKQ010000252.1:0-13992 GCA_040235375.1 Phycisphaerae bacterium | reverse complement strand
TGCGTCTACTGGGCGACGATCCACGGCCGGCACACGTACATCGGTCCCGGCATCTACATGAACACGTTCGACGACAGCGTCGACCAGATGCTCTACGCGCGCAGCGCCGGCGCTCAGGGCTTCAATACCTACTGCTATCGCAGCACCAATGACGGCGGTGAAACATGGTCGAACTGGTACGCGCGCGTCGCCTCGGACGTGTTCACCGGTCCCGTGGCGGTTCCGCCCATGTCGTGGCGGCAGCCGGCGACCGCAGTGGAAGGATACGTCTACGGCCGCGTCGCTTCGGGTGATTCCGGAGCGCCGATCGACAACGCCCGCGTGTACCTCGACGGCGCCGCGACGAGCGTGTACACCGACGGTGCGGGCTACTATCTGCTGACGCGCGTCGACGCCGCGGCGGGCGGTGCGCTGCACCAGATTTCAGCCTCGGCTCCGGGCATGGCCTCCATCGATCGCGCACACGTTCTGGTCGAACCGGCCGGCTTCACCGAGGCCAACCTGGCCGACGCCGCAACCTGGCTCTTCGGCGACTACAACGTGGACGGCAAGGTCGGCGCTGACGACTACGCGCGATTCGCCGAGTGCATGACCGGCCCCACGGGCGAATCTCCGGCCGCAGGATGCGATATCTTCGACGCCGATGGTGATCTGGACGTCGACCTCGCCGACGCCGCCGCGCTTCAGGAGAGCTATGGGAAATGACCTCCGCCGGTCACAGGGTGAGAAACGCGATGAGTAATGCAATCCGACGCGCCGGATATCTGGCCGCCGTCCTTGGTCTCTTCACGCCGGTCGGCGCCGTATCCGGTGACGAGTTCCGCGCCTTCTGGGCCGATGCGTTCAGCCAGGGTTTCAAGAGCACAGTCGAGATCAACACCATGGTTGCCCGCGCCCAGATTGGAAGATACAACGCCATCATAGCCGAGGTGCTTGCCTACCAGGACACCGGCGCCGCCGGACACGGCGCCTACTGGTCCTCGAGCATCGTTCCGATGGCGAGCGATATCAGTGGCGGCATAGACCCGCTCCAGAAACTCGTCCTCCAGGCCCACGCCGCGGGCATCGAGGTTCACGCCTGGATCGTGCCATACCGTGTCAGCACGAGTTGGTCGCCGAACGGCAACAGCTACCTTGCCGCCAGACCGCAGTGGATCATGGTTCCCGAAGAGAGCTCCGGCGGCGGCCCTGCTACGATCGATGGGAAATACTTCCTCGATCCCGGTTCGCCCGAGGTGCAGGACTACATCGTGTCGATCGCCCGTGAGCTCGCGGCCAACTACGACATCGACGGGATTCACCTCGACTACATCCGCTACGTCAGCACGAACGGCGGATATCCGGCCAGCGCCTTCTATTCCAAGTCCGGGCTGCAGCGCTTCCGCGACATTACCGGCTACGTCGGCACGCCTCCCTACTCGGGCGACGCTGCGTGGGATGATTTTCGCCGCCGCGAGGTCGACGAGCTCGTCCGGCGGCTCTTCCCGGAAGTGCACCTCATTGCCTCGAATCCCCGCCAGCCGCTGCGCTTCACCTCGGCACTGCTCGCCACCGGCGGGGCACCCAGTGATTTTTCCAACTCGCTTGCATACGAGCTCTTCCAGAACTGGCGCCATTGGATGGAAGTGGGTTGGCTCGATGCCGCCTGCCCGATGAACTACAAGCAGGAGCATTGCTCCAGCGAGGCCGCCTGGTATCGAAGTTGGATCGACGCAGCGGTCGGGTGGGGCTACGGCCGGCACGTCTTCTGCGGCCAGGCGAACTACCTCAACAGCTTCGCGAACAGCGTGACCCAGCTCGACTACGCCTACGACAACGGCGCCGACGGCACCGTCAACTACAGCTACTACGGTACGCGATCCATCGAAACCATCTGCGACGACAGCAAATCCTGGTCGGCCGACACCGCCTGGTACAACTACGTCGCGGACAACCGGTTTACTTCGACCGCCCTGACGCCCGACATGCCCTGGCACAATCCGGCCACGGCCACGAAGGGGTTCGTCTACGGCCGCGTGACCGACGGCGCCACCGGCCAGCCGATCGACAACGCCACCGTCCGGCTCGGCGCCGTTACGATCTGCTACACCGACGGCAACGGTTACTACTTCTACCGGCCGAGTTTTGACCCCGGGCTCAACGGCGTTGTCGTGCCGTTCCGCGCCGTCGCCTCGGGTTACGCGGAAGTGCAACGTCCGCACGTCCTCGTCGAGCGGGCCGGCTTCACCGAAGTCAACTTCGCGCTCGGCACCTGGCTGCCCGGCGACTACGACGTCGATGCCGACGTGGATATCGCAGACTTCGAACAGCTCGCACCGTGCCTGACCGGTCCCGACGCCGGTCCCATCGGCGCCGGCTGCGACATTTTCGACTTCGATCTTGACGGCGACGTGGACCTTCTCGACTCCCAGGTCTTTCAGCAGTCCTTCACCAACTGATGCCGCAGCGCGACGTGCCGTCCTCCCTTCCATGGAGGGGCTGGGGAAAGGTCGCCTGACGCCAACGGGTCATCATGTGTGCCACTGCTCTCGAGGCAGCGCCCTGATGGCACAGCCAGCCGAACCGCATTCAAGAGCCGCCGAAGCGGACCAATCCGTGCCCATGGCTCGCCGCTCCGCATGGCGCTCGCAATCAGGGACTGCTCGTCACCAGCTCCTGCATCCGGCTGAAGTCATCGAGGTCCACGTCGTGATCCGCGTCGGGATCGTGTATGCGGCAAAGATCGGCCGTGTAAGCCTTGTTCGGTCCCGAGTTGTTCAGACAGAAATAGAACGTCGAATAGTCGGACAGCGTAACATGTCCATCGTGGTTGTAGTCGAACGGCAGCGGACCTTCCGCCAGGTAGTCCATCACCCGCTGCATTACCGCGTTCCTCATCGCCGCCGTGTTGATCGCCTCGAACGGGAACGCCATGTTCACCATGCGAAACGCGCCGCTGTCGAACTGCACCACCGCCGTGCCGCCTGTCCCGCCGACGTACGTCATCGCCGCCTGGCTGCTGGTGGTGGCCGCGTTGATTCGGTCGGGATGATCGGCGTCGTAGGGCGCGCCGCCGGCCACGTCGAACGTTAACGCACCCAGCCCGTCGAAGATACGCCCGGCCACGGGCTGCGCGGTGTACGTGCCCGCGTCCGTGTTGGCGAACGTGGCCCCGAAGTAGTCTTCGTAGAACGTCTGCTCGGCCGCGTCTCCCTGGTTGTACAGGTCGTAGGCGATGTCATCCCCGGACACGAACAGGCCCCCGCCGGCATTGAGGAACGCCTCGATCGCCGTCCGCTCACCCGGCTCGAAAGTCGAATCTTCCGTGCTCTCCTCGCCGCAGATCCACACGACGAACGCATAATCGCCCAGCGTCACGTCTCCGTCGCGCACCGCTTCGTTCTCGCACGATGCGAAGCCGTAGCCCGCGGCCGCCAGCGCTTCGGCGTGCTCGATGACGTAGTCGAACGAGTTGCTGCGCCGCCAGATCTGCCGTTCAGTCGGCGTTCCGCCGATATTTTCGACCGGATTCTGCTGCCGGCGGAGGCGGTCGAACCCGCTGACGATCAGCACGTTCGCCGTTCCTTCGGCCGGCCGCCGAACGACGAGGGCCTCGGACGGCATCGATTCGCCGCCGGCGTTCGTCGCCGCCACGCGGAAATACCGCGCCTCGTTGGCGGGCACGTCGGAGATCGTGGTCGAAAGCACGTTGCCGAGCACCACCGGGCTGCCATACCCCAGGCCGTTGGTCGACTGGTAGACGACGTAGCCCGTCGCGGGATCGCCACGTGCCTCGTCGCTGAGCGGCGCGTCCCAGTCAATGGTCACGGCGCCGCCGCCGGCGTCGCTCACCCGCACGTTACGCGGCGGGTCCGGCGCAAAAGCCAGTGGCACCGTGCTGCCCGGAAGCGAATGCAGGAACTTGATGATTCCCTGGAGGGACGCCCGGGCCATCGCCGCCCGGACGCGATCGTCGCGCAGCAATTCCGCATCCGTTTCGTTGTCGTGGAAAGCGAGTTCGATCAGCGTCGCGTCGAACTCGTCGTCGTTGGCGTACGTGCTGATCGCTCCGTAGCCGCCGGAGAGCGTGGCGCTCGACCGATCGTACCATTCATGCTCGAACGTGCTGTCCAGAATGAGCAGGTCCCGATCGACTTCGTCGGACATGTACTGGGCGTAAGCCGCCTGATTGGTCGTGGGATAGCTCGTGGAGATCAGGGCGATGCAGCCTCGTCCGTTGCCATCGAAAGCGTTGGTGTGGAATTCCAGGTGCGCGCGGCGCCAGCGATCGTCGTTGTAACTCTGGTCGTTCATCTCCGCCGCCCACCGTGCGCCGGCGGTGACGTTGTCGTCCGTGTCGGTGTCTGACGAATCCCAGATATCCGCGGCGGTAAAGCCCGTGGCGTTGTTGCCCAATGTGCCCTGGGCCCAATACCGCTGGGCCTCCTCGTCGCGGGAATAGCCGCTGATCGTGCCGGGGCCCGGCCGGACGATATCGCCCATGCCGCACCCCCAGCGAATGGCGTCGGCGATCACCACCGAGCCGTCCGTCGACTGGTTGGAGACCTCCACCCAGTTGTCGCCGCCGGCCTCGAAGTAATACTCGCCGAGCCACACCCAGCCGTTGCCGACCATGCGGTGGTCGACCGCAACCTCGGAAACGCCGCCGCTGTGGCTGATCCGGTACGTCTGCAGCGCGCGGTTCGAGCTGGAAATCGCGAAGCAATACACGGGGTAGAAGTCGCTCACGGTGATGGTCGGCGTGAAACGAGCCGTTGCCGTTTCCGTCGCGTTGACGCTTGCAAAACGATATCGGTCGTTCGAGTCGTGGCCGTAGTACTTGCTGCTCGTCGTGTTGATGCTCCACGAGCCGGTGTAGGTCACTTCCGGGTCGGCGTTGTCGATGACGATCTCGATGTCCTGCCAGCCCACCGGCCGGAACGGCACTACCGTCGCGCCTGCGTTAAACGCGTAGTTAACGAAGTAGTTCAGTTGATCGATGTTGCCGTGATCCTCGTTCATGTCCAGCAGCAACGGCCGCTGAAGCACCCATGACGAGTCGCCCGCGGTCCAGCCGTGTCCGCAGGATGCAAAAATGGTCACGCCGGAAAGCGCGCCGGTCGGCTGCCGGTCCGCCTGCGTGTATGGACCGCGCAACGCGGGCGCCGGGTAATCTATCGTCTGTGTGGGCGTGTCATCGATGACGACGCCGGAGTTCGTGCTGTCGAGCGATGACGGACGGTGTATCCGGTACGCAAAGTCATCCAAGGGTCGATACTCGCCGACCAGGCCGCAGCGAACTCGCACACGCGTACCCGCAAAGTCCGGATCGTGCATGAACGGTCCGGCCAGTGCCATTGATACCGTCTCCACGTCCACCGGCGAAAGCGACCACGGCGCCGCCTCCGGGGGAACCAGCAGGTCGATTTCGAGGAGCCCGCCGTCCCAGCGCGCGGATTCGACCGTCGTTCCGGACGGCAGCAGCGTATGGCCTTTCCCAGTCGGGAGTTGCATGGCGGTCGCCGCATCGGTCACCGGCTGAGGAACGTCTGCCGCCATCGCGGACACGGCGAACACACAGCATGTCGCAAGATTACATAACCCTGCGACGCAGGCGCGCAAATGTTTATCTTCCTGTCGCTTAGCCATGCTTTGGCTCTCCTGAGTCCCCCGCTGAACCCCGACTGTGGCGTGACCGTGCCCCGCGAACCACCCCCGAACGCCAACTCGGGGCAACGGTGTCCGTGTCACCAGTTTAACACCGCGCCGAGCCCCAATGCAATGCCCAAACAGGCACCAACTGTGCCACGCGTTTTGGGCAGTGCACGATCTGGCGCAGCGAAGCGGAGCCATGACGCCGCCTACCGCCCGGCCGGCTGCGCTTAGTGCGCACGCCCGAACGCTACTCTTTCCCCGCGAGCGTTTGCATATACGGAATCAGCACTTCCCGACGGCGCTGCCGGGCTTCGTGGTGCCGCGCCGACCGCGGTGACACTTCGCCTTCGTCACGCGAATCGAACAAAGAGGAATAAGAGAAAATACAGAAGTTACCGGTCAATTCCCTGGCGATATCGATCTGCTCCTGGACTGCTTGAATCCCCTTGTCGACCGGTTGCCGGCCGAACCAGAGTCCGGGAACAATAACCGTCTGCGACGTATACGGCAGCCACGGCTCCAGCCGCTCGCGGAACGTATCCGGGCTGTCCGTGTAGTTCATCAGGAAGACCATGTCCACGAGGTCGCGATCGATCCAACCGCGGCAATCCTGAAAGTGCGCCCGCGTGGCACTTTCCGGCCTGACGCTCGCCGCGGTGGAGAGCACGGCGCGCGGTCGCGTGCGGCGCATCATCTGGTGAATGTCGGCGACGAGTTGCGTAACCTGCTCGGTCCGCCACTGGTTCCAGGCATCCGGATCATCGTCCGGGGCCAGGCCCGTCTCCGCCCGGTAGAGCTTTAGCGTCCGCTCGTCCCGCGGGTAGTCGAGGCCGGAACCTCTCGGCGTGGCCGGCGGCTCGTTGGGGAAACGGATGTAGTCGAGATGAAGCCCATCGACGTCGTAGTTTCTCACGATTTCCCGAAATACGCTCACCAGGTATTCGCGCACTTCCGGCAGCGCCGGATTCAGGCTGACATAGAACGACGAAAGCGCCTGCCGATCGCCGTTCTGGTCGTACCAGAACCAGTCGGGATGCTTGTTGTAGAGCTGGTCGGGATTCTCCGGCGGCTTCGTGCCGCGCCATGCGGGCATGACGTTCACCCACGCTTGAAGGCTGACGCCGCGGTTGTGCGCCTCGCGCACCGCGACCTCGAGCGGATCGAAACCAGGGTCCCTTCCGCCCAGTTCGTCGGCCCAGGGTTCGATGTCAGAGTTGTAGAAAGCCGTCCCGTTGCCGCGAACCTGGAAGAGGACCGTGTTGAAACCGGCGTCGTCGCAGTTGGCGATGATGTTGCTGACGTCGTCCGGCGTCTTGTAGTCGTAGCGCGTGACCCAGATGGCACGCACCGGCGTGCTGATCTTCGGGGCCACTTGGCAACCGGTGGCGAGCACCAAAGTGGCCGCACCGGCCAGGGCAAACGTGCACGACTGCATTGATGTGGACAGGTTCGACTTCACCGGACTCCTCCTTCGCTAGCGTCAACTTGTGGCAACCCTGGTGGAGACATCGTTTCGGCCGGCCTCCGGTCGTCCGCTCTCCTGCCGGCCAGCAGGTAACCCCAGAGAAACGCAATCGTGCTCCCCACCGGATAGTACCAAGGCCATGCGAGCGTCTTCTCAACCGTCTCGCCGGCCACGCTCGGGCCGTACCAATATCCGAAGTAGGTCAGCAGCAGCATGACCGCCAGGCCCGCGAGCAGCCATAAGGTCCTCGGGAAGGCGGGCGGCAACGGACCGTCCGGCGATCGGTTGTTGCGCGTGGGCCCCCCGGCGACATAGTGGAAAATCCACAGGGCGACAAAGACGGCGCACGCGATCCAGCAGACGATGATCGCCCAGGTCTCGTGGTATACCAGCGCAAACACGCAAAGCACCGACAGCGGCCCGGACCACATGTAGCCCCGCCCGTCGATCTTCAGCGGCAGAAACGCCAGCGCAAAACCGGCCAGCAGCGCCCCACCCGCGTAGCCGGCCATCGCCAACCCGAGATCGAGGATCGACTTGTAGTGCTCCGCGATCGTCTGGGCCAGGTAGGCCATCAGGCATAGCACCACACCCCAGAACAGCACCATCATCCGGCCGACGAACACCGACCGCCGGTCTTCCGCCGACGCCCCCTCGCCACCGGACAGGCCTTCGATGTTCCCTGACAGGCGCACCTCTACCCCGCGTTTGCGAAGCTGCCGTTCGCGGAACGGGTTATAAAACGCGGACATGACCACTTGGCTGAGCGCCGTCAGAATCCCCATCAGGCTCGATATGGCGGCGGCGAAGATCGCCGCGATGATTAATCCTCGGACGCCGGTCGGAATGCGTTCCAGGATGAAGATCGGGAAAATGCGATCCGCCTTGACCGTGTACATCTGGTACGCTTCGCCGCACAGGCTCGGATACTGCGGGCTGCACGGAGCGGTAACGCCGGCCGGCGTCGGTCGGGTGTAGTAGGCGAACAACCCGACGCCGACCAGCATGACCGTGAGCGTCACGACCTGGCTTAGCGTACTGCTGATGATCGCCCAGCGGGCGTCGCGCTGGTCCTTGCAGCAGAACATCCGCTGCGCAAGGAGCTGATCGGTGCCATACGCTCCGATCCCGCCCCACGTGCTGGCGATGGCCGCCGTCCAGATCGTGTATTGCCGCGCCGGACTGATGCTGAAGTCGAAAAACGTGAACTTGCCCCAGGGCCCGGACTCCTTCGCGTGCCAGCCGATTCGGAAGATCTCGCCCAGGCCGCCCGGCAGATTGGCCGCTACCGTCCAGAGCGCCACGACCGCCCCGAGCAGAAAGACCAGGAACAGCAGCACATCCGTCCAGATGACCGTGGTGATGCCGCCGATAAGCGTCCACACGATCGACACGACGCCGATGAAGAAGATTGCCCAGGCCAGCGCACTCACACCAGTGGTCGACTCCAGCGACGTCAGTTGATCATGCATCACGACCATGAGCACTTCAGCGGTCAGGTAGACGCGGGCCGACTGGGCCAGTATGCCGCCCAGGGAGAACAGCACGCTCGTCATCGATCGCACGTGCCCGCCGAGTTGGTTGCCCATGTAGTCATACGGGCTGTAGATCTCGCGTTTGTAGTACGCCGGTACGAGCACGTAGCCCACGATGATTCGCGCCAGAAACGTGCCGATCACGCCAAGCTGGAGGTATTTGAAATTGGCCTCGTTGCCCATCTTGAACACGATGGACGGCACGCTCACGAACGTCAGCGCGCTGATCTCTGTCGCGATGATGGAGCCGCTGACGGCGTACCAGGGGAGCTTTCGGCCGCCGAGGAAGAAGTCGCGAATGGTGGCCTGTCGTCCGGCGAGCTTCGCGCCGAGAATGGTGGTAAACGCGAGATATCCCACCACCACGGCCCAGTCGATCCAGGTGAATTTTCCGCTGATTGATGCCAGCAGCGTGGCACTCATGCCGCGGGTCCCCCTTCCTTGACGAAGCACATGCCCGGGGCATGGCCGCTCGCGTGCTCGCTCGCGATTGAGCGCTGTCGGGTTTGAAGAAAGCGGAGTTTCGCGGAATCCGCCCCGCCCCGCAACCGCTCGAAGAAGCGGACCGCGGCGCGAATTGCTGACCAGGGCACCGCGGTGCCAGCCGGGGGGAGCCCGGCGCCCGCCCACCGGCGACCCAACGCACGGCGTTATCCCCTCGGCCGCCAGCCGTGGCACCGCCCCACCAGGCACCAGCCCGGCTCGCAAGTGCGCATGGCCCTGCGTCCGATAAAACCACCTCGGCGCCACCGCCAGGCCGGCCAGACAGAATCACACGAGCAATATTTCACATATGCTAACCATTTAGACGAATCAAGTGTCTAGCCATGTGAAGCAAACGGACCGCGAACGACCTGAGAACGCGGCATGCTCGATTCAGGACCCCGAACCTCGAGAGGAGGTGTGCGATGCGAAGGGCAATGACCATGACGGCAATGACGCTTCTGTGGACCGCGACGGCGGCGCTGGCCGGTTCGGCCTCGGCAACCTCTGTCGCGACGAACGGCGGCTCGGCGACGGCCACCGCCACCTCGATCGGAAACAGCCAGGCGGTCTCGTACGCCGGCGCCACCAATGGCGGCCGGGCGATCTCCAATGCCACCGCCTACGGCAACCGCCGCGGCTCCGCCATCAGCACGTCGGTCGCCATCGCCGACCGCGGACTCGCGATCAGTAACTCGAACGCCCGGGCGATCGGCCGGCGATTCGGCGTGGCGCGAGCTCGAAGCGACAGCGTGGCCGCCACGATCGGTGGCGTCGCCATCAGCAACAGCGATGCGGATGCCCGTGGCACGTGGTTCGGCATCGCCGATGCCGACTCGACCTCCACCGCAACCAGCGTCGGCGGCATCGCCGTCAGCGACAGCGGTGCGGTCAGCGACGGCATCCTGGGCGGCAGGGCGGTGAGCGTGAGCGACTCCCTCGCCGACACGCTCGGCGGTTACTCCGAAAGCCGGGTCCGCGCACGAAGCGGCGCGGAACAGTACGGCAGCGCGTACTCGAACGGGCTCGGCGTCAGCGTGAGCGGTCCGGCCCGGGCCAGCCGGGCGACCGTCAGGGCCGAGAGCCGGGCGTATCGGCTCGGCAACAGTCGGACCGACGTGTCCGCGGTTGAGGTGCGAAGGTAGTCGAACAGATGATCCGGCTGCGGGCCCGGTGGGGAAGCCGGGCTCGCGGCCGGCGAAGGAAGCGAAGCTGCAACCAACAGAACGGGACGACAGATCGCCGGACGGCGAACTGACAGCGAGGAGGCAAGAACGATGAGAACTTTCGCGAACAAGATGATGGGGTTGATGACCTTCGGGATGGCGGCGGCAATGGCGATGGCGGGCGAGGCGAGCACGTCGGCGACGGCAACTTCGGGTCGCCGCGGGCCGGGAACGGCCGCCGCCACTGCCGACTACGACGGCAATGGTGTCGGCCTGACGCGAACCAAAGCCGACAGCGGCAGGATCAACTTCGCCCGCGGCCTGAGCCTGGGATTCGATGAGGATGGCTTGAGTCTTTCCACGAGCTACGCGCTGGCCGGTCGTGTCGGGCCGGCCGTCGGCGGCACGTTTAACGTGCACGTCGGCCTGGACGGCAAGACCTCGACCAGCGTGGGCACGGTCGTGGCGAAGGGCGGCGCGGCCCGCGGCGCGACGGTCGAAGGCCTGGCCGGCGCCGATCGCGGCCGAAGCGTGGCGGCCTCCACGGCGAGCGGCAACACGCTCGGCGGCGGCAAGGTCGACGCCTGGACGCACTCGGAGGACACCGGCCGGCGGGACGCTTATTACAGCGCCCCGCGCCCGGTGACGGCCCGAGGGGGCCGCGTCGCTCACTACGCGGCGCCGCGAACGCGTCTCGAGTCCGACAGGCGCGCAGCGCCGGCGGGCAGCGTGCGGAGAATCTCAACCGCGCGACCGGTGACGAGTAGAGGTTGGTAATTCCCAAGAAAGAGCCTTCGGCTGATAGCCGACGAGCAACGCAACGGCAAACAACCTCAAGCATGACCTCCTCGACAAGCGCCCCGGCCGACCAGACAAGGCGACCGGGGCGCTTTGACGATCCACTCCGCTCGCAGCGCTGATGACGCTTTATGAGACACGAGACCGCACGACGGCTGGCGCCGTCAGCGCCGAACTCGTTTCGGGAGTTCCGATAGTCGCTGCCCGGCTGAACGCCCACCGCACCAGCCCGATCAGGCGGGCGGTTTGAGCGCAACTCATTGCCAGTTCAGCCGTTGCCGCGATCGCCGCGCGGGGGAAAATGGCGACCGACAAACCCTTGACTTTCACTCGCGGTTGCGAGTAAACTCACGTATTAAGGCTCCAACTGCTGCGCGCAACGTGCAGCAGGGTGGCAAGCGAGGACGGGGAGAGAGAGGCCCCTCCGAACGAATCCCACGCGAGCCTCAAACGAGGAGTGAGCATCCGGGGAGCCGCTGTTAGTGCGCCCGGCTAAGCGTATGTGGGGGGCGCCTGGGGTGCTCAGAAAGGGAGAGAGGGAATGAAGAGCCAGCGGGTTCTGTGCGCATGCGCGGCATGCGTTATGGGGTCGATGTTTGCGGCCGGCGGCGCGGCGTTCGCACAATCTGTCACCATCGCGACGTTCGCCGATCCATCACCGGGAGCGGTGGAACCACTGTTCACGATCGACCTGGGCGCGGACCGCATCCACGGCGGTTGGGCGAAGGCGAATTCGGGCCTCAACCTGGAAGTCGTCCAGACCGCCACGACCTACGCGGACGTGTACTTCACACTGACGGACACCGGCGGCGCGGACGGCATCAGTTACGTGCAATCCGGGTTCACGGGACCTTCCGGGGGAGGCATCATCAGTTTCTTCGACGACAGCGACGCCCTGCTGCTCCAGATCGATTTTGACGGGGCTTTTCTGACGCCCGGCGGGCTCGGAGCCGACGAGCTGATCAGCCTCGACGTCGTGGACATTCGCGGGCCGGCCCTGCCCTTCGGCGGAACCTACCTGACCACGGAGTCGTTCGGATTCGCCTTCGCCAACCAGGTACGCCTGCCGGGACCACTGGCGGAAGATCCGACGGACGACATCGTCACCGCGACGGCGTCGTTCACGTCGTCGGCCGTGATTCCGGAGCCGTCCGTGCTCGCGCTGCTGGCGATGGGGGCGATCACGCTGGCCGGACGCCGGCATACCCGTTAACCGGACGGACTGGCCGGCTCGGGCGCATCCAGATTCGGCCGCGCCGCCCGCCACAAAGCACTCCAAGAACACGCACACCAATCGAGCGCGCTCGTGATGCGACGCGCTCCGACCCGCAGCCGGCAGAAGTGCCGCCGCATTCCACGGGCCAATCGCTCCATGCTGACCGAGGATGCCGCGACGGGGTCGTCGATCACCTCTTCATTCGCAGGTTGCGCACTCGTGACACCCGGTCCCGTTCATCGGCGCAGCTGTATTCCGGATCGGCGGACGGCTCGCACGATCCCCTGTTGAGACATTCCGCCTCTTGGCGCACGATGTGGGCGAACGGCTGCCGTCCGTTCTCGTTCGTCGGCGGAGATACAGGTCGGTATCGAGAGGATGAGATCGAATGGGCGCAATGACGCACGTAGCGATACTTGGTTGGATGACGATGCTGGTGGCGTGCCCAGCGCAGACGGCACTGCTCGAGCGGAGTGGCCCACATGAGCGGGCGATAGCTGAGTCGGCGCAGACACTGCTCAAGAGCAGCAGCACAGGCGAACGCACGCAAACTACGCAGCCGGCGACGGCGCCGGTCGGTTTTATCCAACGCCTCGATGCCGTCGTGCCGGAGTTGCTGAGGACGCATCACATCCCCGGAGCGGTGATCGCCGCGGGTCGCAAGACGGACCAAGGATTCGAAACGTGGAAGAAAGCCTACGGCCTTATGCAGATCGAGCCGCAGCAGGTCCCCATGCCCGCAGATGCGGTGTTCGACATGGCGTCGATGACCAAGCCGATCGCGACCGGCACCAGCCTGATGATTCTCGTGGAGCGCGGCAAGGTCCGCGTCGATGATCCGGTCGGCAAGTACCTGCCGGAATTCACGGAAGGCGACAAGAAGAACGTGACGGTCCGCCAACTCATGACGCACATGTCCGGCGAGCCGCCTTACCTCGGCGCGGCATCGCAGAAGAAACTTCGCAACGCGCACGGTTTCCCCTGCCCCGAGGCGACGCGTCACGCGATCCGCACGCTGGACCTCGCGCAGAAGCCGGGCGAGGTCGTGGTATACAGTTGCCTCAATGCGATCTTATGCGCCGAGATCGTCGAGAAGGTCAGCGGACAATCGCTGAACGCCTTTGCCGCAGACAAGATCTTCAAACCGCTGGGTATGAATGACACCGGCTATCTGCCGACCGAGCGGCTGTGGCCGCGGTGCGTGCCGACGACGCGCACGGACTACGGCCGGGGGGCCGGCGGCTTTCTGCAAGGACAGGTGCACGATCCGCTCGCGGCGTTGCAGGGCGGCGTATCCGGCAATGCCGGACTTTTCTCGACCGCCGATGACCTCGCCCGGTTCGCGCAGATGATGCTCAACGGCGGCGAGCTGGAGGGCGTCCGCATCCTCGCGAAAGACACCGTGCAGCAGATGACGACCATCCAGAACGATAGCGCAAAAAACAAGGCCGGCCGTCCCGACCGCCGCGGCCTGCTCTGGGACATCTACCAGCCGGACGCCGACGATACGGGCGTGGACGCGCTCTACGCGTACGGCCACACCGGCTACACGGGCACGGCGATACGCATCTATCCCGCGCAGGGCGTGTACGTCATCGCGCTGACGAACCGGGTTCATCCCGACGACAAGGCGGAGGTCGGCGAGTTCCGCCGGGCCGTCTGGCAGATCGCCGGCGAGACGCTGATGGACGTGGC
>JBECKQ010000036.1:0-6390 GCA_040235375.1 Phycisphaerae bacterium | reverse complement strand
ATCACCTCTCTCTCGACCAGGTGGATCCGCTCGAGTCCGAGATCAGCCGACCGCGCGCCGCGGTTTATGGCGTAACCGCGGCACCGATGGCGTTCTTTGACGGCGGCCACGCGCAAGCGCAAGGCGGAGACGAGGCTGCCGCACCCGCCGTGTTCGGGGAGTACCGGACGACGGCAACCGCATTGGCGGGGGCGGCGAAGGACTGGAAGTTGACTGGCGCGATCCGCCGGACGGGTGACCAGGCCCGCGGGGAGATCGTGGTAGATGGTCCGGCCGCCGTTGGTCACGTCCGTCTCGTCGTATTATTGTGCGAGAAACTGGTGATGGCCCCGGGCGCGAACGGCTTGGTGCTGCACCGGAACGTGGTGCGTGCGGCGGTCTCGCCTCCGGAAGGCCTCCGTCTCACAGCCGACGCGGGCCAGCGGCGCCTCCCGATCGAGGTGCGCGGAGCGGACGTGAGTGCCAGGCTCGCAGAACAGCTCGCGAATACGGAGAAGGAAAAGAGCATCGCGTTCGTCATGAAACCCACCTACGTAGACATGAATATGTGCGCGGTCGTGGCCTTCGTGCAGGACATGGGCACCCGGCAGGTCTACGCGGCGCGTGTGTTCGAGATTCCCTCCCAAGGTGCAACCCGCCCATGATCAAGTCGGCAAGCGAGTCACGGGTTGCGCGAGATTTCGAGCGCGGGCTGGCCCGGGCCCAGAAACGTGTGCACCGCGCTGTCATTCGGGCGCAGTTTGCGCACGCGGTCGCGTGGGCATGTCGCGCCGGTGCGGTCGTCGCCGGTGGTTACGCGGCGCTCGGCGTAGTAATGCTGCTGTCGGGCCGCGCTCAGCCGGTCGGCTGGGCGGTGTTCTGCCTGACCGCGGTCGGCGTCATGCTGATTACGGCGGCGATCCCTGTCGTTCGCGCTGCGGTCGCCCCACCGTCCTGGCGCGAGTCAGCCGAACGCCTCGACCTGGCGACAGCCGATCACAACCGTATCGCCAATGGCTTGGCGCTGCTGGACCAGGCGGATTCGCCGTTCGCCCGGGCGGCGGTCGCCGATGGCTGGAAAACGCTCGAGCGACTGCATGATCGATCGCCCGCGACAACAGACCTCCGGGCATCCGGGACGCGACCGACTTGGAGCGCCGCACTTTGCATCGTTTGCGGCGCACTCGGCATCGCGCTGTACGCTTGGCCGCTCAACCCTCTCCTCGACGTGGCATCGCAGGGTGTTACGCCAACCAATGTGGCCCTCACCTCGGCTCCGATCCGCAATGTTGCCGAGTCGCCCAGAAAAACGCCCGCGCCACGACCCGCGCTGCGCCGCGAGCGCGAGAATGCGCCATCCGAAGCGCACAACGACGCGATGATCCGCGGCAGCGCCACCTCCAGGAACCAGCTATCGCCGGGAAACCCTCGTCCCGGCAACCCCGGTGTCTCCCAGAGCATCGACCGCCCGTCCGCCGCGATCGGCGACGCCTCCGGTGCGTCGAGCCGCGGCGCGACGCGCCCGCGCGAGGGCGGTCGGCAAGCCAACCCGAAGCGCGGCAAACCGGCGGCGGAGCGCAGGCAGAGGCCGCTCACCAGCGCTCAGTCCAGCTCGGCGGTCAGCGGCGGTACGATGGGATCCAGCGCCGCCTCGGTCATCCAGCATGACTGGGCATTGCGCGAGCAGGCGGCGGAAGGCGATCAGGAAGAGACCGAAGACGACACCCCGATCGAAGACGAACGCGAATCGAACCGGCAGCGCGGTGGCGTGCAGCCGTCACTCAAGGATCGTGCCGCGGCGCCTTCGCGCGACCTGGGAATCAGCGGCGACCAGGGTCCCCCGGGCACCGGGCGCGGGGGGCCGACGCCACCGAAAAAGTCGCGTGGCACGGCGTCGCTGGTGCTGGGCGTGCCCATCCCCGACTTTGTCCGCGGGCGCATGGGTCCCGGCACCACGAAAACCACGCACGACCGGGTGGATCCGGTGCCACGCGATGGAGAGCCCACGAAGTCGGTGAACACGCCGCGGCGGACGCTCCCCGAATCTCCCACGCGCGGCGAGCTCATCCCCCCGGCGTGGCGGCAGATTGTTCGCGACTATCTGGTCGCCCGGCACTCGGCCGATCGTATTGCGATGAAGAACGAGAAGGCGAAGGAATAGGGAGTGGACATGAACAACGCAGCATCACCACAGACCATCGATGCCAGCGACGCCACGGCGTGGGCCGAGCGCTTTCGACAGGTGTTCGACGGACTCAAACGCGAGGTGCACAAGGTCTTTGTCGGACACGACGCACTGGTGGAGCACACCCTGGCGGTTCTGCTTTCCGACGGGCACATCCTCCTCGAGGGCGTGCCCGGCCTCGGCAAGACGCTGCTGGCACGTACGTTGGCACAGGCGCTGCAACTGAAGTTCTCACGAATCCAGTTCACGCCCGACCTGATGCCCGCCGACATCGTGGGGACAATGGTCCTGCACGAGAAGGAAGGCGGTGGTCACGAGCTGCGCTTTGAAGAGGGACCGCTGGTCGCCAACTTCATTCTGGCGGATGAAATCAACCGGGCGACTCCGAAGACGCAGTCCGCCCTGCTCGAGGCGATGCAGGAGCGGCAGATCTCCGTGGCCCGGCGAACGACGCCGCTGCCGGCGCCGTTCATCGTCGTGGCCACGCAGAATCCCATCGAGCACGAGGGCACCTATCCGCTGCCCGAAGCGCAGCTCGATCGCTTCCTGGTCAAGCTGCTCGTGGGCTACCCGCAGGAAAACGAGTATCACGATATCCTCGAACGCACGACCGGGGCGAGCATGCCGACGATCAAGCCGCTCTCCTCCGCGGAGGAAATCCTGACGATGCGCCGGATTGTCCGCGAGGTGCCGGTCACCAAGCAGGTTCGCGGCTATGCGATTCGGCTGGTCATGGCGACGCAGCCCGGATCGCTTCACGCGCCGGCGATGATCAACCGCGCCGTAGCCCTCGGATCGAGTCCGCGCGGCGCCCAGGCGCTGCTCCTGCTTGGGAAAGTTCGCGCGCTGCTCGATGGACGGTTCGCCGTCTCGTGTGCGGACATCCGTGATGCGGCCCTGCCCGTTCTACGCCATCGAGTCCTGCTGAACTTCGAAGGACAGTCCGAGGCGATCGATCCCGACGAGCTGATTCAGGCGGCCGTCAATTCCGTGTCCGAACTATCGAGTTGACCGATGGCAGCGCTGTTCAACGAGGATTTCCTGCGCCGCGTCGCGCGCCTGCGGATCGCGGCGCACCGTACGGCGGCCAACGGCCGGCACGCGGAGCACCGTTCCGCGGCCCTGGGCGCGGGCATGGAGTTTCGCGACTTTCGGGCCTACGCGCCCGGAGACGACCTGCGGCGCGTCGACTTCAACCTCTATCGCCGCAGTGGTCGCCTGTTCCTGCGGCTCTTTGAAGAACCGCGCGACTACCCCGTCTACGTACTGCTCGATTCCAGCGACTCGATGTACTTCGAGCAGCCCCCGCGGGCGAACGCCGCCCGGCTGATGGCCGGAGTCGTGCTCGCCGCCGCGCTCAACCAGCACGATCGCGCGGAGCTGCATGCCTTCGGAAGCGATCTTCTGCCGGCGCTGAACGTGACGACCGGCAAGCGCGGATTGCTCGGGGCGCTGACTTTCATCGAGGGGCTCGGTCCGGCCGGCATGACGAATCTGGGGCAGTCCATCCGCCGCTTCGCGGCGGTCCGACGGCGCAAGGGTCTGGCCGTGGTGATCTCCGATTTCTTCGATCCGCGCGGAACCGACGCGATCATCGATGCTCTGCGCCGGCTGCACCATGATCTGCTTCTCATCCAGGTTTATCGCCCGGCCGACGCGGACCCGACCATGACCGGCGAGTTGATGCTCGTGGATTGTGAATCGAACGCCCAGGTTGTCGTCACCATCGACGCCGCGGCGCGCCGGCGGTACCAGTCGCGGTACCAGGATTTCTGCGGGCAACTGCGCAGTTTTGCGGCCCGTCGCCGAAGTGCTTTCCTGATGCTGAACGCGGATCGCTCGGTGTTCGCGCAGATCGGCGGGATATTCCGCAACGGGGTGTTGTACAGTTGAGGGTGTTCCTGCTGTGACGTTTGCCGGTATACCTTGGTGGGCAGTTGTCGGCGTGGCGGTGGCTTCGGCGGCGGTGCTGGTTGTCCTCCACCTGCTGCGGGTTCAACCGCGTTCCGTCCGCACCGTCACCATCATGTTCTGGGACGACTCGCTGGCGCGACCGCAGGCCCGCACCCTCTGGCAGCGCTTCCGCCACCCCTGGACGTTTATCTTTCTCGCGTTGATCTGCACTCTGCTGGCACTGGCGCTCGGGGAGCCCCGCCTGCACGGCAATTCGGGAGACCGCCTCACCGAGGTGATCGTCTTTGCCGCGGGCTCGTCGATGGGCGCACCCGCCACGTCCAACCGGTCGCGCATGGACGCGGCGCGCGATGCGGTCTGGGCCCAGGCATGCCGACTCGCTCCCGATGACCGCCTTGCAATCGTCGTCGCCGATCCGATACCGCGCGTACTTCTCGCGTTTGATGAATCGCGTGTCCTGGCGCGGCAGCGTCTTTTTGCTTTGCGGCCTCCGCAACTGCCCGCGGCGCGCGAAAACGCCCTCCGTCTGGCCCAATCCCTGCTCAACGGCGTCGAGAATGCCCGGATCGTGGTGTTAACCGACCAGCCGGACCCCGTGGATGCTCAGCGCACAACCGGAGCGGACGTGGTGTACCGCTACGTTGGTGAATCCGCCGACAACGCGGCCATCATCTCGGTGAACTATGAGTTCGAGCCGGACGCGCCTCTTTTCGGGCGGTTTGCGGCACGCATCGGATACTGGGGCCGAGCGCCTCGATCAGTCCAGGTGCGTATCTCACGTGCCGGCGGCGCTCGGCTGCTCGATGAGGTGGTAGCGCTCGACCCCGGCGGAACGCGCACCGTGGCGGTGAAACACCTTCCCGCCGACGGCGATACGCTTGTCGTCGAGTTGCTTCCCGGCGACGGCCTCACCGTAGACGATCGCACCACGTTCCGCCTGCCATTGCGCAATTCCATCCCCGTCTGGATCGATGAAGATGTGCCCGAAGCGTTGCGCGTGGCGCTGATCAGCAATCCGTACGCCGTGTTGACGCCGGGCGAAGCATCGGCCACGGTTGTCGCGCGTAGCGATACGGCCGCCGTCCCCGGCGATCGATCGGCAATCGTGGTCGTCACCGAGGGCCCGGAGGTCTCGGCCGACCATGCGATTCACCCCGAAGCGCACCACTTGGTCCAGGGGCTTGATTTCGCTGATGCAAGCTGCGGGACCGGTGCGACGCTGGGAGCGCCGCGTGAAGATCTGATCCCCCTGCTGCGCGCCGGCGACCAGTTGCTTGCGGCCTTCGACGAGAAACCTCCAGCGCCTCGACTCCTGCTGGCATCGAGCCTGCTTGCACCGGACAGTGACGTGACCAACCGCAGCGTGTTCCCCGTGTTCCTGGCCCGGGCACTGGCATTGATGAACGGCTGGCAGGATGCACCACTCGTACAGACGCCGGAAGGCAACATCACCGATCCGCTCTGGCCCACGCGCACGCCGCCCGACGCTGAGGTAACGGCCATGCCCGGGTCGCGCACGGTCAGCGACCTCACCCGTACGCCAACGGATGACACCGCTCAGCCGGAACTCGCCACACGATATTCCCTGCCGGCGATGTTTCAAAGCCTTCTGCTGATCGCGCTGGTTGGCCTCTTTGTAGACGCTTTGCTGCATACGCGCGGAAGGGTTCCCTAAGAGATGATTCTCGCGCATCCTGCCATGTTGTGGCTGCTGCTGGCGGTGATTCCGCTCGTCGTGTTGCACCTCCGTGCACGAACGGTGGTCGGGCGTCAGCGTACGGTGGTCGTCGCGCTGCTTCGGTCGCTCGCCGTCGTGTGCCTCGTTCTCGCCTTGGCGGAACCGGTCATTCCGACCAAAGACACGACCGACACTGTTGTCAACGTGATCGATGAGTCGTCGAGCATGTCCGACGACGCCGTGGCCGACGCCCTGGCCGCGACGGACGTCCGCACTGTCGCCAGCGAAACGAACCACGCGGTGCAGAGCCGAACCGTCGTGTTTGATTCAACGGCGCGGATCGTGCCGCAAGATCAGTCTCAAACGCCGCGCCGTTCGGCATCGAAAGTGAATCAAGACGGCACGGCACTGGCCGATGCACTGCAACTGGCCGGGGCATTGATTCCCGACAACGGCCGCGGTCGGATCCGTTTGTTCACCGATGGGGCACAAACCGACGGTGACGCGGTGACGGCGGCCTACAGGCTCGCCCGGCGCGGAATTGAAATCGAAACCCGACCGACCGCTGTCGCTCAACGGAACGAGACGCTTCTGCACGCGATCCACTTGCCCGCCGCCGGCCGGGTCGGGGCCA
>JBECKQ010000214.1:0-4296 GCA_040235375.1 Phycisphaerae bacterium | reverse complement strand
ATCCGGATCATGCGGGACGGTGGACGCGTCGCGTCGATCCCGAGGACCGGCGGCGACGCTTCCATCCGGGTCAGGTCGAGAATTGTCGCCGCCCAGGAGGTCGCTGCTGGGCGAAACGAATGGAGGGCCTGCAATGACGGCACAACCTCTTCACCAACGATATCGCGTTTCATGCTTGCTGGGCGTAACGATCTTCTTTTTTTTGCCGGCCTGCCGTTTCGACCCGAGCGGCCTGGCCCCCGCCGGTTTTCGGATCGCTTGCGACATCGACGTATGGGACTGCCCCAAGACGGCCACGCCACCGAACTTCACTCTTGGCGGCGCCAGCCCGAGCATCAACTCCTACATCAAGCGCCCCGATTTCTGGAAAGTGAAGGACACGCCGTATCAGGTCTACTGGAACCGTCCGATCTTCGTCATCGATCCGGGGCCCAACGAACTGCGCGGGGCCACCATGGTCATGACGGGGGCGACCGACTGGAACAACAATGATGCTGCATTCCTGAGCGTGACGCTCAACGAAGACGTCGCCGGCGTGTACGTGGCCTACGATTCCCGCGCGACGCCGAAGCCTGCCTGGCTGCTGGACTCGAGCAGGTACCAGAAGTTGAGCGGATCGCTCGTTGTCACCATTCCGGACCAGACGAAGTCGCCACCGGAACCCCTCAAACTGAACGTGTACCTGGCCAGGAACGTGACAGCCAACGGCGCGGCGTTGACGTTGCCGGGAAACAGCGCTGGAGGGGCAGGGTGGCAGCAGATAGCCAACGGTGATCCGGCGATGTACGTCGTCTTTGTCGCGCCGCAGGTGCGGCCCGACTGCACTCAAGGCAAGTTCAAGAAGCCGTACCACCTGGATGACTGCTACACCTTTAATTCGGACGAGGAGAGCCTGGCAATGGCGGCCGCCAAGTCCGCGGCGAACGCAGGATGCCGGTCTGCGAACCCCCAGGATGTCTGCCAGGCGCCCACATGCACGAGCGAAGCGTGGGAGCCCTCATGCGAACTCGTGGACAGCATAACCGGCTGCATGTTCTGTCGAACCATCGATGCCGGTTTCGAACACAACTCGGAAGTTGCGTTCCTGGCCTCCACCTCATCGGCCAGCGGCACAGTGGCCGACAGCGCCTTCAACAGCACCGTTGAAGGACAGCTGCTTTTCGAATACCGAACGAACGCTTTGGGCGCCATGGACGTTATGGTCGTGAACCGCATGGTCCTCGAAGTGGCCTCGTTCGGGACGGAAGTGGGAAACTTCACCGATATCAGAGTCGCGCTGCAAGCGCAAACAGCGGCCAAGTGTCAGGACAGTCCAGCTCCCGTGGGCCTGCCCTGTCACTGGTACCAGATTCCCACCGAGGAGTTCTGGTGCGCGGAGAGCTGTCGGCTCGACGGCGATCCCGTCGCCTTCTCGTCCAACAGCGATGCGCCGATCGACATCTACCTCGATCCGGTCACTCACCAGTTCTCCATTACAGGGAGCCTGCAAAGCACCGCGGAGGTCCACGACGAGCAGTTCGACATCGACGTTACGCTTGATCTGGTGGGCGAAGTCGTCAATTACGCCCCGAGCGCTGCGGCCGGCTTCGAGGGGGATGACACGGCCGAGTGCTCGGACGGAGCCAACGAGTCGGCGATCTATCTCGACGCCGGTCAGTCTTTTGACGTTGACGACGGTGCTCTGCCGACGGGCAGCTTCGAGTGGTACGAAGACTACGGCCTGGTCACCGAGACATTCTGGGGAACGGGGCAGACGATCGCGATCGGCGCCGGGCAGCTTGGCTTCGGCGAGCACCACATCACCCTTGTGGTTACGGACAGCCAGGGGGTTCTGGATACGGACACCATCGTCGCGACCGTGGCCGACACGGCTCCGCCGCTGCTCGAGGTCCCCGACGACGTCGAGGTGTATACGGCCGTGCCGCCTCCCGTCCATGTCAGCATCGGCGAGGCCCTGGCCGCCGACCGATGCCTGCCACTGCCCGAAGGAGCGATCAGCAACGACGCTCCGGCCGACTCGCGATTCGATGCCACTTTGACCCTGGTCACGTGGCGCGCCGACGACGGCCGAGGCAACGAGGCGACGGACGTGCAGAGGGTCACGGTTTACTCCGTCACCGGCCTCGGCTCGTTGCTGGACGCGATCCGGAACGGAATCCTGCACCTTGAGGAGGCCGTTGACCGTCGCCGGGAGGACATCGCCGGATGCGAACCGGCCGCGGAGTGCCCAGTCGACCTCGGATCCCTGGTCGAATCGATCGATGAGCAGATCGGCCTGGCCAACGACGCGGCGCAGCAGGACGATCGAGGCCCCGACCCGTACGTCGCCCTCAACGAACATCTAGCGCAGGCAAGGTCGCACGTTCTGAACGCTGCCGGCTTGCTGGAAGAATCCAACGCTGCCGTCGGGACGGATTCGGCCCCCATGCTGCGCGGGCAGGCCGATGAAAGCCTGGCAGCTTCGCGGGCGATGCTCGAAGAGTCCGCCCGCGACGTCGACGCCGTCCAGGAAGGCATCGCTGATGATGGAACAGACGAGCCGGCGGACGGCGATCAGACCGATGGCGGCGAGGATGGCGACAGTGTTCAGCCCCGCGGGTTCTGCGGTTTCGGTGCCGGACTTGTGATTCTCTGTATACCGGTGTTCGCGATCTGGAAAGCGTGTCGAAGATTTCTGTGAGCCACCTTACCGGCGACTTGCGGTGTACCATCCCGCTCGTTCGAGGAGGGGCGTGCAATGCCAGAATCAACTGCCTTCGTCTGTGTCGCGTTGACCGTTGTTGCAGTCTCGTCGCTCCTTCTTGGGGGGTGCGAGGCTCCTCTCCCGGACGATGGTAATGACGGGAATACCAATGGCGTAACGGACGATCCCCGCGCGGAGGTCGGTGAGGCGCGCGTCGACGTCATCGATTCTGATAGCACAGGATTGCAGGTCGCGATGGCTTTCGGCCTGCCGACCATGGAGGTCGTCGAAGAGGGCGGCGAGTCGTGGACACGCCTGCGCATCGCCGGTCTCGACAGCGCCGGTGAGGGGGACGGATGCCCCGAAGTCCCGGTCTATCGCTGTCTGCTCGCCGTGCCCCAGGGAGCGGAAGTTGAGCTGGCCAGGGTTACGCCGGTGCCGGTCGACGAACGGCAGTTGCATCTCTATCCGTTTCAGGCTCTGGGGGGAGAGTTTTCCACGGATGTCGATCGCTACACGGACGAGCTGCCGCCGCCGGCAGTCTTCACGACCCCGCCTTTTCGCAAGGATGCGGACGCCTACGGGCAAGACAGGCTGTACCCATCCGAGCCGTGCAGGGTGGAGAGGCTGGGTGCCGCTCGGGACCTCGACATCGCCATGCTCGAATGTGCCTCCGGCCAGTACAACCCGGTGACGGGCAAGATGACGTTCTTCGCGTCGATCGACGCGCAGGTCGCGTTCTCCGGGGGTAGCGGGCGTTTTCTTTCCGACCGAATGGCGAACCCGTTTGACAACGGCGCCAGCGTCGCGATGCGCGCCGTGGTGAACCGCGACGTCATCGGCGATCACCTCGCCCCGGACCTCTCCCATGTCACGAGGGTCGGCGAGGAGTTACTGATTCTCACGCATCCTGACTACCGCGGGCCGGCGGATCAGCTGGCGGCGTGGAAGCAGGGGCTGGGCATCCTCACCCGCGTCGTCGAGGTAAACGATGGCGACGGCCCCGGTCCGGACACCAAGGAAGGAATCGACGCCCTGATCGACGACCACTACAACCACGGCGGCGTCCGGCCGTCCTACATTCTGCTGTTCGGTGACCACAACGACATTCCCACGTGGTTCATGCAGCGCCTCATCAAGGACCCCGGTGTGATGCTCGCCACCGACTTCCCATACGCGCAGATCAACACCAGCACCGACCCTTATCACCTTGATTTCCTTCCCGATGCAGCCCTGGGCCGGATTCCGGTCGACACGCCGGTAGAGGCGCAAACGGTTGTGGACAAGATAATCGCCTACGAGTCGGCACCGCCCGAGTTGAGCAGTGGCACGTCCATCTTCGATCTTTATACCGAGGCGACTGTGGCCGGCTCATTCGAGTGCTGCTGGGAAGAGGCGCCGTATGACGGTTGGGGATACAACTACTTCATCTACAATGCCGAGCTCGTGCGAACGCAGCTTATGGCTCATAACTATACTGTCCAGCGAATCTACAATACCTTCACCTCGCACCACCCGGACTATCAGGGAGATCCGACGCCGCGTTACTTCACTTCAGGCGATCCGCTTCCCTATGAACTGTCTCCGGCCAACGGCTTTCCGTGGGACGGAAA
>JBECKQ010000085.1:0-2846 GCA_040235375.1 Phycisphaerae bacterium | reverse complement strand
CACTTGCAGTTCTTCTTCAACGTGTGGGCGTATCCGCGGATCGTCGCCGTCTCGATGACCAGCTACCTGCTGGCACAGTTGATCGACATGAATATCTACCAGGCGCTGCGGCGCGCAACGGGCCCGCAGCGGATGCTGTGGCTGCGGAGCAATGCGTCAACGTGGGTGTCGCAGGCGTTCGACACGGTGTTTTTCACGACCGCCGCCCTGGTCGGCACGTTCATCACCTCGTGGCACCAGTGGATCGGTGCCGTAGTGTTTGCCTACATCGTCAAGATCGTCGCCGCGGCGGTTGATACTGCGTTTTTGTACCTGACCTGCTGGGGACCACTCCTGCCGGAAGGATCGCAGCGGCGCAGCCTTCCGGAGGCGGTCATCGAGGCGGATAGCGCGTTAAGCGTGCCTCAGTAGGGCTTGGTTTGGTTGTCCGGCGGGTGGCGGGAACGTACTATAGAGTGCGCGGGTAATGCCGTTCTTGTTCGTGGCCGTTTCCGGCGGTCGGCTCGTGGTGTGAGGCACGGTCATGTCCCCGATTCATCGGCAGGTCAAAAAGGCGCGGAACGCCATCTGGCTGAACATGTGGTTCGAGGCGGCGTGCCGGCTGCTGGCCGGTGCGGCGGCGTTGTTTGCCGTCGTCGTGCTGGTGGTCCGGCTGGAGGGGTGGCGGTTTCCGCTCCCCGCGCTGGCCCTGGTGCTGCTGGGATTGACGCTCGTAGGCTCGCTGGTGTGGAGCCGGGTGAAACGGCCAAGCAGCGCCGAGGCAGCGGCGGCCCTGGACAAGGCGGCCGGACTGCGCGAGCGCGTCAGCAGCAGCCTGTACTGCGAGCAATCTGACGATCCGTTCGCGCAGGCGGTATGCGTGGACGCGGAGTCGCGCACCCGGTCGCTGACCGTGCGGCAGCATCTCCGACCGCGATTTCCGCAGTCGGGCGCGACCGCCGGTGTGGCGCTGGCGCTGGCGGCGCTGATGTTCGTGGTGCCGCGCGGCCTGCTGCAAAGCGCGGAGGCGAAAGCGGAGCGAAAGGAGGCCGTCGCGGTCGAGCACACGCGGGCCGAAATCAAGAAACAGATGACGGAGCTGAAGAAGATCGCGCACACGAATCCCGCGCTGGCCGATCTGAAAGACCAGCTCGACAAGCTCCAGTTGAGCGGGCTCGACAAGATGGAAAAGCCGGAGGCGATTCGCGACGCGGCGTTGAAGCGCATCGACGAGTTCGCCGACGCGGTCAAACAGAAGCTGGGTAATGACCGCTACGAGCGCGTCGCCGAGATGAAGAAGATGCTGCGCGGTCTCGAAGAGCCCAAGGGCACCAAGACGGACGTGCAGAAGCTGACGCGCGAGATGGCCTCCGGCGATTTCAAGGCCGCGCAGCAGACGATCAAGCAGATGCAGGAGCAGCTCGCCACGCTCCAGAAAGAGGGCGACAAGCAGTTCGCCGAGGCGATGCAGAAGCAACTCGACCAGCTCTCCAAGCAGCTCGAGAAAGTCGGCAGCATGAAAGAGCTCGAAAAGCAGCTCGAACAGGCTGGCGTCAAGAAGGAAGACATTCAGCGGATGCTCGAGCACCTGACCAAGGAGGACGTCGAGCAGATCAAGAAAGAGCTCGAGAAGCAGGGGCTGAACCAGCAGCAGATTCAGCAGGCCGTCGAGAAGATCAAGAAGCAGCAGTCGGCGTGCAAGTCCTGCCAGAAGATGGCCCAGGCGATGAGCAACGCCGCCAGCGGTATCGGTGCCGGCCAGATGCAGAGCGCCGCCGACGGGCTCGAGTCCGCGGGCGAGCAGCTCAGCCAGATGGAATCGCTCGAGCAGGAGATGCAGCAACTGCAATCCACGCTGGCCCAACTGCAGGGCATGAAGGGCCAGTGCAGCGGGAACCAGCCGGGCATGGGCGACGGCAACAAGAAAGGCCCCGGCATGGGCGACCTCGGCCAGGGACGCGGCGGGCTGGCCCAGTCCGAGGAGACGCCGGTCGGCTTCAAGATCGAGCGCGACCAGGTGAAGACCACGAAAGGCAAGATCATCGGGCAGTTCCTCGTGGACGGCGAGCAGGTGAAGGGGGAGATGGATCCCGAGTTCGCCGAGGTGGTCGCGGCCGCGGAGCGCGACGCCACGGATACGATCAACCGTGATCGAATCCCACGTCAGTATCAGAAGGCGGTACGTGAATACTTCTCACGCCTCCCGGCCGGGCTCGGCATGGAGCCGCAAGACGGCCCCCGCGAGAAAGCGCCGGGCGACGAAGCCGCGACCGGCTCACAATCGGGAGCCCAAGAAGGAGCGGGCGCCCAAGAAGAAGAGACCATCGGCGGCGAATAACGGCCGCGGATTCGCGTTCCCTCGCATCATGAAACCCTCCCCCTGCCCCTCCCTTCGAGGGATGGGGGTTCAGCTGCCGCGGTGATTGACACTGCGCCAGGCGACTCGGAAGTCAGCGGGCGATGATGGGCTTGCCGGCCAGGCGGTCGCGCAGGAAGCGGCCGGTGTAGCTTGTCTCGCAGCGGGCAATCTCTTCCGGACTCCCGGCGGCGACGACGTAGCCGCCGGCTTCGCCGCCTTCCGGGCCGAGATCGATCACCCAGTCGGCCATCTTGATCACGTCCAGGTTGTGCTCGATCACCACCACCGTGTGGCCGAGATCGACCAGGCGATTGAGCACGTTGACCAGGTTATGAATGTCGGCGAGGTGCAGGCCGGTGGTGGGCTCGTCCAGAATGTAGATCGTGTGGCCGACGGGCGATTTACCAAGTTCCCCCGCGAGCTTAACGCGCTGGGCCTCGCCACCGGACAGCGTAACCGACGACTGGCCGAGCGACATGTAGCCGAGCCCCACGTCGAGCAGCGCCTG
>JBECKQ010000080.1:0-14032 GCA_040235375.1 Phycisphaerae bacterium | reverse complement strand
CTCGGCTTCATGCTCGCCAGTGCGTTCCTGAGCATGTGGATCAGCAACACCGCCTGCGTCCTGATGATGCTGCCGATCGGCATGGCCATCGTCTCCGCGATGCGCCAGATGGAAGAGGGACTCTCCGACCGCGATCACGCCGAGTTCGCCGCCGCCCTCATGCTCGGCATCGCCTACGCCGCGAGCGTCGGCGGAATCGGCACGCCGATCGGCACGCCGCCGAACATCGCGTTCCGCGGCCAGTTCGCCCGCCTGTTTCCCGACGGGCCGGAGATCAGCTTTGGCCACTGGCTCATCGTGTTCCTCCCCATCGTGATAATCTTCCTGCCGGTCATCTGGTTCGTTCTGGTCAAGGTCGCCTGCCGCGTGCGCCGGGCGGCAGCGCCGGTGGGGCGCAGCGTCATTCGCGAACAGCTTGCCCGGCTGGGCCCCATGCAGCAGCCGGAGAAGGCCGTGCTGATCGTATTCCTCGCCACGGCGGTGTTGTGGATGACGCGCAGCATCCCCGTCGGCGGAGGCAACTTCGGATGGTCGGCACTGCTCGAAAGACTGCTGTCGGGCGAGAACGGCCCCGGCCTGTTCCGTAGCGACTACATCAACGACGCGACCGTCGCCCTGTGCATGGCCGTGCTGCTCTTTATGATCCCGGCCAGAGGCACGCCCGCGGACCGAACTGTCGCCAAAAGTGAGGACGAGGCTTTACGCAGTCCGGTCGTTCAGCGCCGGCGCGAACACCTGATGGACTGGGAAACGGCCCAGCGCCTGCCGTGGGGCATTCTGCTGCTGTTCGGCGGAGGCTTCTCCATCGCCGCCGGCTTCGAGAAAAGCGGCCTCAGCGAGTGGTGCGGGCAGGTCTTCGCCGGGCTGCATCTGACCGATCCGCTCGTGCTGATCCTCGCCACCTGCCTGCTGATGACGTTTCTCACCGAGATCACGTCCAACACCGCCACCACGCAGGTGATGCTCCCCATCCTCGCCCGCTTCAGCACCGCCATGCACGTGAACCCGCTGCTGGTCATGCTGCCGGCCACCATCTCCGCCTCGTGCGCCTTCATGCTGCCGGTCGCCACGCCGCCCAACGCCATCGTCTTCGGCTCGGGCTATGTCGAGATGAACCGCATGGTCCGCGCCGGCATAATCATCAACCTGCTCGGCGCCATCATCGTCACGCTGTGCTTCTATTTCATTGCCTGTCCGCTGCTGGGCATCGATCCACGAGCTCTGCCGTCTTGGGCTGGCTGAGCGCTGGCTTGCAAACAGCAATGCGAATCGCTAGAGAATCAGAGCTTCCGGCCGCGATATATGGTGGCGTCGGGCCGAGCGAGTGGACCGCACCCCCAAACCAGCGGCCGTTCTTGACACTGCTACGGTTACGAACCGCCGAACCGTAAGCCTGTGGTGACGGAACCACTGATGCCGGACCTTGCAGACGAGTTGCTGCGTGTCGCTGTGCAGTTGGGCGTAAACCGGACGATTCCCGATCTGCTCGCGCACGTGTACGCATGCCTGGCAAGGGTTGACCGCTTTCGGATGGCCGCTGTCGGCGTTCACGACGAACGCCGGGAGGTGCTTGTGGTGACCGCCGTCGTGGGGTTACTGCGCGACGGTCGCGTGGACCACGGCTTGATGCCGGCGGAAGGAGAGGAGGTTTCGAGTTCTACGGCGGAAGTTGCCACGCTGCTGGCCGACCGGGCGGCCATCGTCTCCCTCCGAGCAAGCGATCCCGCCCCCTCCGCAATCGGCCGGCGGCTCGCCCAGTTTCAGATCGATCGGTACGCCGCCCTGCCACTGTGGTCGGATGGCAAGTTGGCCGGCATCCTGTTCGCTGGTTTTGAGTCGGGCGACGAGTTACCAACCGAAACAACCGCGCTTCTCGAGACGCTTGCCCGCATCGTGACCCCCGCGTTCCTCAATGCCAGAACGCGCGAGCGCCTCTCCAAGGGCGACAAGCGGCGGGCCAACCTCGTCGAACTGAGCCACGTGATCAATACGTCCCTCGAACTCGACGCCGTCCTCACTGACGCTCGCAAGGCCATCCGCTCGATCGAGGGGCACGTGGTCAGCGCCATCGGCCTTCGCGAGGATTCCGGTGACGAATTGATCGTCCATTGGGAAGCCTACAAGCAGCAGGAAGACAGCACCCGACGCCTTCCCCGCCGGTTGCCGATCGAGGGAACGGCGTTCGGCCGCGTCTTCGCCAGCGGCGCCACGTACGAGAGTCCGGATCTTCGAAAGGACATGCCCTTCGCGCACGATCGCATCCTCGAGCGTCTCGGCGTGCGGCGCTACACGCTCGCCCCCATGTTCACTCGCGGCAAGGTGATCGGCGCGTTTCTTTTCGGGACCAACGACCCGTACCCGTCGCTCACCACCGACGTGTGGATGCACGAGAACATCGCGATGCAATTGGCCCTCGCCATCGACAACGCTCGCCAGTTCGAGGAGCTGCGCGGCCTCTCGGCCCAGCTCGCCCAGCAGAACGTCTATCTGCGCGAGGAAATCGCGACCGAGCATAACGTCGAAGGGATGGTCGGGCAGTCAACCGGCATCCGCCGCGTTCTGAATCAGGTCGTACAGGTGGCGCCGACCGACGCCGTCGTCCTGGTCCTCGGAGAGACCGGCGTCGGCAAGGAGTTGGTCGCCCGCGCCATCCACGCCAAGAGCAGCCGCGCAGACCAGCCGCTTGTCAAGCTCAACTGCGCCGCGATTCCCGAGACACTCGTTGAAAGCGAGCTCTTCGGCCATGAGAAAGGGGCGTTCACCTCGGCCACTTCGCGACGCGTCGGACGATTCGAGCTGGCCCGCGATGGTACGCTGTTTCTCGACGAGCTCGGCGAGCTGCCCCTCGCCATCCAGGCGAAACTGCTGCGCGTTCTCCAGGACGGCGAGTTCGAACGCATCGGCGGAAACGAAACGCTTCGGACCAACGCTCGTATCATCGCCGCGACGAATCGCTCCTTGATTGACGAGGTGAACGCCGGCAGGTTCCGCTCCGATCTGTACTATCGTCTGAACGTCTTCCCGATCGTCGTGCCTCCGCTGGCCGATCGCCGCAGCGACATCCCGCTGCTCGTCGACGCCTTCATTAACCAGTTCAATCGCCGGATGGGCAAGCAGGTTCGCGCGGTCGACAGCGCGACCATGGACTACCTTCGCCAACGCCCCTGGCCTGGAAACATTCGCGAGCTCCGTCATGTCATTGAACGCGCCATGATCCTGTGCCAGGGCCCCGCGCTGACCATTGAACCTCACGAGCAATCCGGGGCCGTCGAACCGTGGACCTCGGAGGCCGACCCCTCTGGCCTCGACGACACCGGCCCGGACAAGCGATCGCTCGCCACCCTCGAGGCCGTCGAACGCGACCACATCCAGCGAGTGCTCCGTGCGTGCGACGGCGTCATCGAAGGCCCGGCCGGCGCCAGCGCCGCGCTTGGAATGAAGCCTTCGACTCTGCGCTCACGCATGAGGCGGCTCGGCATCGATCGCCGGGAACGCTGAACCCGCCCGCCCACGACATATCGTGATAACCGCCACGATATTTCGCGGAACCACGATTTGCCGCGGTTGCCTCTTATCGTGACGCCCTTCAGACCGGCACGGTCACATCGCATCTAACTCGCTGTCTTCCTGTGACTTACGTGGCTCTTATGCCCAACTGCCGCGACATCGATCGCTCTGGCACGGACATTGTGGAGTCTTTGGCGTCAGTAAAGGGCATTTGGAACCAGTTTTATGAGAACCAGAAAGGGAAAGAGAATGTTTCAGTATCCACGAATGACGGCAGTTGTGATCTTGGGATTGGGAGTGGTCACGGCGGCGGCACAGGCCGGGATTCGACCGGTGCTGGAGATTGGCAAGGACCAATACAGCGCCGTCAAACGAATCATTGCGGACTTGGAGGTTACCGACGCCGAGGTCGCCGACCTCGACGACCAGATCCTCAAGTACAGAGCGGAGGTTGCCGCCCTGCGGGCTGATTATTCGCTGTCGAAGGATGCCAAGAGCGTCACCCCCCAGCTCTGGCAGATCATCGACGGGGCGGAGGCAATCAAGGTGAAACTGAGCGACGCGGACGTGTCCACTGAGGCAGCGCGCGATCGGCTCGAGTCCATCGCCGCGAGCGTCCAATCCAGTCTCATCAGCAGCGCCTCGCTGCAGTCGCTGCTCAACGACGCATTCAGCCTGCTGGTCGCCGTCGAGAAGAGGATCGACTCGACCCAACAGGATCTGGCCGACCTCTTTGGCGACATTGACAAATTCCAGGCGGAGCTGAGCGGCAACCGCACCACCGACACCGGCTCGGTAACCGGCTGAATCGCCCCTGGGCGATACCAGCCGCTCCGCTCACCGCTCGAATTTCCAATGCCATGCCCCGCCGAGCGACCGGTAACGGCCGCGCGGCGGGGCGAGCTGCTTGTCCGATGCGAACGAGCCTCTCACGATTCCGCTGTGTTGGCGGGAGCAGCAACAAGGGACTATCATGCAATTGCGCCGCAAGCCCTGATACTTGAGCAGATCTTCACGCTGAAGCGAAAGCGTGGGGTGGGAAGCGACAACCATGCACTGGTTATATACTCGCTCGATCCATTCAGCGCTCGCCGGGTTCGCGACGCTGAGCGCCATGCAAGCTGCGGCAGCGCCGATCGAGTTCCAGGAAGCAGTGAACTACGGCGTGCAACTGGCCCCTGTGGCGGCAATCGCGGCCGACGTGGACAACGACGGCGATACCGACATTGCCGTAACCAACGGCGTTTCAAACTCGATTTCGATTCTTCTGAACCTCGGGGACGGCACGTTCAGCGCACTTCCCTCCCTCCCGCTGGCTTGGTCACCTTTCGGATTGGCGGCGACTCGGCTCGATCAGGACGACTGCCCCGACCTGGCGGTCGCGCTGCCTGACGCGAACCAGGTGCGCGTGCTTTTCGGCGCCGGCGATGGAACGTTCGCGACCGGGCCCCTTTATCCGGTCGGCGTCACGCCCCGCTGGATCATCGCAACTGATGTCGACCGTGACACTGACACAGACCTCGTCATCACAAACCGTGACTCCGGCAACGTCTCAGTGCTGTACAACGATGGTGCCGGCGTGCTCAGCCTGCCCGCGAACTATCCCGCAGGAGAGCGACCACGGCAGGTCGTCGCTGCTGACCTTGATTCGGATCATTACCCTGACCTCGCAGTTATCAATCAGAAAACCATGGACGTCGCCCTCCTCATGAACAACGGGGATGGCACTTTCCACGCTGGCGGCGCCGAGCCCCTCGGCACGGCGATTTCACCGGTCAGCCTCGTCGCCGCCGACATGGACCGCGACGGCCATGTCGATCTCGTCACTGCCAGCGGCAAGGACGCCGGCGGTGGCACGATCAACGTCCTGTTCAACGACGGCACAGGCAGCATCGCCGCTCAGCAGACGTACGACCTCGCCGAACTACCGGCGGCGATCCACGCCGGCGATTTCAACGGCGACGGTGCCGCGGACATCATGATCGCGAACGAATCGGCGGACTTCGTCACCGTGCTCGCCAACAACGGCAGCGGCGCTCTGGGCACCGGGCAGACCTTTACCACGCAGACCGATCCCTACTATTCCGCGCTCATCGACCTCGACGGCGATCGCGATCTCGACATCGCGGTGCCAAACACCGCTTCCGGCAGCGTCTCCGTTCTGCTCAACCGCTACTATCCGTACGTCGCCGACCTCGATAACAACGGGTACATCGATCTGAATGACTACGAGCTGTGGGCGCCGTGCCTCATCGGGCCCGGCGCCTTGCCATCAGGCGGCTGCGACGTGTCCGATCTGGATGGCGACGGTGATGCGGACCTCGCGGATTTCTCCATCTTCCAGCAGGCGTTCCCGGCTCTCTGAGTTGCCGTGGTCAGCCCGCTTCCGTCGGCCCATCCGCGCTGGCTAAGGCGGGACCGCGGTCCGGCATCATTCGACGGTGACGCTCTTGGCGAGATTCCGCGGCTTGTCCACGTTGCAGCCGCGGAGCACCGCCGCGTGATACGCCATCAGTTGCAGCGGCACGGTCGTCAGCAGCGGCTGGAGCGGTTCGAGCGTGTCGGGCACGAACAGCACGTGCTCGGCCAGCTTGCCGATCTCGCGATCGCCCTCCGTCGCGACGGCGATCACGTGTCCGCCGCGGGAGCGCACTTCCTCGATGTTGCTGCAGATCTTCTCATACTGCGTGCCGGCCGTCGCGATGAAGACCACCGGCATTCCCTCGGAGATCAACGCGATCGGCCCGTGCTTCATCTCCGCGGCCGGCAGCCCCTCGGCGTGAATGTAGCTGATCTCCTTGAGTTTCAGCGCTCCCTCCAGCGCCACGGGATAGTTGTAGCCCCGCCCGAGATACAGCCAGTTGTTCTGGTCAACGTAGCTCCTGGTGACTTCGCAGATCTGCTCGTTGAGCTGGAGCGTCTTCTCGATCTGCTTCGGGATCTCCATCAACGCTTGCAGGTGCTCTTCCAGAATCCGCTGCGACATGTGCCGTCGTCGCGCCAGAAACAGCGCCAGAAGCGTCAGCACGGTCACCTGTCCGGTGAAGGCCTTCGTGCTCGCCACGCCGGTCTCCGGCCCGACGTGCAGGTAGATTCCCGCGTCCGTCTCGCGGGCGATCGATGAGCCCACGACGTTGACCACGCCCAGCACCGTCGCCCCGCGCTGCTTCGCTTCGGCCAGGGCCGCCAGCGTGTCCGTCGTCTCGCCGCTCTGCGAGACCACGATGACCACCGTGCCGTGGTCGATGATCGGGTTGCGATAGCGGAACTCGCTGGCGTACTCGGTCTCCGCCGGCAGGCGGGCGAGGTCCTCGAGCAGGTATTCGCCGACCAGCGCGGCGTGCCACGCGGTGCCACATCCTGTCAGTATGATGCGGCGGGCCCGCACCAGCTCCCGGGCCAGCTCGGCGATGCCACCCAGGCGGATGCAGCCTTCGTGCAGATCCACCCGGCCGCGCAGGCACGTGTCCAGCACCTGCGGCTGCTCGAAGATCTCCTTCTCCATGTAATACTCGTGCCCGCCGAGCTCGATCTGCTCGAGCGTCCACTCGATCTCTTCGATGTCCTTCGTCACCGGTATGGCGTCGAGCGTCGTCGTGCGGAAGCCGTCCGCGCTCACTCGGGCCATCTCGTTGTCTTCGAGGTAGATGACGTGCGAGGTGTGCTCGAGGATGGCCGAAGCGTCCGAGGCGACGATGTACTCGCCGCGCCCGATGCCGACGATCAGCGGGCTCCCGTTGCGCGCTGCGACCAGCACGCCCGGCTCCTTCGACGACATGACCACGATGCCGTACGTGCCCTCCACGTCGCGCAGCGCCGTCCGCACGGCCGAATCCAGGCTGTCCTTGTAGTACAGGGCGATCAGGTGCGCGAGAACTTCCGTGTCCGTGTCGGACGAGAATTGGACGTTCCGCTGCTCGAGCAGTTTGCGCAGCGCCCGGTAGTTTTCGATGATCCCGTTGTGCACGACGGCGATCGTGCCGTCCGCGCTGCGGTGGGGGTGAGCGTTCTCGTCCGTCGGCGCCCCGTGCGTCGCCCAGCGCGTGTGGGCGATACCGCAGTGTCCGGTCAGATTTTCGAGGCCGCCCTCGCGAATGGCCTGTTCCAGGACCGATATCCGACCGGCATTCTTGCGGATGGTGATGTTGCCATCGTGCTGGATCGCCACGCCGGACGAATCATAACCGCGGTACTCCAGGCGCTTCAGCCCCTCCACCAGGACGTAAAGGCAGTCTTTCTCTCCGACGTAGCCGATAATTCCGCACATGCGCCTGCTCCCCTGGCTTCCGGTAGACTGGCCGACCCCCCGGGTGATTATCGGTGACATTCCCCGCCGAATGCAACTCGCCGGCCGCCTGATGAGCGCTCCTCCGCGGCGTAGGAACCGCATCCGGCATGTGTTATCCGTTGCCTCTCCCCGAGTTCGGCTGCGCGAACCGCAGCTTCTACCTCCCGGTACGTTCCAATCGGGTAACAGGATCGCTTCACGTTCTCGTGGCAGGATCCGACGATGACGTGCCCACGCGACGGTTACTCATCGTTGTCGTCGTCCGGAAGCTCTTTGGGCTCGCCGCCCAGCCGGCGAATCGTGTCCGAAAGAATCCGATTCGCAGGGGGGATGTCCAGGTTGAATTCGGTGTCGATCAGGGCCGGCAAGTCGCTCTTCGTTGCCAGGCCCGCAAGCGCCGCCGAGGCCGTCACGCGCACGTTGATCGAGTCATCCGTCTGCACCATCTCCAGCAGCCGGTTGAAGAACTGCTCGCGATGCTCCGATCCGGCCGGCACGCACGCGCCGACCGCCATGCACGCCCGCTGGCGAACCTTCTCGTCCTTGTCGGCCAGCAGCGACAGCAGCAGGTCGGGCTCGAGGCCGGTCTCGCGCCGCTCCGCCAGGCCGTAGGCCGCCCAGGCGCGCACCCGCGCCTCGTCATCCTTGCAGCCGGCCTTCACATGGGCGAGATCGCTGTCGTCGTCGCCGAACGCCACGCAGAACACCGCCATCGCCCGGACGTTCGGATCGGTCGCGGACAGCAGCGCGTAGACTTCGGAGCGATTCGTCTCCACCAGTTCGCGGAACGTCGCCCGGAGCGGCTGAAGCGAGTCGATCTTGCCCGACAGTGCCGCATGCTGCCATGCCGTGATGAGCGCCGTGAGCCGATCGACAAGCTGCTGGGCGCTCATGCCCGCCAGTACGCGCTCGTCATACTCGGCGCGCTTGAGCACGTCGCGCGCTACCGGCAGCCACAGGCTGTCCCCCCGGTGAGCGATGAACTCCTCCAGCTTCGCCTTCGCGTCCTTGTTCGCCGGATCGGCGACCGCGGTGGCGAGCTTGCCCAGCTCGTTTACGTCCGTCCGGGCCTGGGCGAGCATTTCAGCCGGCACGTGATCGCGCGATTCGAGCGCGAGCTCGACGTGCATGGCCAGTTGCCGCGGCTCCTCCTTCGCGCCGTACTTCAGCATGACATCCGATTGCGACGATGCGAGGCTCCGCTTGGCCACCAGCCATTTCCACGTTCCCGTGACCTGCTCGATCGTGGCCACGTCTTCGAATCGGCCCGCCAGCCGGCCTGCGAACGAGAAATCGCCGACCGCCAGCCGGTCGCCGCGCTCGCCCTCGACGCTCGTATACCGGTGCGTCCACTTTCCGTTCAGCTCTTCGCGCTCCGTTTCCGACTCCCACGAGTCGCCCTCACCGACCAGCGCGTTCGGCCAGTGCGCGAAATCGAGAGCGAGCAGCGTCGCCCCGCGCTGAACCCATGAGCCGCCAACGGCGGACGCCGGCGCCCGCTCGCTCGTCGCCACGTTCAACTTGAGCTGCACGATCCTCGGCGGCAGCCCCATCGTGCGCGGCGCGGGCAGGTCCACCACCCGCTGATCGTCGCGCGTCAGGGATGCAATCTTCGGCTCGTCCAGCTCCATCATCCACGCGCGAACGGCCGTACCCTTCTTCGGCTGCTCGAGGTTGACGAGCGTAAGCCGGCCCTCCTGCGTGTACGTGAGCTTCTCTTCCCAGCGATCGCCGGGCGTCGTCCGCACGCCGCGTATGTTCACGCGATACACCGCCATCGACCCCGGCGTAACGTCATTGCGCAGCCGAATCTGCCAACCCTCCGCCGCCGAAGCCGCCATGCACACAACAACCGCAGCGACGGCCGCCGCCACGTACCGGTGTGCGATCGCGCATCCGTGTGCCACTGCTCTTGAGCAGTGCTCTTCCACCCCCCTCCCTTGCAGGGAGGGGCAGGGGGAGGGTTTCTCGATATCCAGACAACCCTTCACAGATACCGCAACTCTTGTGCCGCGAACCCGCGTCTTTATCATTCTCGCCATGCGATTCACCAAGCTTCACGGCTGCGGAAATGCCTACGTCTACGTCGACTCCCGCACGCAGTCGGTGGCCGACCCGCCGCGAATGGCCGCCGTCGTCTCCGACGCCCGAACCGGCGTCGGCTCCGATGGCCTCTTCTTACTCTACGCCTCGACCGCCGCCGATGTCCGCGCGGAAATGTACAACGCCGACGGCTCGCGCATGGCCATGTGCGGCAACGGTATCCGCTGCGTCGGCAAGCTCGTCACGGAATCGCGCTGGCCCGGCGTCGTCGAGCTCTTTCCCCCTCAGGACCCGCCCAGTCTCGCTCGGCAACTGGCCGACGGCAAGTCTGCGCCGCCGGAGCCTCTTCGCGGCATCATGATCCGCACGGTCGATGCACTTGCGCCGGCCGGTGGTCAGATCGCCATCCACCGGCTCGCGGCCGAGACCGACGCGGGCATCAAAACCCTCTGGTGTTATGAACGTAACGGCATCGTCGAGATAGTGACCGCCGACATCGGCCCCGCATCGCTGTGCCTGGCGGACATGAACTGCACGCTCGACGGCGAAAACGCTCTCGATCGCGAGATCGAAGCCGGCAGCCGGCGGTATCGCGTCACCTGCGTCTCCACCGGCAGCCTGCATGCCGTCGTCTTCGTGGATGACGCGAGTCGCGTGGACCTCGAGGCCGAGGGCACCGCCCTCGAACGCTGCCCCGTCTTTCCCGACCGAGCGAATGCCCACTTCGTCGAAGTGCTGTCGCCGGCGCACCTGCGCATGCGGATCTGGGAGCGGGGCAGCGGCGCGACGCGCGGTTGCGGCACGGGAGCGTGTGCGGCTGTCGCCGCGGGCCTGGCCACCGGCCGGTGCGGATCATCGTGCATCGTCGATCAGCCCGGCGGCCGCCAGTTCGTCGACATCGGCGAAACGATTTACCTGACCGGCGAAACCCGCCGCGTATGCGACGGCGACGTCGAGGTCGAGGCCTCCTCTCTCTGAACGTGGCACTTCGTATTCATAGGCGGACGGATCGTCCGTTTTCTGCGCGATGTCCGCGGCCCGGTGTCTCTTCAGTTCGTCCTGCCACCACAGCAGCCCGCGATCCAGACACTTCGATAGAATGTCTTGTCCACGTCAGTTTCTCGGCATGCCGTGCCCGTCGCCGGGATTGCTGCCGCTTCTTGCCGCGTACAGCGCTGCACCAATTGCGCCCAGCGCGGCTGGAATGGCCGGACCTAGCGAGACGCCCATCGCCGCCGCACCCCAGAGCGTGCCGAGGGAAATGGCAATCGCCGCGAAGCCCGCGCCGAGGTACAGCCTCAGCGATCTCGACTTAATGTGCAGAGCGTTGAGTGTTCTGGTGACCAACATTTCGCCAACCTCCGTAAGCGACGCGGTGTTCGTCCAATCCGTCAAGCGAGGGAACTCTGTCCGAATCGCCCTGTACTCGGCTTCGTAGGGAGCCGCCGCGTCTATCCTTGACCCAACGTGCTGTCTCTTGGTGCGTCATCCGTTTCCACGGACGCCTCATCGCCCATCGCGTCCGTGACCGTTTCCGCCGTCTCCCGCGCCGCGGCGCTGCCGGCGGGCGTCCGGTCATCGCGCGGCGATGACGCGGCCCGCTCTTCCATCAGCTCGCCGGCAAACCGTTCGATCGCCTCCAGCGCCTCACGCTCTCCGTCGCGGGCCTTGTACTTCTGCGCGTTGGCCCCGAACTCCTCCTCGCGCGCGAAGAAGTCGTGCAGCACCGTCGGCGTCACTTTCCTTCGGCGCACCCACTTGCCCACGCCGCGCACCTCGAGCTGCATCGCGTTCAGCCGCTGTTCGAGACAGGCCATCGGCATGCCCATCGCCGGCTTGCCGTAATAAGTCACTTCGCCGAAAAGCTGGTTGCCCGTCGTCGCAAACACCGCCCGGCTGCTCGCCAGGTCTTCGATAAACGGCAGGTTCGCGATCGGCTTGAACTGGATGTTCCCGCGCACGTCCCGATACGGCGTGCCGTACAGCCGCACCGGGCAGTCGAGCGACAGCAGCGCCTGCTCGATCTGCGGCGTGTACTCGTGCTCGCCCTTGTTGATGTATGCGAGCAAATGCGAGCCGCGCGTCGGCGGCGTCTGCCGGACGGCCTCGCGAATCGCCGGGCCCACGACCACCACGCCCGGCCGGACCGCCGGCGCGTCGAAGAAGCTCGATACCACCGCCCGATCCGGCTCGCCGAACAGCGTTCTGTAGACGAACGCGTTGCCCGATCGAATCACGTTGTCGAAACCGGCCATCGCCGGCCGGCAGTACACCAGAATCCCGAAGTGGTCGAACGTGATCCGCGGCACGCCCATGTGCGCCGCCACGCGATGCGTGAACCCTTCCGAATCCGTCAGCACCACGTCCGGCTTGAAGTCCGCCAGCGCCTCTTCCACCATCTGAAACGCCGGGCCGCCAAGGAACAGGTCGAGCACCATCGATGCATTGCGTTTCAGGTTCAGATAGTTGGAGAGTTTGCCCCGCCGCCCGTAGTGATACTTCAGCGTCGGGATCCGCAGGACGGGGAACTCCCGGTGCAGCGCGTTATACGCATCCCCGCCGGCCAGCAGCAGCAACTCATGCCGCTGGGCGAGCTTCGGCAGCACCGACATCGCCCGCATCGCGTGCCCGCGCCCGAACCCATGAATCCCATACGCGATCCTCACGTATCGCCTCCCACGAAAGCAGCGCTACTCGTCGACGACTTGGTTTCAACCACCATTCTACACAGCGGAAGTGTTTGTATCACAGGCACTTGCGATAAAAAGGCGTTAACCCGTCCACCGTTAACCTTCTGGATTCTCACAGGCTGACGAAAGATTCGATGTTCGATTGGAACTCAAACGCTGCCCCGCACCGCCTACCGATACCTGCACCTCATTGACCATTATCGGCGATGGCGCCTACGACATGTCGACCGATCTGCTGCTTCGCGCTATCTTAACCCGGCTTCGTCGTCGACTGATTCGCCAGTTGCAGCATGTACTCCGCCACGGCGCGCATGTCATCGTCGTTGAACTGGAACGCGGGCATAACCGGGAAATCGGGCCGCCGGCGGCCGGGGTTCTTCGCCCACTTGGCAATCCCGTCCGGATTGCCCTTGTACAACTCCGCGATCTCGCGAATCGGTGGACCCACCAGCACGTGGTCAACCGCGTGACACCCGGCACACGTGCCCTCGAAGATCCTTTGTCCCACCGGCCGTTCGTCGGACGCTGCTGACTTCTCGGCGACGCCCGCCGTCACCGCCGCCTCGAACGCCGCCGTTTTCGCCTCCATCGCCGTTCGATGCTCGGCGACGGCCCCCTCGCGGTACACGTGCCGCCCATATGCCATGAAGCACACCGTCCAGGTCAGCAGCACCGCCACCGGTACGTACGTTCGCCCGACCTGCGGCCGGGTCGCCGCCACCTCGCGTGAAAGCAGCAGGATTGCAATCACCGCCAACGTCGCCCCGATTCCGACGACGGCGTACAGTTGAAGGCCCAATCCCTGCTTCGGCAGCGTGAACAGCACGAGCGGCCCGGCGAAAAGCTGCCCGATCGTCGCGCCCAGCGCCACGGCGAACAGCCCGCGACGCAGTGGCCGGCGATCGATCCCCGGAACCGCCGTTTCGAGCGGAAACGCGTTGCGCGTCAGATAACCGATCAAAAACAGCGCCGTCACCGCGATCGACGCCAGCAGAAAATGAAGATACCGCGGCAGCACGTTCGGCAACGCCGCCGCCGAAAGGAATCCCGCCACCTGCGGCCAACGCTGCGGAAACAGCATCAGGTTGATGTTCGTCAGAAAAACCAGCGGAATCGCCAGGAACAGAACCGTGCCCGCCGCCCCCAGCGCTATGTGCCAGCCCTTGGCACTCGCCATCCGGTCCCAACTGTACTTGTGCAGGTAGCCGATCAGGAACGCGGCGATCACCAGTGGAATCACGCTGACCCACGCGTTGCCCGTCAACGCGTTCGCCGAGTAGAAGTACACCGTGTACAGCACGTTGATTAGCAGCAGCGGCCCGACGCCCAGCACCACCGCCAGGCTCTTGTTCACCGTGATCGTCCCCGCGATCGCCCGCGCCAGCCCGTCGAACGCCGGCCGCTTGCGCCCGATGATTTCGCACACCGTCGTCATCAGCGATCCGCCGACCATCAGGTTGACGAACACGATGTGCGCCAGGAACAGGGCGACCAGCAGCGCCTT
>JBECKQ010000034.1:0-8776 GCA_040235375.1 Phycisphaerae bacterium | reverse complement strand
GCTCATAGGGGAAGACGGTCCTCCGGGGGAAGCGTTCATCGCGCCCAGCCGCGAGGAGGGCAGCGAGCGACCTCTGATGTCGTGCGAGGCGGAGGGAAGCACGCAGCACGCTGGTTTGCATATCCGGGCGACCGCACGGGCGCCGAGCCACCATGGACGACTTATTCGCATCCGATGCGTGCAGCGACGCCGTCGTTTGGGCCGAGCGTTCGTCGCGTTGCTGCGAGCTGCCGGCGGGAACCGGTGGCCGAAGAATCAGCCACGTGGCTGTTCGTGCCAATGGGCGACTTTGCGGGCTGGTTACGCTGGTCGACGTGCTGCGGAACTCATCCGAGCAGGCTGGCGAATGTCTCGTTGCCGGCCAGCGCCTGCCGACGGTGGACGAAAGCACTCCGCTGGACGAAGTCGATCGGCTCATGCGCAGAACGAGCGATGACGCCGTGCTCGTGGGCGCCGCCGACGACGGCATCACCGGCGTGATTACGCGCGAGAGCCTTCTCAAGGCCCTTCTCGAGCAGCAGGCCGACCGGCATCGAGCGGAACTGGCCCACCGTGATCGCCTGAGCACCGTCGGCCAGATGACGGCCCGGCTGATCCACGAGCTCACGCAGCCGCTGGGGGCCGTGCTGAGCTATGCCGCAGCGTGCCAGCGGTTGCTGCGGGCGAGAGCCGTGCGGCCGCACGAGCTCGGTGGGGCGATCGAGGGCTTGGTCGCTCAGGCCCGCCGCGCCGCCGAGCTCATCCGACAAACGCGAAGCTTCGCCAAGCCCAGCCGTCATTCCCCTGTTGCGGTTAACGACCTTGTCCAGGAGGTGGTTCAGTCGCTGGCGGTCGACGTATACGCCGGCCGCGTGAACGTGGGGGTAAAGCTCGCTCCGGGCTTGCCGGCCCTTGTCTGCGATCCCGCGCAGATCCACCAGCTTGTCGTCAACCTCATCCGCAATGCCATTGAGGCCCTGGCCGAGTTGGAGCACGACGATCGAAGGGTCACCATACGTACGTCTCTGAAGCAGAAAAACACCATTCAAATTGACGTTTCCGACAACGGTCCCGGTCTGCCCGCGGGCGTTGATGGTCAGATATTCCGGCCGTTCTTCACCACCAAGCGCGAGGGCATGGGCTTGGGCCTGGCGATCTGCCAGTCGATCGTCGAAGCGCATGGCGGCGACCTTCGGGCCGCAAACAGGAGTGGTCGCGGGGCCCGATTCAGCGTTCGTCTCCCGCTGCCCGCACGCGGGCGTGACCGTTCCTCCGGCCATGCTCGCAACGATTGACCCCTCTCGCACACCGCCTGGCCCGCAAGCCAGCGGCGACGGCACGCTGCAGGTTCGAGCGAAGGTCTTGATCCGGTGGCCACCGCCAGCAGGACCATTTGCAAGAGGCCATGCGTGCACGAGTCGCCCATTCGCATGCGCCAGACGCATCGCGTTTCGATGGGCACTTTCGACAGGTCGCAACCTATCTACACTCCCCAAACCTACTACTCTCACCTGGCCCATGTACTGAGTAGCTCCTCAGATTCGCTATTCAACGTCATTGACTGTCATCCTTAGCGCGGTCTGGGACAGCACTTTTTTCCTATTAAGAAATCAGCTCCGTCTTCGTACAGGTCTAAGGTCGTCGACGGCGCTCCTTTCTTACTCGCCACATCGTTTGGGAGGAACAACACATGAGACGCACAAGGCTGTTAAGTCTGTCAGTCGTGGCAATGTGGGTGGGCTTGGCTTGGACGTCGCCCGGCGTGTCCGCGGCCGGCATTCTGCTAGGCTGGGGCGCGAACGCCAACGGCCAGATCGACGTCCCCGCCGGCGATGATTTCATATCCATCGCCGGCGGCGAGCTGCACAGCCTCGCTTTGCGGTCTGATGGATCGCTGGCTGCCTGGGGCAACAACGCCCAAGGACAGACCGACGTGCCCGCCGGCAACGACTTCGTCGCCGTCTCTGGCGGCTACCTGCACAGTCTGGCCTTGCGCGACAACGGCTCGCTGGTGGGTTGGGGCTATGACGGTCAGGGGCAGATCGACGTGCCCGCCGGCAACGACTTCGTTGCCGTCGTCGGTGGCGGGCGTCACAGCCTGGCACTAAAGGAGGATGGCTCACTCGTCGGCTGGGGATGGAACATCTACGGACAAACCAGCAACGTGCCGACGGGCAACGACTTCCTGGCGATCGCCGCAGGCTTCGGGCATAGCCTGGCACTCCGGGACGACGGCTCGCTCATTGCCTGGGGCCTCAACAACCACGGCCAGACCGCCGTCCCCGCCGGTAATGACTTCATCGCCATCGCGTGCGGTTTCTATCACAGCCTCGCCCTGCGGACCGACGGCTCCATCGCCGCATGGGGATGGAACGACGACGGCCAGCTCGACGTGCCGAGCGGCAGCGACTTCATCGCCCTGGATGCCGGCGAGTGTCACAGCCTGGCGTTGCGAGCGGATGGCTCGCTCGTCGGCTGGGGCGACGACAGCATGGGCCAGATCGACGTTCCGTCGGGTGGCGGCTTCATCAGTGTCGCGGCCGGCCGCGAGCATGGTCTGGCGCTCACGCCCGAGCCGTCGGCCCTGCTGCTGCTGGCGGTTGGGGCGATCGCCGTTGTCAACAGGAGGCGTCGAACCGGCTAGGCGCCAGGCTGAGCAGGGCAGCGAAAACGTCTCCTTCCTGGGACGGTTTGAGAGGTGGGCGGCGGGCGGCGGGCGTAGGCAGCAGGGACGCCGGCCCCACGCGGGCTGGCGCGGCCCCGGGGGGCCAGAATCGCGGGACGGGAGACGCAGGACGCGCCCGTGGGGGGCACATGGCGGCTGCGCCCACGGGTACACGACCTCTGCGCCCGTGGGCGCACGGCCAGAGTAGGGCGGGTACACGGTCCGCGTACCTGCCCTACGCGATGCCAGTACCACCCGGGCGCGACTCGCATACCGCCCGTACGTGACCTGGGTGCTACCGGGACGTAAGCCGCGTGCCGCCGCCACGCGTGGCCGACCCAACCGGCACGAGCGGCCAGGTCAACAGGGGGCGAGGGCCAGGACCACCGCAACTGGAAGCCGAGCCGGCCGAGGGGAGCGGCCGAATCAACTTGGCGCGGAGCCCAGTTCAACCGGGCGCGAGGAATCCGACGTAACGGACGCAAACTCATGGGAGCTGGCTTCAACAAGAAGATCGCGCTGGCCATCGCCGCTGTGGGCGTGCTGGCCCTGCTGGCCTGCCGCGTTTGGCATGCGGTGAGCAACCCGGTCGCAACGGCCGCCAACACGCGAACGCTGATGGACGCCGAAACCGGCGAGCTGATCGCCGTGGACGTGGCCGAGGGGTTCGGCCCGTTCCCCGCGGTGAATCCCCACACCGGCCGGCGGACGCTGTATCCAACCGAGGTGTGCTACGCCGACGGCTGCGCCGCCCGCGGCGGAACGCACGTGATTCTCAACCAGTACCTGGGCAAGGAGGGCCCGACGTACTGCCCGAGGTGCGGCGCCGAGGTGCGCTTCCACAATCCCGGTCCCGATCAGGCCGGCTCCGGCGGCTGGTGATCCGCGGCGGCCCCGGGGGGAGGCAGAGCGGGAGGCACTGGGGGAGGTGTTGGGGGGAGGCGCTGGCCGAGGCGATGCCGGAGGGGGGCGGTGAGTCGGCCGATCACGCGCGACTGCGGAAGAAAGCGACACGCAGCATGAAAGCAGACAGCCTGAACGACGTGCTTGATAGCAGTGTCACATTGCGGCACATCGGCTCGCCGGTCCCTCACCCCAGGGCATCGTTGCGGCCGGCGTTTTCGCTGGTCGAAATGCTTGTGGTCGTCGCGGTCATCTCCCTGCTGGTCTCCATCCTGCTGCCCTCGCTGGAGGGTGCCCGCCACCAGGCGTTCACCGTCAAGTGCCAGGCCCACCAGGGGAGCATCGCCCGGGCGGCGGCGGCGTACGAGGCCGAGGACAACGGCTGGCTGCCGGGGTCGCCGGGCACGTCCGGCGCTGTGTTGCTCGACGGCCCCTACGCGACGGCGGGCGCCACCTTCGAGCAGATGCCCGAGGCCCCCGTGCAGATCTGGGACTGGGCCGGGCCGCTGGCCGCGCACCAGATGCACATGTCGCTGCCGGCCAATCGCGGCGAGCGCTTCGGCCGGCTCGTCACCGGCGTCTTCGAGTGCCCCGCGAACGATTACCTGGCCGCACCCTATCACGACGGGATGATCGGAGCGATCGGCCGCTTCAAGGTGCAGCGCATGGTCAGCTACAACACGCTGCGCCAGTTCATGTGCTGGCCGACCTCGGCCGGAGCGCCGTGCAGTGAAGCGGTATACGACGTGCCCGGAGCATTCCTGGCCCGCGATTACCGCCCGCGGATCGATCGCGTGGGCAACCCCAGCGAGAATGTCTTGATCGCCGACGGCTCGCGGTTCACCAACGCGTCGGGCAATCCCGACTTCGACATCGACTGGCAGGGGGCGTACGGCGGAGCGTTTGCCGACGGCGGTCCGACCATTCCCGACGCCTATCTGCGCTCGTACTGGCGGAGCGACCCGCAGCGGCTCTTCTCCTACCGGCATCCGAAGGGCAAGCAGTCCGGCCTGGTCGCGGCCTACTTCGACGGTCATGCCGCCTACTCGTCTGAGCAGCGTTCGCGTTTCCCCGACCCCTGGTGGCCCAAGGGTACGCTGATGCCCCTGAGCGAGTTCAACGCGGATAGCGCCGAGCAAGTCCTGGCGATCTGCCCGGGGGCGACGACGTACACGATACGCCGATAGCGGAGCATCGCAGCCCGGCCGGTATGATGCGAGGCTTGGGGGACTCATGAATACGCGCGTTGCAGACCGGTATCGGTCGGCGCTCGCGCATGATCGTTGACGACCGATAGGTTGAGGAGCCCACGATGGATCCCAAGGCCATCCTCGAACATCATCAACGCGAGCCGTTTTGTCCGCTCCGCATCTACTTGTGCAATGGGGCGACCTACGAGGTCACCCGGCGGGAATTGATGCTCGTCGGGCGGACCCGAATGATCATCGGCCTGAACCCGGACGCCGACGGCATCCCCCGCGAAACGCTGTACCTCGTGCCGGGAGACGTCACCCGGCTCGAACTGCTGGGTGCACACAGCGCCAACAAAGCACCGCGGCGACGAATCAGGGAGGGTGTCCGAAGCCGATCAAGGCGAGTCAATAAGGACTAATTGGGATGGAGATAGCTGGATCCTCATCCCATTCGAACCGGCCTCGGCTCTCTTGGGCCGCGTGAGGCTTGAGTCCGTATCACAGGCCATGACGATTAATCCAGTCATCGCTCGAGCCCTTGTCATGATCCGTGAAAGCCGTTTGAAGCTACTGGATATCATCCAGATCCACATCGCCGTCAGCGGCACTGTCGGCAAGCACGCAGCATGCCCCGCTGTATGCTGGCGGCGCACACGTGGAGCACGCTTCGGTGTTCTACAAATACGCGTCTTCAGCCACTTTGTGGACGCAAAGGTGCTAAAGACGCGCTTTCGAAGAACCCGCCTACCGGTGCCAAGAACGCGGTTTGCGACCGATCTGACGGCCGGTCCACGTTCGTGCGAGCGACTTCCGCCTTCCCACACCGGCTGACGCAGGCGGTCGAGGACATGCGGTTGGGGCGCTGGACCATCGGTGTGATCAGCAGCAATGACTGAGCGCGTACCGATTCTAGTGGCCACGTGAGAGTCAATCTACCGTGCATTGCAGAGTCGGTTCAGGAAAGAGCGAAAGGATTTTGGCCCGAAACGCACGCTTGAGACTGGCCAGGTCCTTGCGTTCAATCGCAATGATAGACATTCCAGCCTTCTTTGCAATCGCAAGCTTCTGGCGTTTGCGCTTCGCGTAGTCTGGATCTCCGTCCAGACCAAACAACTCGATGTAGATGTCGCGGCCGGCGGCGGAGATCTTCCAGTCCGCCCGAAAGGCTGTTCCGGGATATAGGGGTTCTTTTTCGTGGGGGATGTTGTTCCGAAAAAGCAAATCATCGATGGTCTTCTCGGCGAGGCTGAAGCATTGATGTCCGTCTACTGCCTTGACGGTCACGCCGTAGGAGTTCTTTCGAGCATCTGGCGGAAGAACGCCAGCGGCCAGCAGAAGCTCGAACCATGAGCCGCAACTTCGCGCCATCACTTCAAAGGGCGGAAGTTGTTGCATGAGTTGGGTTACTTCAACGGCAACATCGAGCGTGTCTGCGTCATCGTAGACGAATCCGGACTTGTCGGGTATCACCTCAAGAAGATCAGCAATGCGTTTGAACTTCGTGAAGCAGGAGTCAGCGTCGGCGTTCTTCGGGTCGCCGCAGATGGCTGTGGCCACGCATTGTGGGCAAATCTCAATATGGCGGCCGGGCAGGAATGGAACTTCGTAAGTCTTGCATTCACCCCGGGCGAGCCAAACGAACTTTCTGTGGCAGATCGGGCACACTTGAGGGGATGACAGGCGGCGGACGCGTTCCTTGAGATCATCTCCAACGGAGGTGAGGTGCTCCAGTTCTGTAAACTCAGCAATCCAGAACCAGCACTCGTTGCAGAGGGGGAGGATTCGACGCGTCCTACGCACCAACGACGGATGGATGTTGTCGTAGGTCTGCTGGCCATTGCATACCGAACAGTCGATGGTCAGATGTGCACGACGGGCGTAATCGCCATGGTATCGTTGGGCCAGGTTGGGATCGGCGAGGACTCGCGAGACGATGAAGTATCCGAAGTAATTGGGAAACTTGAGCCGCCTGCCGAACCGTGCCTTGATCTCTGCTTTGACGTCCTGCTCGAACGCGGAGAAGAACATCCCGTATTGTCGCAGAAACTCCGCGAGCACCATGTCGCATTCGGAGTTCCACCATTGCAGACATTGATCACGCTCTTCGGCGTAGCGGCTGTCTGTCGTGGTCAAGTACCATCCTCGATCGAGGCCACCGAATGAGGGAGCGTAATAGCCCATCTAGCGATCTCGCTTAGGCTTGAGGCTGCTGGCAGCGCACGTCGGCTCTGCGCCAGGTGTCGTCGATTGCACGCACTGCTCGCCAATGCAGGCTTCTGCGCGCCCGTTCGGCGAGTTGCCGAAGACTGTCGGCACCCTGAACTGCGCCCCCAGCAGAATCGTCGCGTCAGTGACCGTTGACAATGCGGCTGAGCACGTACTCCTGATGGCCCTTCGTAACCGGCTGACCTCGTCGGGGTCGCCGGCTGAGGCGAAACTCACCGGAGATTGGGTCAAAAGTGGCCACGCCGATGCCCCATCGATTCAGGGTCACCGCATGTTCACGACACTTCGCCAACTGTCCGGGGGGAACGACGATGACGACTCTTTGTGCAAACATGCGGTATTGCTGAGCTTGAAAGACCGCGCGTTTGGTGCCTCGGAGCTTCAGTTCAAAGGCCCACGCCTCAACGGCGTCGTAGCCTGGCCCGTCTGAGCGCAGGAAGGTAGCGCTTGGAGTCTCGCGTGCGTGTCCTTCCTTCTCGAGCAGGCGCAAAGACCGTCGAACGGCTGACTCGGCCAATCCGGTCTTTCTGACGAGGGTGGCTACCGTAAGTGGCCTTTGGTTGTAGAGCGATGCAAGGACGCTACTCGCGGCCATGTTGAGCGACGAGGAGGCGTTGCGGAGTTGTTTCTCTGGCGGCCGGACGATCGCGACGAAGTCAGGGCGTCCGCGGGTGGCGTTCACCTCCTCGAAGGCGCGCCAAACGGGACCAATCCCGGGGAGCCCCTGAGGGGAGGACAGGATCGCCTTGAAGGCGTGCGCCATTTCGGCTTCAGTGTAGCCTCTGGAGGGTGTCCGTCGCGGCATTACTTAACCAATTCCTCAAAAAGTTCTATGGCTTCCTTCCATGTTGGCAGGTGCCCCGGACCCGTTTGCGAATCGAAGTTCACACCCTCGCCCTGGAGCCTCATGTAGAGTTTTTCCGCGTTGTCAGTCTGTCTGCTAAGCGTCGTGATTCGTCTCTTGGTCGGTGTGGTTGGATCAAGGGACTCGATGACGGAATTGAGCGATGCCCAATGTGCTAGGCAAGAGATTTCGTCGGTCCAGTCCTCGTGACCGTCCGCCGGTCCGTCAGAGAGTAATCCGTCATAGGCCGTGCCGGTGAGCACTGCTTCGAGTTCGCCTGCAAGGAAAATGTCTTCAAGTTCTGGAACGATTAGGGGGTTGGAGAGGAGTGGTGCAGATGAATACCGCCGACGCGGTCGGCGCCCTCCCGATGTTGGCAGAAACCGTCCCAGGGAAAACGCCCGGAGGCTCTGGTGCCATCCGCAGGCGACATGGAGGTTTGCGGCCGCGCTGAGCAATGCACCGATCCAATCGGAGTACCCCGAGAACACCTCGTATTCGTTGATTACGCTGAGAACGTGCGTGAAGTACATTTGCGCCGCCATCGTGTCCGGGTCGACTGCGAGCCTGTAGTTGGGTGAACTGCGCGAGATGAGGACATAGAAGCCGTCGACTTCGAGCATCGACAATGCGTCAAGGAATTCATTCATCGCATCCGCGTTGCGGAGCGCGGCTTCTCCAACGGCCACGGTGATCAGGAGTGGGGCCGGGTCATCCAGTTGTGCGTGGTGTTCGACAGCGGCGTCAGCCATGGCGAGGGAAACCTGGCTCCATGAATCCTGGAAGTCATCAAACAGCACGGACGGCGAGATGAGATAATCAAGCCCGGCGATTTGCTCGTGCTGGAAGTCCAAGCATTGCTGGGCGTACTTGGCCAAGTGACGCGGCGCAAACTGCGTGCGGTTGAGGTTGCAGTTGTCATTGTAGTAATCGTACTCTGGTAACTTCCCATCGCGCGGATCGCGG
>JBECKQ010000428.1:0-4924 GCA_040235375.1 Phycisphaerae bacterium | reverse complement strand
CGGTACCGCGATCGCGACGTGCGCTACTGGCACGAGCGGTTCGCCGCCGGTGGTACGATTCTGGGGATCACGAGCCGCTATACGACCGTGCTCCAGTATTCGATGCGCGACACGCTGGAGGCGCTGGAGCGGCTCGGCTGGTCCACGAACGTGCTGATCGAGGCCAGCGATCATCACCAGTTCTCGAAGATCGAGGTTTGCCGGCGGATACTGGAGGTCGATCCGGTGATGGTCGTTCTGCTCGACCATCTCCGCTATGAGAACCCGTTCCTGCCGGAGAACCTGCCGGTTCTGACGTGGATTCAGGACCCGCTGCCGAACCTGTTCTGCGAGAGGGCCGGCCGGTCGATCGGACCGCTCGACTTCGTGTGCGGCTATCACAAGGACAAGTGCGCCAAGCAGTACGCGTATCCGGCCGAATGTTTTGCCTCTGTCGTCGTGCCGGTTTCGGATCGGATCTTTCACGACGCGCGGGTGGAGGGCGCCGAACTGGCGCGTTACGCGTGCGACGTTTCGTTCGTGAGCAACGCGTCGCAAACGCCCGCGGAGTACTTCGCCTCGGTAGTCAACAACTATCCGGCTGTTCTTCGGCCGATGCTCGAAGAGCTTTTCGACGCCGCGCCGCGCATCGGCGACGACGCCTGCCATGTCCAGCCGGCGGATGCCGCCGTCGCGCTCGTTCGCGAGACGGCCCCCCGGTTCGGCGTGCCGCTCACCGATGAACAGGTCAGCCAGATTGCGGTGAATTTCGTCTACCGGCTCTTCGACTGGGGGCGGCGCCAGGAGGCGCTCGGATGGGTCGCCGACTGGGCGCGGCGCACCGGGCGGACGTTTCGCCTTTACGGCCGGGGGTGGGAAAATCATCCGACGCTGGCCGATTTCGCCGCGGGTGTCATCGAGCACGGCGAGCCGCTCCGTCGGGCGAACCGGGCGTCGACGCTGGCTCTGCAACTCGTTCCTTCCGGCGTGCGGCACCAGCGGACGTACGAGCTGCTGGCATGCGGCGCGCTGCCGCTCGTGCGCTACTGCCCGACGAATTTCGACTTCTTGCCCGTTGCCGAGTACGTCCGGCGGCGGGACGGCGGCGAGTACGTCTATCCGGACACGCTGATCTTCCCCCGGCTCGAGCGCGTCGTTTTCGACACCGCGGACGAGTTCGTACAACTCGCCGAGCGCTACCTGGCTGATCGTGCCTATCGTGACGAAGTGCTGGCCGACTTGCGGGCGGTTGTGCTGGCCGATCACACTTACACGGCAGTGATGCGACATGTCACCGACCGCGTTCGCGAGCGCCTGGCAGCCAGTGCATCGGCCGCTCCCGAATCGGCAGCGCGGGGGTAAGAACCCCACAACGCTCGTTCGTGGACTATCCGGCGCATCTATTTAGAATGGCGGAATGCGGATCGTCCTGGAAGCCGAGAACCTGCACAAGGACTACGTCCTGGGCGACCAGACCGTTCGAGCGCTCGACGGCGTGTCCCTGCAGGTCCGCGAGGGCGAGTTTCTCGCCATCATGGGGGCGAGCGGGTCCGGCAAGAGCACCCTGCTTCACCTGTTCGGCGGCCTGGATCTGCCGTCGTCCGGCCGTGTGATCATCGAGGGGCAGGACCTGACGGCCATGAGCGACCGGAAGCGCACGCTCTTTCGCCGTCACCGGCTGGGCGTCATCTTCCAGACCTTCAACCTGCTGCCGACGCTGACCGCGGCGGAGAACGTCGCCCTGCCGCTGCTGGTGGACGGGGCGGGCCAGAGTGACTTTCTCGGCCGGGCGCAGAAGCAGTTACAAATCGTTGACATGGGGCATCGCCTCAATCATCGGCCCCAGGCGCTTTCCGGCGGCGAACAGCAGCGCGTGGCGATCGCCCGGGCCCTCCTCAACGACCCGGCGCTGGTCCTCGCGGACGAGCCGACGGGGAATCTCGATTCCCGCCACGCGGGAGCGATCTGGTCGCTTTTGCGGAAGCTCGTGGACGAGCAGTCGAGGACGGTGATCGCCGTCACTCACGAGGCTAAGGGGGCGAGCTACGCGGACCGGATCGTCATCCTCAAGGATGGCCGGATCATCGGCTCCGTCGATGATGCGAGGGAGATAGATGCATCATTGGTTGCAACTCGCTACGCGGAACTGGCGCGTTAAGCCCGGCCGGACCGCCGCGATCCTGCTCGCCGTTGCGCTGGGTGTCGGCACGGTGGTCACGGTGACGACGATCTACGCCTCGGTGGAGGCGACGATCGCCGAGCAGATCGTGGAGAACTGGCTGGGTCGCAGTCACGTCAGCATCGAATCGCCGCACGGACATTGGGGCAGTGTTGACGAGCGGCTCGCGGCCCAGGTGGCGAAGCTCGACGAAGTGAAGGAAGTCGGCGTCCGCTTCAAGACGCGGATGAACCTGTTGATTCCGCCGGGGGCCGGCGTTCTTCCCCGCGATGCGTACACGGGGACGAAGGAGCGCGTGGAGATCGACGTCGTGGGGATCGATCCGCGCGTCGAGTACGACTTTCGCAGCTTCAGCAAGCTGGTCGGCCGGCGGATCGAGCCTGGCGACAGGCACGTCATCATTCTGGACGAGCGGCTGGCCGCCGACCTGGGCCTGGCGGTTGGCGACACGGTGAAGTTGGAGGCGTATCTCGATGAGCCGCCTGAGGAAGTGAAGATCATCGGCCTGATGGACTCGCGCCGCATCGCGGTGTTCCAGAAGCCGACGGCGTACATGCAGATCGACGACGTGCAGGCGATGCGCGGCGAGCCCAACAAGGTTTCCGTGATCGACTGCATCGTCCGCAAGGAAGACCCGCAGTACATCGAAGCCGCTGCCGATCACGTCCGTCACCTCCTGGCGAATCGCCGCCAGGGTTACCTGGTCACGACGGCGACGGGCAAGCTCAAGCAACTGCTCGAGGCGCAGCGAGCCACGCGGATCATGCTGCTGCTCTTCGCGTTCATCGCCCTGCTCACGTCCTTCTTCATCATCATCACCACGATGAGCATGGGGATGATGGAACGGGTGCGGCAGCTGGGCACGATGCGCTGCCTGGGTATGACGCGCCGGCAGCTTGCCGCACTCGTGTATGCGGAGGTGATGCCGTTGGGCATCATCGGCGTGCTGCTCGGCCTGCCCGTTGGCATGGGGCTCACGAAGCTGGGCGTGGCGTACATGCCGTACATTGCGGAGTGGGTGCACGAGCCGGTGATGAGCAGGTGGGGAATCACCCTGGCCGTCGTCGGCGGGCTGGTGACGACGTTCGCCGGCGCGACGGCGATACTGCTGCACGGGGCGAACGTGTCGCCGCTCCGCGCGGTGAACCCGCAGGCGAGGGCGGATCGGACGGGCGCCATCTTCGTCGCCGCCTTCGTGGGGGCCGCTCTGCTGATCGCGAACGCGCTGATGATCGATTACGTGCCGCCGACAGCGTGGTATAACGCGACCGTCGTTTTCACGTCCACCGCCACACTGTACGGCGGGTACATGCTGCTGGCCCCCGCGCTCGTCATCGTCGCGGGGACGGCGGCGCTGACGATCGCCGCGCCCCTGCTCGGCATACGCCGCAAGCTGGCCCAGGATCAGATGGGCCGCGCGCCGTGGCGCAGCGCGGGGGTCTGCTGGACGCTGATGGTCGGCCTGTCGCTGATCGTGTACTTTTTCGTGCGGGGCGAGAGCATCACGCACGCCTGGGATTTTCCCGCGCGGCTGGCCGGAGCGTTCGTCTGGACCCAGCAGCCGATACCGCTGCGCAAGCTTGATGAGGTCGCCGATCTGCCCGGCGTGGGCGAGATCACACCGATCAACGACGTCATCTGCAAGATCCAGCCGAAGCACGCCTCGATCCTGAGCATGCTGACTTCGCAGAGCGTGTTCGCCGCGGGCGATCCGGACACGTTCCTGTCGATGGCCAAGCTCGATTTTCTTCAGGGCAACCTGGCCGATGCGCGGGCGAAGCTCAAGCGCGGCGGGTACATCCTGATGCCGCCGGAGGCGTCGCACTCGTTCGGATACAACCTGGGCGACAAGGTGCCCATCACGATCGGAGGCAAGACCGTCGAGTTCGAGGTGGCGGGCGTGGTGCGCTCTCCGGCGATGGACATTGCCGTGTCGTACTTTCAGGCCGACAGCTACATGATGCTCGCTTCGGCCAGCTCCGTGCTGGGAACGATCGCCGACCTCGAAAAGTATTTCGGCATCGATACGATCTCCATGTTCCTGTTCAACGTGAACCTGCCACCGACGGAGCCGCCGGCGGAGTTCAAGGCGAAGGAACCCCCCGTGGTGGACAGTCGCTGGCTCGCCGAGCACATGAAGGCATGGGCGGGCCGTCTACCGCACGAGCAGAAGCGATTGGGGGGCGCAGCCGACGAGCTAGGCGGTTGGCCTGCCGGCGGGACGCCGAGACCATCGCCGGCGTTGAGACGCGAGCTGCTGCGCTACTCGCGTTCCTTGCGGGACGTCAAGGCCCAGTGGAATGAACGGACGGCCGCCCAGCGATGGGAGCTTTTTCGCGAATGGCTGACCATCGAGCACGTCAAGGAGTACATCAACCGGCCGGGGTCGGAAGCGGGCTCGCTGCGGCGGCTGAAGCAGGACATCGACAGCGACATCCGGATGGCGACGCTCATCATTTCGTCCATTCCGATGATCTCGCTGCTGGTGGCATCGATCGGGGTGGCCAACCTGATGATGGTGAACGTGCAGAGCCGCGCCCGGCAGATCGCGATTCTCCGCTCCATCGGCTCGACGAAGTCGCAGATCGCTCGGCTGGTGCTTGTCGAGGCGTTGGTGCTCGGTTTGCTGGGCTCGGCGGTCGGCGTGCTACTCGGCCTACATTCCGCCGCGGCGACGAACGCGCTGACGGCGCGGCTCATCGGTATCAACGTGCCCTGGGTGGTGCCGTGGCCGCGGGTCATCGGCGCCGTTCTGCTGACCTGGGC
>JBECKQ010000364.1:0-28998 GCA_040235375.1 Phycisphaerae bacterium | reverse complement strand
ACGCGTTGGCGCTGAACAGCGCAACGGTCCATCTGGAGTCCGGTGTCGCCTACGATATTGTGTGCGAGTACTTCGAGAACGGCGGCGAGGCGAGCGCCGTGCTCGTCTGCAACGACGTGTCCAGCGTGCTCGAATCGGCCATTGCCGCGGCGCAGATGGCTGATACCGCATTGATCTTCGTCGGCCTCGACGCATCCAAGGAAGGCGAAGGGTGGGATCGAGCCACCATCGACCTGACCGCCGACGAAGTGACGCTGATCCACGAGGTGGCGAGCGTGAACCCGCGAATGGTCGTCGTGATCGTCGGCGGCTCGCAGGTCGGCATGGCGGACTGGATTGACGACGTGCCCGCGGTCGTGGAAGCCTGGTACGGCGGGCAGGAAGCGGGCAACGCCATCGCCGACGTCGTCTTCGGCGACGTCAATCCGAGCGGCAAGCTGCCCATGACGTTCGTGCGAAGCTGGAACGACCACCCCGCTTCCGGACTCTATCCCGGCGGCGTGTACAGCGACGGCCTGAACGTCGGCTACCGCTACTTCGACCAGGCTGCGGTCGAGCCGCTGTTCCCGTTCGGATACGGCCTGAGCTACACGACGTTCGCGTACAGCAATCTCGTGATCGACGACAGCGACGTGGCCTCGACGGGCATTGTGCGCGTGAGCGTGGACGTGCAGAACACCGGCGCGCGTGCGGGCGCCGAGGTCGTGCAGCTATACGTCCGCGACGTCGCCTCCAGCGTGCCTCGACCGGTGAAGGAACTGAAGGGATTCAGTAAGGTCATGCTTTCACCGGGCGAGACGAAGACCGTGATGATGGAATTGAACGACCGGTCATTTGCGTATTACGACGTGGTCAATTCGCGCTGGTATGTCGAACCGGGGCAGTTCGAGATTCTGATCGGGGCTTCATCACGGGATATTCGGCTGAGCGGAATGGTGACACATCCGTAAATGAAGACGCGCGTAGGATGTCACGTGGTTTGCAGCGGCGGGGTTGACATCATTCCAAAGGTACAGATGAATCGTCGCAATCGATGTCAGTCCGCGCCGTTTGGTGGATAGGGAGATACGCGCACCTTCGGTGCGTAGTGTGACGGCAGCCGGCGATGATTGAAGTTGTCGTCGCTGAATTCAACGGGGCGAACCGTTTCGCCGTGCATGTCGGCGTACCCGACGTTGATCCGGCCGTCGGGGTGGCGGTTCGTGGGGATGCGCGACGGGTACTGCTGCTGCGAATCGCCGAGGTGCGGGCCGTCGGCGGACTCGCTGATGACCAGGTTCGCAAACTCGTCGAAGTTCAGCATGGTCGTGTACTGGCTGGCGCTCTCCGGCCCGGTCTCGAAGATCAGCCCCACGCTGGAGGGATCGTAAACGCGGTCGAGATTGCCGCGCAGGCGATGGCCGGTGCCGGACCTGCCGCAGGGATGGAAGGGCGCGTACTTGACCGCACCGGTGCACGCCAGCCAACCGGTGCTGGTCTTGACCGAACGCCAGCACGCCGGTGTGGCGCCATCCACGCCGGCAATGTCCTCGTTCAAGCCGTAGCTCAGCAGACCCCAGTAGGCAAGATTCTCCGCCGTGGGCGCCACGGGGTGATTCGGATCGCCCTGGCCCTTGAGCCCGTCGTTTGAACCTTCGTGCCGCGGGTAGTAGGGCGAGGATATCTGCACGCGATCCGACGGGCAAAGCACCATTTCCAGCTCTTTGCTGATATGGCTCTCATTCGCCTTGGCCTGGCCGAAGTCGACCGCCCGGACACCCCATTGCCAGTTCTGGCTGATGCCGATGCCGGCCGCTTGTGCCAGGGCGACGGGCCACGCAAGCAGTTCGCTTTCCGCTCCGAAGGCGAACTGGCTCCGATCCGGGTCAACAGTATTGACGCCGCCCTCCCCCGCGGCGAGTTGAATGTGGTTGGCATGATCAGTGGCAAAAACGAAGCCGGCCTGTCCGGTCGCTCTCATGTGCGCCAGGCACTTGGTCTGCTTGCCCTGCTCCCGGGCGCGCTTCAGCGATGGCAATAGTATCGCGATCAGCAGCGCGAGAATGGAGACGACGACCAGCAGCTCGACGAGGGTGAATGCCGATCTTACGTTGGCTCGTTTCGCTTTCATGGCAATCCCTGCGAACTCGGTGTCGCTACGGCGCGCATCGCGCCGGCTGGCCGGCGCCGCCCAGGCAATCGACGAATCCGGCCGCGTCGTGCTCATCGATGACGCCGTCCACGTTGAACTCGAACGCCGCGCACTCGGCGTCGGCCGGCATGGCGAAGCACCGCTGCAGCGCGGCGAAGTCGCGAAGATCGACGTCGTCGTCACCGTCCTGGTCGCCGGTGACGTCTGCGTACTCCGCAGCCATGGCGTCGTATACCAGGCGGGTCTGCATGATGTCCGGCCCGGCGCCGTTATCCACCGGGCGGACCATACCCCACCATTCCTCGTTCGAGTATCCGTCGGGATGACACCACGTGCCATACCCGCCGTCATCCTGCGTCGCAGGCTCGCCGGCCTTCCACCACTCATCGCTGTACGCCATGATCGACCCGCCGAGGCCGGCCGCGCGGATTCGCCGCCACTGCGCCACCACCCACGCCGCCTGAACGTCCTCGTATTCAACCTTGGTGCGATTGTCGAAGGCGTCAATCCCGTATTCGGTCGCGACGAACGGCTTGGCCGTCAGCCGATGGTAGTAATCGAAGTAGCAAGGGGCGCTGTCGCCCAGGTATACGTTGTGACCCCACATGTCGACGTGCGACAGCGACGCGTCGTCCGAACCGTACGAGGTGTCGCCCATGTACAGCATGTGTGCGTTGACCAGAATCGTGGGATGCCAGGCGTCGCCCTCCTCCTCGAGGGCGATGGCGGCGAGATCGTCCGCCAGGGCGAACCAGTCGGCGACGTTACCCTGGTAGGCGAAGTTGTTTTCGTTGCCCAGTCCCCAGGCCAGGATGGCGGGATGATCCTTGAACTGCCGTATGAAGTTACGGAAGTTGTTCTCAATGACGGCTACGTCGACGGGGTCGCCGTAATCCGTCCCTCCATCGAGGGGCACCCAGAAACCCATGATAACGTATATGGGATTCACGCCGCCGTTGTAGCAGGCGTCCAGCAGGGCGCTGTCGTTCGTCTGCGCCCAGGTGCGGATCGTGTTGACGTTCATGCCGCGCAGCAGCGGCAGGTCGCGGGCCAGAATCGCCGGGTTGCTGAGGTTCCACGCGTTCGGCCACGCGCCGATCGGCGTCGGTGCGTACCCTACGCTCTTGATGCGAAACGGGCGGCCGTTGACGAGCAGTTGGCCATCGACGAGGCGAACCGGGCCGGTGCTCGGCGGCTTCGCGGTCGGCTGCCGGACAAAGCGATTCGCAGAATAGACGTACTCTGCGTAGGCCTCGCCATCATGCAGACGCCAGTCGAATGCGCGAACCTCGTCGATCGTGCACTCGCCGTTGCCGTAATAGTCCGTTCGCCCGAGCTGAAGCGTGCTTGACGTGGGCGTGAACGTGCCCTCGAGATAACCGTACGCGGCGTAGACTCCGTTCACAAACAGCACCAGGCTGCTCGCGCTGGATTCCTGGTGATAGACCCACTCGGCGACCACGTGCGTCCACGCGGATTCGGACAGCACGCCACCGACCTGGACCTGGCCCACGTTGCCGGCTGCGTTGCGCATCTCCAGCACGATGTTCGACTGGCCGGTATAGAAAACGCCGATCGTGTCGGGCTCGCCGAGCTGGCCGATCTGGAGCACGCCGCCATTGTCGTCCGCGGACGTCTTGCGGATCCAGAAGGAGATCGAGCCGACGGTCTGCCGGAACTGATCGGACAAGTATCGTACGTTGCCGGATCCGAAGTGTATCCCATTCGAGTTGACGGCCGGCTCGAAACTCAGCGGCCCGAACGTGACACCGTCGTTTGCGACGATGGAGGCGGTCCCCTCGCAGCTCTCATGGAAGAACGCGCAGTCGGCCTTTGCCGCGCCGGCCGAGGCAAGCAGCATCATCATTGTCGCCAGCGCGGCCGCCATCGATCCGCTGTAGCAACGGTTCGTGCCGGCCGCAGCCGGCCGTACGCTCGCATTGTTCCAAACGGCGATCATGGCGGTTGGGGCGCCGCCGCGCGGCGCTCGATGGAGTCTATCAGGCCGTCGTCAGTGTGTCTTCGCCCACGGTCGCGGTATTGTCACGGTCCTTTGGCTGACCCACAATGGGCAAGGGATACGTGTACGGCGTGTCGAGGTTCGCTCCCTTCGAGGCGATGACCGCGGCATACCAGTATGCGGAGTCCTTGAGAGTCCGCGCCTGAGTCTGGTAATCAACGTAGATCAGGCCGAACCGCTCCTTGTACCCTTCGGCCCATTCGAAGTTGTCCAGGATCGACCAGTAGAAGTAGCCGCGCACGTCCACGCCGTCCTGGACGGCCTTGCGAAGCTGCCTCAGGTACCGCTGGATGAAATCGATTCGTTGCGGATCGTGCACCCGCCCGTCGAGCGTGACCCAGTCGGTGTTCGCCATCCCGTTCTCGGTGATGTAGATCGGAACGCGATAGCGCTCGTGGAGGAAGCGCGGCCCCCAATAGAGCGCAGTCGGCGCGACCGGCCACCGGAACGTCGTCATCCGGTATCCCGGGTCCCACGGCACATGCTCCGGCAGCCCGTCGGCGGCGGCGCGAACGCATTCACCGCTGTAGGTGTTGATGCCGAGAAAGTCGAGCGGCTGGTGAATCAGGTCGAAATCGCCGCTGCGCACCTGCGGGCCGTTGCCGCCGTACGCTTCCAGTCCGGCCTGCGGATACCCGCCAAGCAGAACGGGGTCCATCCACCAGGCGTTGTTGAACAGATGGCTGCCCGCCACTTCAAACGTTGAGGCCCGCGCCGCCTCGATATCCTCCGGCGACGCGCTCGCCGGCATCTTGACGAGCCCCATCGGCGCGTAGCCCACCTGGCACGTCGAACTCGAGGTCTCCCGGATCGCCTGCACCGCCTTGCCGTGAGCCAGCAGCACGTGGTGGCCGGCTTGCAGAACCTCTTTCATGGACAGGTGGTCGCCGGGCGCGTGAACGCCGTCCTTGTGCCCGTGAGAAAGAAACACCTGTGGCTCGTTGATTGTGATCCAGTAACGGACGCGATCGGAGAGGCGCTGCACCGCGGTCGCCGCGAACGCCGCGAACCACTCGGCGCAGTCGCGGTTCAGCCAGCCGCCGCGCTCGTAGAGCGCCTGGGGAAAATCCCAATGGAACAGCGTTACGTACGGCGTGATGCCGGCCGCCAGGCAGGCGTCGATCAGCCGATCGTAGAAATCGAGTCCGGCCTCGTTAATTCTCCCGCAGCCGTCGGGCAGGATTCTCGTCCACGACAGCGACAGGCGAAACGCCTTCAGCCCGATCCGCTGCATCAGCTCGACGTCTTCCGAGTAGCGGCGGTAGTGGTCGCAGGCATGATCGCCGTTATGGCCGTTATAGACGGCCCCGGGTCTCTGGCAGAACGTGTCCCAGATCGACACCCCTCTTCCGTCATCGCGCGCCGCGCCTTCGATCTGGTAGGCCGCGGCGGCCGCCCCCCACGCGAAATCATCTGGAAAAGTCACGGAAAAAGCCTTCCCTTGGTAACGGCAGCGCCGGCATCCCCGACCGATGCTGCGTTGATCGCCTGGTCATCCAGGCATCATGTCACTTTCGTGCGACACCATCACGGCGCGTTCTCGCAGGCCGTGGGGTCTGTCACGCGAGACGGCGGCCGGGAGGGCATCCCGACCGCCGTCGGTTCAGCCGCACGAATGGCAAGGTCCCAAGTCCGGGGCACGCTGGGCTGCGGCCGCAACGCGCCGAAGACCTAGTCATGATAGACTACTGGGGACCCTCCATACGCAGATTGATCAAACGGTAATCGTCAATATCGACGTTACCGTCGAAGTTCAGATCGGCGCACTCGCAGCCCGACGGCACGCCGCCACCCTCGCCGGTGAAGCACTGCTGGAAGTAGGCGAAGTCGGCCAGATCGACATCCGTGTCGACATCGCAGTCCGGGCTGCCGGCCCTGGTGAACAGCAGGTTGTCGATCGTCAGCGTGCCCCCGTCGGGCCACGTCGAGACCTCGTTGTCGTACGCCATCGTCACCGTGAACGTGTCGCAATCGGCGATGCCGTTACCGGGCAGGCTGAGGAAGATCTTGTCGATGGTCAGCTTGCCGCCGGTGCCCCACGTGTTGTAACCCGTGCCGTTCTCCATAACCAGCGTGGCGTTGTAGCTGCCGGCGAGGTAGTCAAACGAACCGTCGCCATCGGGCGTGCTGCCCGCCGTGGCCGTGGACAGCGGTCCGCCGACCGCCTGCCAGTCGCCCGTGGCGGTCACGTCGAACGCGAGGAAATCGGTCTGCGGGTCCTCGAGACGCAACGTGTAATTGCCGAGCGTGGAGCCGGCGCCGTTCACTTCGCCCTTGATCTTCGCCGTGAAGTACACGTTGGACAGATCGGCCGTGCTCAGGTCGGCGCGGAGGCCCGGGAATACAAGTCCCGCCCACCAGCCGCCACTCGTCCCGCCGTTGTTGCCGGAGAACACCAGGCGGGCGCCGCCGGTGCCGTTTGTGCCGCAGTCCACGCAGCCTTCCGCGCTCACCGAAGTAAGCGACCCGGTACCCCACGTACCGGCGAAGGCGGCTTCGCCGTCGATCCCGCTCTCCCAGTTCTCATACCACCAGTAGCCGGGCCAGAACTGAACCAGGTCTCCGGCCACACTGTCGAACATCTCCGAAAGGTCTTCGACGAACGTTGACACTCCACCGGACAGCAGGCCTCCGATGGTCTGGAACGTCCCGCTCTTCGCGGCGTCGACAGTGCCGGTGAATGACACCGTGCCGACTTCGCGCGTTACGGCGAACGGCGTGATGTGCACGTCATCGACTCGAATGGCGCCCCCGTAGCCCCACGTGGCGAACGGCTGGTCGAACGCGATGACCACGGTGTACGTGTCCGAATCGAGATCGAAGGTGCCGTCGCCGCCGCCGCCCGCTGCGCCGCCTTCCGTAAAGGTATCCAGCGTGCCGCCGATGAACTGCCACGCGCCGTTCGCGGTGACCTGCTTGTACATCCGGTCGCCCTGGGCGTCCTCGATGCGCAGCTCAATGCTGCCCAGCGACTGGCCCCACATGACATCCGCGACGCCCTTCACCCAAGCGCTCAACGTGACCTGCGACAGGTCAGTCGAGGCCAATCCCTGGTTCGGCCAGCCGACGCCGGCGTACCAGTCGACGCCGGGGGGCACCGAGTAGAGCCCCGCCACCTTGATCTGGCCTGACGTCGAATCTCCGTGACCGTCGGTGTCAATCGCCCGTACGGTAATGCCCACGTCTTCGAGACCGGGGCACTCCGTAGCGGAGTCGCACAGTGTCGTGCCGACGCCGATGCCGCCCCAGCCTATTTCTCCAAGGATTCCGGTATCCCAGTCCGTGGTGTAGTTGCTGGAGACTCCCGAAGTGTACATGTCATACGTGACGAGGGCGTCGCCGCCGGTCGTGGTGATGTCGATGAAGGCCTCATTGACGCCGCTGCTGTTGACCTGGATGCCCTCGAGCCGCAGTTCATAGTCGCCGCCGGTCGCGTCGCCGGCGATATCCGCCGTCAGAACCAACTGGCTGAGGTCGGTCGATCCGAGCCCGAGGCCGTCCCAGAACACGCCGGCGTACCAGGCGCTGCCGCCCGGATCGGAGCCGGTGAGAATGACATTGTCGACGACGAGCTCGCCGCCGGTTCCCCATGTGACCGCAGGCTCGTTATCGAAGGCGATGACCACGCGATAGTTGGCGGCCCCAACGTCGAACACGCCGTTGGAAGTGACGCCGTTGCTGGTTGCCTCGACGAATGTCGAGAGCGGTCCGCCCACCGTCGTCATCGCTCCGCTCGGGGCCGTCCCACTGTAAATCAGTCGATTGCCTTCGGGGTCTTCGATGCGCAGTTGGTAATCGCCGATCGTTTCACCGGCGCCCGCGTTGGCGACGCCCATGATGTCGGCGGTCAGATTGATCGCGGCCAGATCGACGTTGTTCTGCGGCGGACCGCTGATGACCTCGAACGTCACGTCGTCGATGTGCGCGGCGCCGCCTTCGTTCGCCGGCTGAATGAACATCAGCACGGCGCGAGCCGTCACCGTGCCGGCCGGAGCGGTAATCGCGACCGTGTTGTCGATCCACGTGTCCGTTGGCGAGCTGGTGTCGAGTATGGTCACCGGCCCGTCGGTGTTGATCATCGTACCATTCGAGTTGTAGTACTCGATGTTCATGACCATCTGGTTCTGCGTGCCGGTGAGGCTGTCGCCCGCAATGTGGGCCGACCAGGCGTCGAGCTGCCAGGTCTGCCCTTCCTGGGCTGGAAGCTCCTGGTAGATGCCGGACGCGCTGTAGCTGCCGCTGAACTCGCCGAATTTCTTGAAGGAGAACGACCCCGAACGGACGAATTCGGAGGCGACGTAGTTGTTGGCGCCGAACGTCGTCCAGCCGTCGAAAGTCCCCGTCTCAAAGCCGGGGTTCAGCAGCACGGTGGCGCCCTCGAACGGCGGCGCGTCGAAGATCAGGCCCGCCGTCCACGTGCCGCTGGTCACGTCCACGTCGCGGACGAAGATGTGTGCCTGTTGCGTGGCAAGCAGCCCTTCCGCCCGCATGCGGCCGTTGAGCACGGCGCCGCCGGTGACCGCACCGAACGCGCTTTCGCCGTCGATCCCGTCGTCCCAGTTCGTGGTGAAGCCCTCGCCGATGCCGTTCGAGTCGGCGAACGTCGCGCCGGGATATCCCCACACGTTGGCGAAGTCGCGATGCACGGGATTGAACGTGATGTTGGAAACGCTGATCTTGCCGGCGCCTGAGCCGTCCGGCCCGCCGGTCGGATCGCCCTCGACCGAGGCGTTGATGCGGGCGCGCTCCGTCGTTCCGGCGAACGCGCTCTCGCCGGTAATCCCGGTGTCCCAGTCATGGATCAACGAGAACCCGGAACCGAAGAGGAGCGGACCGCCTCCAGTTCCCGTTACGTTGTTAAAGTCCTCATCCACGATCGGCTGCGCTTGCGCCGTCGTCAGGCACAGTGCCATCGCTGTGACGGCAAGGATCGCAACCCAGTGAGACCTGACCCTGAACATATTCGTGTGCTCCTTCCTTCTCGCCCCGTGGTCCGCCGCCTTTGGAGGTTATCGAGGCGGCGTGTGGTGTAATGCGTCCTCGTCCAAACCTGCTACCGTGAATCTCCGCGTCGATTCGCTCGCTCTATAACCGACGCAGTTTGCCAAATCCCTCGAATCACCTTCCCGCGTGTGCTCGTGGTGGTTGACCGGCGCCCCGGGCGCTGAAATCGGCTCCTGATCGTTGCCTTGAGATCGGAGTGGGGCCTGTTCCCCTGCTGACTCGGCCATTCTGCATTCTTTCCCCGTATCAGAGCATCGACTATTCCGTGTTGCCGTTTGGGGGGTACGGCGATACGCGTACGCGCGGCGAGTATTTCGTCGGCAGCTTCGTGGTCTCGTCGAAGTCGACGGGAATCACGGTTCCGCCGTGCATGTCGGAATAGAGGATCGTTAACCGACCCTTCGGGTGCCTTTTTCGCGGCACGCGCAGTCTGTGCGTCTGCTGGAAGTCGCCCAGGTACGGCCCAGGCGCCTGGGCACTGAGCAGCAGGTTGGCGAAGCCGGCGCTCTCTTCAGCCTCGCTGTCGCGGCCGGCCTCGATGATCAGGGCCACGTCGCCCGGCCGGTAGACTTTGTCGAGTTCGCCCTGCAGGCGCCGGCCCGTGCCCACCTTGCCGCACGGGCTGAACGGGGGATAGTTGGTTTCGCCTTTGCACTCTATCCACCCCGACTGCGTCTGCACGGATCGCCAGCACGCGGGAGAGCCCCTGCTCTCGGCCACCTCCGCCCCGACAACGTCCTCGTTCAGGGCGTAGCTGAGGTACCCGAAGTAGGACATGTCCGGCTTGCTCGCCGTGGGGAAGTCCGGATCGCCTTGGGGCGCGAACCGCAACCCATCATTGTCTACACTGTTCCACGTCTGGGGCTTGTTCCGGGGATAAAACGGCGTGGCGATACGGACCTTGTCGGCTGGGCAGGTCACCAGCTCGAAGTCGCCCTTGATGTGCTCTTTTTTGGCCTTCGCGTCCTGGTAGTTGACCGCGCGTACGCCCCAGTCCCAGTTGTTGGCCCACTGGATGCCCGCCGCCTGGGCGAGAGCCACCGGCCAGCTCAGCAGCTCCAGCCCGTCGCCGTACGCGTACCGCTGGCGGCTGGTGTCCGCGAGATTCAGGCCCACCTCATCCGTCGATATCTGGAAGCGGTCGTTGTGACTGCCGGCGAAGACCATTGCTGCCTCACCTGTCCCGCGCATGTGCGCGAGGCATTTCGTCAGCTTGGCCTGTTCACGTGCCCCGCGCAGCGCCGGCAGCAGGATCGCGATGAGCATGGCAATGATCGATACGACGACGAGTAGCTCGACCAGCGTGAACCCCGCCGCCGTACCGGGGCTCCGCCGCGGTCTCTGTTCGGCTGTCTGGGGATGTCCTTGGTCAGTACGCATGGGTAACTCCTCGAATCGTTACGCGCGGAAGCTTGTCCAATCCCTTGCTATCGTTTCTGTTTCCGAGTGCGACTCCGACCACCCCAAGCGATTCACGCGGGCGGTCCCGTCGACTGGTTCACCTCGAAGAACGTCGAGACGGTTTTCTGGAGAACGCCTTTGGCCGCGCCGGTGAGCAGCCGCGTCAGGTGCAGCGACGCCTCGAAGCCGAGCTGTGCCGCATCCTGGCACACCGCCGTCATCACCGGGTAGACGCTGTGGCGTACCTGGGCGTCATCGAATCCGACGATGGATATTTCCTGCGGCACGCGGATGCCCAGCTCCTGCGCCTTGTTGATGGCCCCGACGGCCAGCATCGGGTCCGCGCAGTACAGGGCCGTCGGCCGCGACTTCCGGCTCGCAAGCACGTTCATCACCGTGGCCCCGCCGGCAAGATTGGCCGCGTGCCGGAGCACGAGATTCTCGTCGATGGACAGCCCCGCCTTGGCCAGCGCCGACCTGTAGCCTTCGAACCGGTCCAGATGATCGCGGTCCGGCACAACGTTCATGGCGAATGCGATGCGTCGATGTCCCAGCGCCAGCAGGTATTCCACCGCGCGGGCGCTGTCGGTCTTCGAGTCGCAATCGACGTAGCTCACCTCTGAAGAATCGAAGCGTTCGCTGATCACGACGCACGGAAAATCTTCCGCGGCGATCGCCTCGCACACGTGCCGCGTGTGCTCGGTCGTTCGCAGGATGACGCCGCGCACGCCCTTGCGCATGAAGAACTGCGTGTAGGTTTCGTCGGCGTTCTTGTCGCGCTGGAGATTCAGGATCACGCAGTCGAAGCGATGCTCTTCGAGACCGCGGATGACGCCGTCGAGCACCGCCGAGTCGTATACCGTGGAAAGCGATTGCGGGCCGGTATAGGTCAGGGCCACGTTGGTGGTGACGCGGCGTCCCATGGTGGCGACGTAGCCGAAGTTGTTGGCCACCGACAGGATTCGTCGTCTCGTCTGCGAGTTTACCGCCGGATCGTTATTCAGCGCGCGCGATACGGTGGTGATCGAAACGCCGGCCTCCTGAGCGATTCTTCGAACGGACGACATGATGCACCTTTCCGAATTGCGGTCGTCGCGTTTTCGAAACAACGGCCGCAACTGTTGCGATGACTGTTTCAGTCGTCAGAATAGCGACTCGGGTCAAGACCTGTCAAGGTGTAAGTAATCGACGGTTTTTGGACATTGTCGTCCTTGAACGCGGCTCTTCGCCGGAGACTCCATAACGACATGTCCTATAAGCGATTACGCCACGAAAACCAAGAGATCGTGCCATTCTTTCGCGGATGCGGGTGTTGAAATGGGCAAAAAACCTCAGAAATGAAACTGTTTCAGTACTGTTTCAGTGCAGACGCCTCGTATTGGATTCTGCCGATCGACCGCATTCGAAAATCAGTAAGAAATCCCGATCTGGCGGAAACACCATTAGCCGGCGCGCGACGGCGCGATCGCCGGATCGTCCTCTTGATGCCGGCGCGCGGGCAGGACAAGGAGTAAGGACACGATGAGATACTACCGATGGCTGTTGACCGTGGCTGTCGCCGCCGGACTCGTCACCGGCGCCGCGCCGCTCGGCTTTGCGAATGAGGCGCCCGAATCCGAACCGGATGCCATCACCATGCGTGGTGAAACGATGAAGGTCTGGCCCATGGATAATCTGCGCGCCCGCGGGTTCGACATCCCCGACATTCCCCGTGACAAGAACGCCTTCTGGGTCTATCTCGACGCCGTCAATGCGTACAAGGACCTCCCGCAAGACCTGAGAGATGTGTTCGATTACGCCGTGCAGACGGCCTGGCCGAAAGGGCACGACGAGAAGCTGCGGCAGTTCCTCCGCGATCCGGACAACCAGAAGGCCCTCCGGCTCGCCCGAAAGGCGGCGACGTTCGAGAAGTGCCAGATCTACTACTTCGGCAATCCCGAAGACAGCGTCATTGCCATCCTCTTGCCCAGCCTCAGCAGCTTCCGCCAACTGAGCAAGTTGCTCGTCGTGGACGGACGACGACTGGAGGACGAAGGGGCCTACGACCTGGCGCTGCTGAACTACGAAGCGGTCATGCGCATGGCCCAGCACACGGGCAATGGCATCACCCTGATCGAGAACCTCGTCGGCATCGCCATCTGGGCGCTGGGCGACCGCGCGGTTGAACAAATGACCTTGCGACAAGATCTCTCCAAAGACCAACTCGAGGACATCGCTGACCTGCTCGATCGGCTCGGCCCGGCGGTGCCGACGACGCGCTCCGGCCTGCGCAATGAGAAGACGTTCGGACTTCTGATCGTCGATGAGCTGACGGCGCGGCCTTTTGATCTCCTCACGAACCTGCAGAATTTCGGCATGGGCGGAGGGAAAAGCTTCCCTGGCGACGACGGGTGGAGCCGCCTGGAAACGCGAATTGGAAAGCTCTTTCTTCCCGACCGGACCATCAAGGCGCACATGGCGTCGTTCTACGACGAGTGCATCGAACGGGGCCAGAAGCCGGCCTATCTCGGTGCCTGGACGGATGCCGACGATGAGCAGATGCTCGGAGCCATCCCGCAATGGGACGTCGTCGCCCACATGCTACTGCCGTCGCTCTCTCGAGCCACCGTTCTCAGCGAGCGCTGCCGCATGCAGATGCTCGCCACCAGGCTCACCGTCGCCCTGCGGATTTTCACGATCGAGAACAAGGGCCGGCCGCCGTCCCGCCTCGCTGAGTTGCGCGACCTGGTTTCGAGCGATGATCTAATCGACCCGTTCAGCGGCAAGGACTTCGTCTACGTTCGCCACGACGTGGGTTGGAGCTTCTACAGCTTCAGCGACAACCTGGTGGACGACCGCGGCGCCGAGGGCGACAAGCCCTTCGACCTGGACTATGTCGTTCACTATCCGCCTGCTGAGGTGGAAGCCTACACACCGCCGAACGAAAACGATGGAACGCAGTGATCGAGGCGATTTTCGCCAGGACGTCATGCACGGAAACACCGCATCGCGAACTTGATTCAAACGCAGTGAACGCCCGCTGCGCACTCCGGCCTGCCGGAGTCATACGAAAAGAGGAACCAGCCATGAAGACTCGCATCGCGCTCATCAGCATGCTGTTGCTCGCCCCGATCGCCCTGGCGACCGAGCCGCCGCCCGCGCCGCCCGCGCTGCCGCCAATCCTCGCCCTGGCGCCGGCCGACGCGCTGGTGGTCGCCTATTTCGCCCGGCCGGACGACGTCTTCAAGCACCCCGTCTGGTCGCTCCCTCTCGGCAACAAGAGCGAACTCGGCAAGGCTCTGGCCACGGCCGCTGCCTTCGACGGCCCGTTCATGATCGCCGTCTCCGGGTCGCCCACGAATCCGGCTTCCTTGCGGCTCGAGTTTGCCGCCCAACCGCAGGGCGGCGCGGAGTCGTTCTTCGCCAACCTGAACAGACCCCGGCAGCCGGCCGCCGCCGAGCCCGACTCTCCCCCCGATGCAACGCCCTCGCCCACGCCGGCACCGGCGGCAAAGGCTAACCTCATCTCCGCCGTCCGCCCGATTCGGTTGTCCGGCCTGATCCCCGTTCCCATCCTGGCCGCCGCCCGGGACGGCATGGTCTACGGCAGCAGTCGCAGCACCGATGCGATGGCGTGGCTCGAAGGCAAGGAGATGCCGCCGCGCTTCGCCGCCGCCGAGGACGCCCGAAAGGTCCTCTCGGACGCCACGATGTCCGCTGACGCGTTCATCTATATCAACACCCGCGCGCTGATGCCCGTTCCTGTCGCGGAGATCGAGCGCGTCGTCCCCGGCTTGTCCGCCGCCCTCGGGATCGACCGCCTCCAGTGCGCCGCGCTGACGGCGGGCTGGTCGCGAAATCTCGACGTCCGCCTCGTGCTGGGCCTGGCGGACGGTGAAGGCGGCGTCGTCGATCTCGTTGCACCGCAGAACCGGCCTTCGGATATCGGCTCGCTCCTGGCGACGGACTACCCGTTCATCATCCGCGGCACGCTGACGAATGCCGCCGACTCGGTGGACGTGGTCAACAGCATTCTCGCCGCGGTCGATCCGGACATTGTCTCGGAGTTCCGCGACGAATGCGCCGACTTCCGCGCCGACTTCGGTTTCGATCCACTCGAGGACTTCCTCGGCAACCTGGTCGACGAGTGGGCCGTCGGCCTGCGCTTCGACGATTCGTTTGAGCTGAATGCGCTGGCCGCCGTCCGCCTCGCCGACCCGTCCAGGCTGCAATCCCAGATCGACGCCTTGATTCGCGACTTCAACCTCGACATCGACTACACGGTGGTTTCGGGAACGATGATATACACCGCGCCGGCCGCATCCGGAAAGACGCTCGCCTGGGCCATCGTGGGCGATCAACTGCTGATCGGCAAGGACTTCGAGACCATTGCCACCGTCGCCCGTCGCGCGAACGATGCAGATCCGGTTCAACCGTCGCGCAGTCTCCAGGCGCTGATGCGCTACTTGCCGCACGACTCGGCCGGGCTTGTTCTGATCGATGCCGCCGAAGGCGCTCGCCTGGCACTGCGCGCCGGTGAGGGTGACCCGGAGCTTGCGGAGTTCGAAGAAGCCTTCAAGAAACTCGCCGATTCGCCCGCGGCGATCGGCGTGGCATTCGTTCGAGGTGAGGGCGCCCTGAGCGTGCGCCTGGCTGCGACCCCTGCGATCGACAAGGACGCCCGCGCCCTCTTCTGGAAGTCGATCGATGCGTCAATGACGCGGGCGCGAATGCTTTCCAAACGCCTCGTGTCCATGTCGAACATCCAAGGTATCCTCACCGCATGCTTCCTCTATGCCAATGACCACAAGGAGGCATGGCCGCAGTCGTTCGCGGAGCTCCTCGAGCTCGGTCTGGTCGGACCGCCCTCGTTCCGTTCCCCGCTCGACGACTCGCAGGAGACCATCACCGTCGAGAACGTCGATCGCTTGTCGTCGTATCTCTATCGCGACGGCACCGGACTGCCGCCGACGGAGGTCGTGATCTGCGATCGCGAGCTCCACGACGGTGGGGCGGGTTTCGGCTTCGCCGACGGGCACGTGGAATGGATCGAAGGCGCACGTGCGAAAGAGCTGCTCGCGGGAATGCAAGCCGCGACGCGATAGCGGCGTCGCGCTCTACGTCACCCCGTAGTCCTTCAGTTTGCGGTACAGCGTCCGCGCGCCGATTCCGAGCATCTTCGCCGCCTTCTCCCGGTTGCCGCCGGTGAGTTTCAGCGTATTGAGGATGTGCATCTTCTCCACGTCGGCCATGCTCATCCCCACGAAGGTCGGCGTGCTCAGCGGGACGATCTCCGTGCTGGCCTGCAATGCCGTCGGCAGGTCGTCGATTCCCAGCACACTGTCTTCCGCCTCGATGACCATCTGCTCGATCACCGAGCGCAGCTCGCGAACGTTGCCGCGCCAGTTGTGATTGGTCAGCCGGCGCATCGCGTCCGGGCAGATGCTCTCGATGTGCTTGCCGTTTTCGGCGTTGGCCTGCTCCAGAAAGTGCTGCGCAAGGATGGGGATGTCCTCGCGCCGTTCGCGCAGCGGGGGCAGGCGTATCGCCCCCTGAGCGCGCAGCCGGTAGAAGAGGTCCTCGCGGAAGTCGCCCTTTTCCACGAGATCCCACAGGTTGCGGTGCGTCGCCGCGATGAAGCGCACGTCGACGTAGCGGATTTCCGTTGAGCCGACGCGCTGCACTTCGCCGCTTTCCAGGGTGCGCAGCAGTTTGGCCTGCATGGCGTGGGGCATGTCGCCGATTTCGTCCAGAAAGAGCGTGCCGCCGTCGGCCGCCTCGAGGATCCCCTGCTTGTCCCCGACGGCCCCGGTGAACGCTCCTTTCACGTGGCCGAACAGCTCGCTCTCGAGCAGTGTCTCGCTCAGCGCCGCGCAGTTGATGACCTTGAACGGTTTGCCCGCCCGCGGCGAGTTGTCGTGCAGCGCGTGGGCCACGAGCTCTTTGCCCGTGCCCGACTCGCCGATGATCAGTACCGTGCTCTTGCTCTTGGCCAGCTTCTGGACCCGGAGAATCTCCTTCTTGAGCGCGGGATTGGTGCCGATGATGCCCTCGAAGTCGAATGCTTCCTGTCGTCGCCGCTGCCAGTGCCGCGCCTCACGCGCCTGGATGGCCTTGGCCGCGGCCCGGTTGACCTTGTCCCGCACAACCTCGATGTCGATCGGCTTGATCAGGTAGTCGTAGGCGGGCGTCGGGTTGTCCGGGCTCAACGCGTCGCGGGCCAGCCGTTCGCTCCCGAACGCGGTCATCAGGATGACCTCGGTCTCGGGCGATAGCGAGCGCGTCCGGCGCAGCAGCTCCATGCCGTCGACCTCGCCGCCGAGCCGGTAATCCGTGATCACGACATCCGGGGGGCGCGATCGGATGCTTTCGATTGCCTCCTTTCCGCTGGTGACCACGCTGCACGCGTGGCCTTCGCGGCGCAAGGCCTCGGCGATGGCCTCCCCGTGGGGCACGTCGTCCTCTACGACAAGAACGAAGGCTGTGTCCGGCATGGAGGGAATCTTAACACGCCGCCCGCCGGCGTCACCTCATGCCGCCGCCCGGGCCGGCGCCGGGTGCGCCGCGGAGCCGATCAGGGCTTTTCAACGGCCGGAACACGGATGACGAACCGCGTGCCTTTTCCGCGCTCGGACTCGAACTGCAGCGTGCCACCGTGAGCGGAGACGATCCGGCTGGCCATCGGCAGGCCGAGCCCGCTTCCCCTGGGCTTCGTCGAGAAAAACGGCTTGAGAGCCTTGCCGGCGACGTCCGGCGGCATCCCCTCGCCCGTGTCGATCACCTCGACGACAATGTCGTCGCCGTCGCCGGCAGTCCGCAGGAAGATCTCGCCGCCATTCGGCATGGCCTGTTGCGCGTTCACCAGCAGGTTGAGGATCGCCTGCTGGAAAACCTGCATATCCAGCTCGCACCATGCGGGCTCGGCGGCGTAGAGCGGCCGCAGATCGATCTTATTGCGTTGTGCTTCGGGGCCGTAGAAATCGACCAGTCGCCGGATGACGGCATTCATGTCGGCAGTGGACTTGCGCAGCCCGACCGGGCCGACGGCGAGAAGAAACTCGTCGAGCAGCCGTTGGAGCCGCTCCGCCTCGTCGCGAACGATCCCGATTCTCAGCCGGGCGCGCCGCAACGTCTCGGATCGCTCATCGAGGCCGCTTTTGAGATCCTCTTCGAGCAGTTTGAGGTTGACCAGAAGCGTCGACAGGGGGTTGCGTATTTCGTGCGCCAGCCCGCCCGCCAGCGCCGAAATCTCGAGCACGCGATCGGGTTCCGCGCCGGCCATGTCGCTCTTGCCCTGCATCGACCCTACTCGGCCTGCAACGGCGACCCGCGGATCGCGGCCGCTACCTGGCGGCGGCCTTCTGCTCCTCGATCTGCACCGCCTTGCGCGACAGCTTGACGCGCCCCTGGTTGTCCACGGCGATGACCTTCACTTTCAGCGTGTCGCCGACCTTGCAGACATCGGTGACGTTGCGGACGTACTCCGTCGAGAGCTCGCTGACGTGGCACAGCCCATCCTGGCCGGGGGCCAGTTCGATGAACGCGCCGAAATCCTTGATGCTGATCACCTTGCCGGTGTAGACCGTCCCGACCTTCACCTCGTCGGTCATCGCTTCAATCATGCTGCGGGCTTCTTCCGTGGAGGCCAGGTTCACGGACGAGATGACGATCGTCCCGTCGTCGTTGATCTCGACCTTGGCGCCCGTTGTTGCCTCGATGCCGCGCACACCCTTGCCGCCCGGCCCGATCACCTTGCCGATCTTTTCCGGGTCGATCTTGATGGTGACGATCCGCGGTGCGGACGGCGAAATGTCCGCTCGCGGCCGGGGCAGAACGGCCAGCATCGACCGCAGGATTCTCAACCGGGCCTCTTTCGCCAGCTCGAGGATGTCGGCGATCGTTTCGCTGCGCAGGTTGCGTTCCTTCAGGTCGACCTGGATCGCGGTGATGCCCCGCTGCGTTCCGGCCACCTTGAAATCCATGTCCCCGAAGTGATCCTCTTCCCCGAGGATGTCCACGACGAGCTGCCGCCGCTGATCATCGTGGAAGCTGCCGATGGAGATGCCCGCGACCGGCTGGAGCAGCGGGACCCCCGCGTCCATCAGGGCGAGCGTCCCGCCGCAGACCGAGGCCATCGAGCTGGACCCGTTCGATTCCAGGATCTCCGATACCACGCGAATCGTGTACGGGAAATCTTCCGGCGAGGGGAGCACCATCTCCAGCGCCTTCTCGGCCAGGTTGCCGTGCCCGATCTCGCGCCGCGACACCGCGCCCACCCGCTTGACCTCGCCCGTGCAGAACGGTGGGAAGTTGTAGTGCAGGAGGAACTTCTTTGTGTATTCCGGCATCAGGCCGTCAATGAACTGCTCGTCGCGCACCGTGCCCAGGGTGACCGTGGCCAGCGCTTGCGTCTCGCCGCGGGCGAAGATGGCCGACCCGTGCACGCGCGGCAGCACGCCCACTTCGCACAGCAGCGGGCGGATATCCTTCGGGCCGCGGCCGTCCGGCCGGATATTCGTGTCGAGGATCGATTTGGTCACGACCTCGCCCTCGATCTCGTCGAGGAGCTTCTTGACCGTGGCGGGATCGTACTCCAGCTCCGTCGCGTCTTCGGGGCAGAGTTCGGCGATCACTTCGTTGTAGACCGCGTCGACCGCGGCATTGCGCTCCAGCTTGCCCGAGATCTTCTTGGCTTCCGCCATCGGGCCGGCGGCGCGCTCGCGCAAGCGGTTCTTCAGCTCCGTCGTCGGCGGCGGAGGCGTCCAGTCCTTCTCCTTGCCGCGCTGGCCGACGAGCTCGTCAATCATCTCGCAGATCGTTTTGATATTCTCGTGGGCGAGGTCCACCGCCTTCACCACGTCCGGCTCGAGGATCTCCATCCCGCCCAGCTCGATCATGTTGACGGAGTCCGAGTGCCCCGCGAGGACGAGCTCCATGTCGCCCGCCGCAATCTGCGACATCGTCGGCATGACGATCAGATTGCCGTCAACACGACCGACGCGCACGGCGCCGGTCGGACCCTGGAACGGTATGTTGGAAAGGGACAATGCCGCCGACGCCCCGATCATGGCCAGCACGTCCGGATCATTCTCCTGGTCCGTCGCCAGAACCATCGATTGAATCAGGACCTCGTTGATGAAGCCGTCGGGAAACAACGGGCGGATCGGGCGATCCATCAGGCGCATGGTGAGGACTTCCTTGGTCGTCGGCCGCGCCTCGCGTTTGAAGAAGCCGCCGGGAAACTTGCCCGCCGCATACGCCTTCTCCCGGTAGTCGCACTGGAGGGGAAAGAAGTCGATCCCCGGCCGCGGGTCCGAAACCACGACCGCCGTCAACACCATCGTCTCCCCGTAGGACACCATCACCGCGCCCGCCGCCTGCCTGGCGAGCTTGCCCGTCTCGATTCGCAACGTCTCTGCGCCGATCTTCCGTTCTACTGCGTACGTCTCCATGCCGCTTCGTTCTCTCTTCTTGTCAGTTCTGTTCCGTCAATCCGCCTGTTTCGATTCGCCGACAAAAAAGGGCGCACCGGGTCGATCGCCGGCCGCCCATCGTCAACCCGCGTCCGTTTGCACGTTGTCGCCGTGGCCCGGTCATCCGACACCGACTGCAACACCGAAGAAGTGGGGCCCGAATACGGTTCGCGCGGCCGGACGCATCACCGCCGAGGCCGATCGCGATTCCCCCGCTACTTGCGCAGCCCGAGCCTCTGGATGACTGCCAGGTAGCGGTCGCGGTTCTTTGCGTTGAGGTAGCTGAGAAGCCGGTTGCGCCGTCCAACCAGCTTCAACAGACCACGCCTTGACGCGTAGTCCTTCTTGTGCGTTTTGAGGTGCTCGGTGAGCTCGGTGATGCGTCCCGTCAGTATGGCGACCTGCACCTCGGGTGAGCCTGTGTCCTTGTCGTGCTGTCGATACTCCTCGACGATCTTGCCCTTCAGTTCCGGGGTCATTCGTTCCGTCACGCTCCACTGCGCCCTGATCGTGTCACACCCCAACCGCGCGACCCGCAGCAGACGGGGCATCAGGGCATCACGGCTCGATCCGTGGCTCCCGAAGCCGCAGGACGCGTTGAACCGGGAGAGTGTACTCCGGGTACCGGGGACTTGCAACGACCCACGATCGACCCCGCTCGGTGGCCGTACTTTCCGTCGCAGGGAACCACCGGGCGGCACGCCCCGGGGCGTGCCTGCAGCGCCGGATTTTTCCTTCCGAAGCCTGACCCCCGCCAGGCTCAGTGAAATCCCCACCAGATCGACGCGATTTCACCAGCGTGACGTGCTTACGCGGACAGGATGCGCTCGGCCGACTCGACAAGCCGCTCCATCCGGAACGGCTTCGCCAGGTAGCCATCGACACCGCGGCTTTCCGCCCAAGCCTGATGCCGCTTGCCGGCCGCCCCGGTGATCATGATCACACGCGGCTTCCGCTCGTTTTGCGGGCTTTTCAGCTTGTCCATGACCAGAAAACCGCTTCTTTTGGGAAGCATCGCATCCAGGACCACAAGATCGGGAGCGCATGATTCCGCCATGGCGATCGCCTGATCGCCATCGCCGGCGGTAGTCACTTTCGCCCCCGACTCTTCCAGTGCCAGCCGCATCGCGTTCAGAATGTCGGGGTCGTCGTCGACGACCAGGATGGACTTTCCCTCGAGTGAAGACGCCAAGAGTCGCTTCTCCAGTAGTGCCAATCCTTCAATCCACGCTCGCGGCTCGCCGCCCGACCGCTGCAACACCGCGAACCTCCGAAGCCATTTAGTATATCTGTGCCGCCGGCCCCATTCAACCAATGGCAGGAAGTCCGGAGTCGCGCAGAGCGCTTTCCCGGCTTTGGCCCCGGCGATTGCCTGAGGCGTTTACCGGAGATGGCGCCCACGACACGTCAACTGCCGGTCGATCGTCAGCGCGGACCCGCTTGTTGGCGGTCGGCATAGTACGGCCAGATGCGAAAGCAGGGCCGGCACGCCTGTATGGCGGGGCCGGCCCGAATTCGCTTCGTGGAAAGATCAGAACTTCGTTTCGCTCAACGGCCTGCCAGGCTTCTGAGCGAGATGCGAGCCCCGACGTGGTCATTTCCGAAAGTGGTTTGCCGCCGAGCTTTCCTCCTTCAATAGCGGTCCCTTCTGCCGCCGCCACCGCCGTAGCCACCACGGCCGCCGCCGCCGCCAGTGCGCGGGGCGCGAGGCTTGGCCTCGTTGACCGTGAGCTTACGGCCGCCGTGCTGCTGGCCGTCCAGTGCCGCGATCGCAGACTGAGCATCCTCCTCCGAACCCATTTCGACGAAGCCGAATCCTTTGCTTCGTCCGGTCATCCTGTCGGTGATCACCTCCGCGCTGACAACCGTGCCGTGCTGCGACAGGAGCTCTTCGAGCTCTGCGCTGCCAACGTCATAACTGAGGTTGCCGACATACAACTTCTTGCCCATCGTGTACTCCTGTGTGCTTCGATGGCAATTCGACCCGCAGTTTTGCTTTCCGGGTCGCGTAAGAAAGTGGCCCACGCTCCGGCCCAAGAGGGGAGGAAGACGAGCTTGGCAAAGTGATCCAGACTTGAGCGAACAATGTCAGACACGCGCCTCGATCGATCGAACCTACCGCATTCAGTATAACTGTTCTCCCGGCGGAGGCAAGAGCCCGCAGAGAGCGCCCGCCGCGCTTCCCGTCCGCCGTCGCCTGCCGGGGGTCGCGACCGCGACGACCCCTCGATACCGGCCTGCCGCCGGGGTCTGACCCCCCAGGTCCGTTTCTCAGCAGACCGGCGCCAAGTGAAATTGGTAAAAAGCCACCCGGCAGCGCCGTGGAGCACTGCCGGGTGCCCTTGATTGCGTTGCGTCTTGTCCCCCTCCCGGCCGGTCAGGGCCGGCCCGCAAGCCGGCCTACTCGTCGTCGGGCTTTTCCTTACTGCCCTCCTCCGACGGCGCCTCCTTCTCCTTCTTCTCCAGCAGTTGCTTGATCTCGTCCGGCAGGCCGAATTTGTCCCCCGGGATGTCCTGATTGTACTTCATGCTTTCCACGGTGAACTGTTGCTCGATACCGCTCATCTTCTGCGTCATCTGGAACGGAATCTTGACGCCGTCCACCTCGGTGTAGTTGTCCTGGAAGGTTTCGACCGGCATGGAACCCATCTGCGTGGGAAATACGGTCTGGGTTTTCACGATCAGGCCGGAGTCTTTCCCATAGTAGACCGTGGTCGGGCTGCCCATTTTCGGCGTCATCACGACCTTGTAGCACGTCTGCCCGTCCACGTCTTCAGTGCCGACGCATTCGGCCTTCTCGTAGAGATCGCGCCAGTGAAGCTCCGGGTTGAATCGCGCGGCCCGCAGCATGACTTCGCGCTCCTCACCGGTGGCGATGCGCGGCGCCTGCCCGGGCGGGATCGACCATACGACGGTGCCGTTGCAGCCCTGCTTGCTCTCGCCGATGCCTTGCATGGTGACGACCGTCAGCGACTTGTCCGGCTTGGCTGCCCAGACGGTCATCTTTCCGCTGACGTTCATGGCCGGCATATTCAGCGTCGCCGTCATGATGCTGTTGTAGTGCTTCTCGTAGGCATCCTGCCCTCCAGTCACGTTGATGTACTTCTCGATCACCTGCGCCGCGGTCGGCAGACCCTCGTCCGCGAAGGACGGAATCGCGAGCACCGTTGCCACCGCGACCGCCAACATCGTCGCCCATCGTCTTGCGTTCATTCGATTTCCTCCCGTCAGTCGGTGTCTTACCTTTTCAACAACGCCTTTGAGACGCGGCACGGTGCCGCGTCAGAGATGCGCGTGGGCCTGCGAGGCGCTTTCTGCGGCGATCCACTCCAGCGCCGCCTCTATCACGGGGTCATGGCCGGCCAGCAGCGCCTCTCTGCTCAGCTCGACCTCCACGTCCGGCATCACCCCGTTGCCCTCGAGCATGGTTCCTGACGCCGATTCATAGCTCGCCATGGCGTACTGAAACCCGTCGCCGTTCGGCAGCCGTTCGAATTGCGACGGCAGCGCCGCGGCGGCCGTGCGCGTGCCGAAGACGCGCGCCCGGCCCAGATCCTGGAGGCCCGCCGCGAAGATTTCGGCCGTCGACGCCGAGAGTCCGTCGACCAGCACTGCGACCGGGCCCTTGTACGTATCGAGCCGCGGGTTGACCACGAACCGCAGATCGGTCTCTCGCAGGTGCATCCTGCCCAGGTACTGGTTCTCCTCTTCAATGAGCCAACCCGCCATCCCCATGGCCATCACGCCGAGCCCGCCGGGGTTGCCCCGCAGGTCGATGATCAGACCCGGCGCGTCCAGGTATTGCTGCACCGCCTTGCCGTAAAGGTCCATGATCCGCGGCAGATCGAAGAAGGCGTTGAACGCGATGTAACCGATCGGGCGCGGTCCGTCTTCGATCAACCGCGATTCGAACCACACGTGCATCTCCGGCATGAATCCGAGCCGGGCCGCATGGCCCCGAGGCTCGCCGAGAGTCAATTCGACCGAGACAAGCTCGTCACTGCCGTTGAGCAGTTGCAGCGTCATCTTGTCGCCGATGTTCCCGGCCATCCGCGAGGCGACGGCTCGCGCCAACAGGAACTCACGCAACGTGTCGTCGGCATAAGCTTTGGAGACGCGATCGACCACGGGAGCGATGTCCTTGTCGCGGACGCGCTCGATTATCCAGCCGGGGCGGACGCCCGCCGTGTCCGCCGGTGAATCCGGGTAGACACGGAAGACCAGCGCTTGGCCGTCGACGACTCGAACCTCGATTCCGGCCCTTCCCCTCTTTTCCGTTTTCTCGTCCGCGTCGTGGGCCGGCCCGTTCTCGGTCGCCGCGTCCATCTCTTTGTAGACACCTGCCGGAATAATGGCGAAGTGCGACTGACCGAGTCGGCCGATCAGGTCGTCCATGACGGCCCGGGCCTGGGGCATCGTCTCCGCCTCAGCCACGCGCGGCCGGAGCTCCTCCTTGGCCGCCTCCCAGTCCACCCCGCCGAGGTTCGGGTCCCAGTGGTGGTCGGCGATGGTCTTCCAGACGTAGTCGAACGACTCGACGTTCAGCTCGCGCTCGCGCAGCGTCAGCAACTGCGGCCGGGCCATTCCTGGCCCCGAAGCGCAGCCCGTTTGCATCAACGGCACGACCAGCAGACTGACCACGTACGGAATGCGTCGCCCCCGCCGGGTGAGGCCTGATCGATCGATCATGTCGGTCTTGGACATACGGTATTTCCCCCTGATGAAATCGCGCGACGCGGGGCGCTCACTTCACCGGCGCGGACAGTTCGCGATCGTACAGACAGGCGGCGCGGAATCAAATCGGTCGGCGCACGTCCTCGTGGCGACTCGTCCGGACTTGCCGCCTCGGCCTTCTTCGCCGGGCGACTTTCAGGATTTCGGGCTCTTCGGTGGGGCCTGTTCCTCGATCTCATCGAGCAGTTCGACGGCCCGCCGCAAGTGGGGAATGACAATCGACCCGCCGACGATCAGCCCCACGTTGAACGCTTCAAAGAGCTGCTCCCGCGACAGGCCCAGCTCCTTGCAGCGGATAAGGTGATACGCAACGCAGTCATCGCAGCGCAATACCATCGACGCGGCGAGTCCGGCAACTTCCTTCGTTCTGGCGTCGAGTGCGCCGTCCTCGTATGCCTTCGTGTCGAGCGTGAAGAAGCGACTGATGGGCACGCTCTTCTCCGCGAGAATGCGTTCGTTCATCTTCTCGCGATACTCGCGGAACCGTCTGATTCGATCGGTCATCGCTGACTCCTCAGGTGACGGGACGCTGCAATCGATACGTCAATCGTTGAACAACGACTGCTGATCGGGCGAGTCGGTGACGGCGTGGATCTGGACGTTCTGGATCTCCTCGGCGAACTCGCTCACGTCGCGGAAGTTGCGGTACACGCTCATGAAACGCACGTAGGCGACGTGGTGCAGGCCCCGCAGGCGGCGGGCGACGATCTCGCCGATCTCCTTGCTCTTGACCTCGCGGTCGTAGTCGCGGAAAAGATCGCCTTCGATCTGATCGACGAGACGCTCGATCTGATCTTCGGTGACGTTGAGCTTGTAGCAGGCGGTTCGGACGCCGGCCGCCACCTTGTCGCGGCGGTACGGCACGCGGGACTTGTCCTTCTTGATGACCGTGAGCCGCAGTTCTTCCTCCGTCCGCTCCTTGGTGGTGAACCGCCGGCCGCACGCCTGGCAGACGCGCCGCCGTCGGATGGCCGCGCCGCCCTCGGTCAGACGAGAGTCGATGACTTTGTCCTTACCTAGCGCTTTGCAGGACGGGCATCGCATGGTATTGGAACAGCCGGCCTGACGCCGGCCGGGAGAGATATTCGCTCGCTCGACCGCCTTCTCTGGATTACCGCGCCGCGATATGTAGGCGCGTCTCCAGCCTAACTGCACGAGATGTTGCGGTCAACCCGGCAGGCCTGATTCCGATGGGCGAGCTGCCCGCTCGGCGGCCCCGGTCAACGTGGCCGGTCGCCGGCCATAATACGCAACACCTGGAACCGTACACCATGCCGACGCCGATGATCGACAAAACGGTAGGGGCCTTTCGCGTGGTCGGCTATTCCCTGGCCGGCGAGGAGACCGTGATCGCCTTGCCCGAGTTCAACGTCTGCTTCGACGCCGGCCGCGCACCGCGGGAGATGGTCACCATCGACACGCTCTGCGTCTCCCACGGCCACATGGACCACGCCGCCGGCGTGCCGTACTACCTCTCGCAGCGGACGTTCATCGGCACCCACGCCGGTCGCGTGATCCTCCACCAGGACCTGGTGTCGCGGTTCAAGGTGCTCATGGAGTGCTGGGCCCGCATCGAGGGGCACCCCTCGCCCGCGGAATGGGTCGGCCTCGTCCACGACCAGGAGTTCCCGCTCCGCCGCGACCTGGTCATCCGGGCGTTCGACGTGAACCACGGTGAATGCGCCCTGGGCTTCTCACTCATCGAGCGGCGCAAGAAGCTCAAGCCCCAGTACGCGGACCACACCGGCCCCCAGCTTGTCGAGCTGAAGAAGAAGGGCATCGAGATTGTCAACGAGGTTGACGTTCCGCTGGTCGCCTATTGCGGCGATACGGCCGACGGGCCGTTTTTCGACCTCGATTACGTCCGCAATGCCCGCCTGATGATCCTGGAGTGCACCTTCTTCGATCCGGAGCACGTCGTCCGTGCCGAGGCCGGCAAGCACCTGCACGTCCGCGATTTGCGAACGATACTGCCGCGCCTCCGCTGCCCGAACATTCTCGTGACGCACGTGACCCGCCGTACCGACATGCGCGCGGTGAAGCGCATCTGCCGCGACAGCCTGGAGCCGGTCGACCTGCAGCGGATCAAGTTTCTCATGGATCGCCCGCGCCGGGAGAACGCGGCGGCCGGGAAGGCCGCCGATGCCGGTGGCAACGCCTGATTCGCAGGTCTTCCAAACGACGCGATGACCTTTGCCCCAACGGGGCAATGGCCTTCAGCCCAGGGTTGGCTCGAATTCCGGCCTCGCCGGAGTTCGAGCCTACCCTGGGTCACCGGTTCCGAACCCGTTCAACCCCAACGGGGTTGTGCCTTCCGCTCGCCGCGACGCGCCTTCGACCCTCCGTCACCCGCGCTCTATTCCGCGGCCGCAGGCCGCTGTCTCAATCCCAAATGTAGCGTTCGTCGAACTCGATGCCATGCTCGCGCAGCAGCCTACGTAATTCGTCCTGAAAAGTCTCCGTGCGATGATGCTCTGCCTGGCGGGCTATGTATTGCGTGGCACTGTCCAGATCAGATTGGCTCTTGGAGAAGTCGGCGTAGCCTCCTTGCCACTGAAAGTCGGCATATTCTTGCCCTTGCTGCTTGAGCCACAAGTTCGAGACGCGTTTGAGCTCCTTGACCCATTCTGCCTGCGTGATCGTCCGTCCGAAGCGCGCGAGAATGTGCACGTGGTCCTCGACGCCGCCGACTAGGATGGGCGGGCATTCGAGTTGTTTGCTCGTGCCACCAATGTACGCATGAAGCGCGTCCCGCGTAGCTTCATCGCGCAGGAACGGGCGGCGCCCCTTGGTAGAGAAGCACAGATGAATGTAGACAGCGGAATGATATTGTGGCATGGTTGGCCCTCCGGAAGAGACGCAACCCCTTTGGGGTTGACTGGGATCATGCATCATGTTCCCAGGGTAGTCGCTGCGCGACAACCCTGGGCTGGAGGCCGCCGCCCCTTCGGGCGGTCTGGGGATGGGACCGCTGTCCTGACGGGCGCGGCTCGGACGGGGTTGCCGGCTTTTTGAATGGCATCGACGGATCGTGGCCGCACGCGCGGGTCTATTTTGGCGGGCCTTTTGCCAGCTCGTTGAGGCCGGACATCATCCGCTCGAGAGCGCCGGTCGTACGCTCGGGGGGCGTGGCGTAGGAGAAGCGGATCCAGTCCTTGCCGTAGCGCGAGAAGAACACGCCGGGCACGACGGCCACCCCGCACTGCTCCGCGAGGTATTGCCCGATCTCGGCGGAATCCTCGAAGCCGGCCGACTGGATCCAGCGGGCGACGTTGAGGAACGCGTAATAACCCTTGCCCGTGATCGCTGTCAGCTTCTTGTCGCGAACGAACTGCTCGACCAGTTTTCGGCTGGCGTTGGTCGGGTCGATGATGGTCGCGGCGGCCTTGCGGAAGCCGGCCTTGTACGCCGCCATGGCCACCGCCTGGCTGTGGAAGCTCGGGATCACCGCGTGCGACGCCCGGCTCTGAATGAAGTTGATGGCCTCGGCCGACGCAATCAGGTGCGCGCAGCGCACGTTCGATGCCCCGAGCGACTTCGTGATCCCGTCGAGCACCATCACCCGCTGGCGGTCTTCGGCATCAAACTGCATGATAAACGTATTCAGATCGACCGGCGACTCGTCGGTGACCCAGTGATACATCCAGTCGTACAGCACGAAGGCCGCACCGCTGCGCAGGGCGGACTTGCCCAGCGTTATCTGCCGCTCGACGGATATGGTCAGCCCGGTCGGGTTGTCGGGTGAGGTGATAATCAGGCCGGCCACCTTCCGCCCCTCACGCTGGGCCATCTCGACGCAGGCGGCGATCGATTCTTCGGTGTAGGCCCAGCCGTCCTCCTCGCGGCCGGGGGCGAGCATGACGTTCGCCCCCACGCCGTACGGTCCCCAGTTGTAGCTGATCCAGGGCACGCGTGAGGTGACGATAACGTCGCCGGTGCGGCCCGGGCCGAGATGGATCATGGCCGTGTAGGCCTTGATCAGTGCGTCGCGGCCGCCCTGGGCGGCCAGGACGTTGGCGGGGCCGAGGCCGGTCTGCGGCTCGAGATGCCAGTAGTCTTCGATGACGCTGCGGCGGAAGGCGTCGCAGCCGTAGGGCATGTCGTAGGCCGTACCGTGCTCGAGCTGCATGCCGTGTGCGGCTTCGAGCACGCTGGCGGGCACGCCGGGCAGGCTGGCGCCGCCGTCGCCCTGGGAGGCGTCGAAGACCGGCGAGCCGGGCGAGTGCTGGCGATATGCCGCCAGTGACTTCTTGATG
>JBECKQ010000351.1:0-3990 GCA_040235375.1 Phycisphaerae bacterium | reverse complement strand
TTTCTCGCCGTCCTCGGTTTCGATTTCGATGACCACCGCCGCCTCGTAGGCGCCCTGCTCCTGCACCTGCCGCAGGGCGACATCGAGGAGGTGCTCGCCGTTGTCGCACGACTGGAGTGAAGGCGAGCAGAGGTCTTCGGCCGGTTTGCCTTCATCAGACCGGTTGCGAGTCGGGCAATTGGTCCACTGCATTTCGATCTCCGGCACGCCCGCGCGGAAGAACCAATCGTCGAAGAACTTCGCGAGATCCTGTCCGCTCGCCCGCTCGAATGCCTCGCGGAATCCTTCGTAGGCGTCGTCGCGCTCGTGGATGGATGTGAACGCCTGCCGCCAACCTTCGAAGAACACGTTGTCGCCCAGGCGCTCGCGGAGCATGTGCAGCACGACCGGCGGCTTGGTGAACGCCACCGTGCGGTAGCAAGGCGACTCGTAGAGCTTCGGCGCGGCGAGCGGCACGTCGCCGAACAACTTGAGTCCGTACTTGTACGCCGTGGTGCAGAAGCGCACGCCGGCGACATACTCACTCTGGTTTTCGACCTGACCGATGTAGAGCAGGTTGGCGAAGGTGGAAATGCCCTCGGCGAGTTCGTTCGGCAGCGGCGTGGCGTAGGCATTCCACTGGTGACACAGCTCGTCAACGACGACGAGGGCGCCAAACACGTCCGGATTACCCAGCTCCTCGCCGCGGAGATGGACGTTCGAGGTGTCACCATAAAACCCGTCGGAAATGAGAATCAGGCCGGGAAGGGAGACGCCGGTCTCTTTTCGCTCCGGGCGGACGTGGCAGAACGAGACGCGCTTCCACGGCAGCGGCCCCATCAGGCGTTCGAAGAGCGTGCCGGCGCGGAGGGCGATGTCGAGGCGTTGCTTGGCGCGAGCCTCGAGCTGGTCGGGGTAGTAGAAGACGAGCTGAAGACCGCCGGGCGTGGTGGCGGACATCTGCTTGTAGGCAGCGACGGCAAAGCCCAGCGGCAGAAGCCGCGGCCGGCGCTGCGTGATTTTGTAGGTGTATACCGAGCGGCCGTCGGACGTTTGCACGCCTTCGAAGTCGCCGCCGCTGACGGCCGCCAGGTCTTCCGGCACGTCGAGCGCGAGCGTGACGGTCGCGTCGTTGCGTGCGTCGACCGGGTAGTAGGCGACGTGGCTGGAGAAGGTCGATTCCGGGCGGACCTGGCCGAGCATCTCGACCTCGGCAACGAGTTGCTGGGAGACGGCGAAGAAGTAGTCGTCGCTGTGGGCGGCGTAATCGAGCACGACGGTGCCGTTCATCTTCACGGCCGCAGGCAGCGTGATACGCACGGTCTGCTCGTCCTGCCGCTCCCACGTACACGGCTGACCGCCGACGGCGATGCGGTCGATTTCGAGCCCGCCGATGTAGACGGTGATGTCGTGGAGGTCGTCGGCAAGTGACTCCACGTCGAAGCGGTCCGTGCAGGCGAAGTGGTGGTCGGCCGGATCGATGATCGCGCGGACGTTATGCGAGCGGATGGCGAACTGGGGCGTCGCCTGTTCGACCGATCGTCGTGCGGCGCGGACTTCGTCAGGCGTCGAAGGATCTATGGTGACCGCGGGGGCGGTGGTGGCCTCGCCGGTGAAACAAAGGGAGTCGAAGATGCGCTCGAGCGGTGCGCGGGAGGCGTCGTCCTGCCAGGCGGATTCGGCGGCGGCGACCTGGATGATGAGGAGATTGTCGCCTTGCGTGAGGCCGTACTCGATGGTTCGAACGCCGCGCATCGTGTAGTCGATACGGTCGGCCTGCTGGCCGGCGATGGTGGCCGTCGCCACCGGGATGTCGGTCTGCACCAGTGGCTTTAACTGGGCAGCACGCGATGCGAGGCCGTCGGGCATCACAACCGCGGGTAATCGCAGGAGAGTGAAACGCGGGACAGGCGGCGTCGCCGGCGAGTACACGTGAATGATGGCGCCGCCCTGGCTGCTGTCCTGGAGCTTCCAGTCGGCGGCAGGCAGCGCGACGGTGACGCCGCAATCGTCATCGAGGACTTCGTAGGGGACCTCATGGTTTGCATTGCCCGAGCCGTGGGCTGGCTCGTCCGCGGCGGGCTGCTGGGCGGCTGCGGCGGGTTCGCGACTCGCAGGTTGCGAGACGGCCGGCGCGGGCTGGTCGGCCGCAGGTTGCTGACCGGCGGTCAGACGTTTGTCGCCACCGATCACAGGAGGAGCGAAGGCGAGCACAACGACAACGACAGTGCCAAGCGTGGTTCGCACGAATCCGGCTCCAGCGATGCCATCGGTCGGCTACCCGGACGAGCCAGGCAACCGGCCCCACCGTGTCGGCCGGCCAGTTCCGGCCATCCGCCACGCATTCTGCCGCGCTGAGTCCGATTGGCCAAGTCACCGAGTGCGACTCGTGAGCATGGGCCCGGTCTTCGTAACGAAGAGCCTCAACGCCAGCGGAGTGTCTTCGCCGCATCGTCTGTGGGACAGGGCCGAACGCTTGAATCGCATGGATCGCGTGTATCGCTCGCCGACACGAGCAAGTGGCCTTGGGCGGAGGCATTCCGCAGGGAGCATCCGACGGGCGGCGAGTTGTGCAAACCCGCTGTTCGCCGGGCGAGGGCAGAGGGCTGCGGCGCGGGGCTCGGGCCGCGGGTTGCGGTTTCATGATCGTGGGGCGGCTTACGGCTTGACATTAGGGGGAGTGGCCTCTAGCCTTGCCAGGAAAGACTGCGGGGTAGAGCAGTTGGCAGCTCGTCGGGCTCATAACCCGGAGGTCGCAGGTTCGAGTCCTGCCCCCGCTAGTGCACCCGTCGCCGCGAAAACGCCCGACCGAGCGGTTATACACCCACGCCCGAGCCGAGACGCTCGGGCGTTCGCGTTTCTAACGCGAGTTCTCGCAAGGGCTTAGCGACGGCCACGCATCCGACGCGTCTCTCGCGCCGCGCCTCTGCTTCCGCCCCACGTCCGACGAAGACCACCCCAACGCCGATAGTCTCGGAGTCTCAAAGGTGTGGCGACCGCGGGGTTATGAGGGCTCATAACCAGAGCGGTAGAAGTTGCGCCCCGCCATAACCCGCCCGTTTGTGACCGACTCCCTCGGGACGCCCCGACGACATCCCCTAAACCGATACTGCTGTCCGAACCTCCGTTATGCTGCCCGACGACGGGAGGTGATATGCTGGCTTTGTCTGGAATTACAGTGCAGATTGACGATAATCATTATTCGTCCGAGTTGGATCGCTGTGCAAGCCCGCTTCGATCCTGATCGAATCTACGGCTCAGGCGCGCAGTTAAGCCAAGCCCTGGTTTCAGCAACCAATCGGGTGTCGCTGCCTGCCGCACATGCCGTTAGGCCCATACGAACTGTTCGCTCGAGAATAGCCGTGAGCACCCCACTGAACGGAGGGGATTGGTCCCATACAACTCAATTGCTTCGTGCCGCGCGCGGTGGCGACGCTCGCGCTGTGAATGACCTCTATGCCCGGTACGGCGATAGGTTGTTGGCCGTGGTCCGCTTACGACTTGGGAAACGGCTTCGCGCCAAGCTCGAGTCGATGGACGTCGTCCAGGAGGCTCTGGTCGCCAGCATCCGCGATATACGAATGGCGGCGTTTCCGACAGAAGGGGCTTTCTTCCACTGGTTAGCGGAGATTTGTGAAAATAGGATGCGCGATCTGGCTGATCGATTCGGCGCCGCCAAACGGACGCCAGACCGCGAGGTACCGCTTGAACGGGCAGAGCCCTCCAGAGACACGGTCTTTGGCCCCGTGGCGGAACTCGCTCGTGGCGATACTCCTTCGCGGATCATGGCTCGCCACGAAGATATACAACAGCTCGAATCAGCGATCGACCGACTAGCCCCAGAGCAGCGTGAAGCCCTCCTCCTCGTTCGCTACGAAGGCATGTCATATCGCGAGGCCGGCCTGACGCTTCAGCGAAGCCCAGATGCCGTACGCATGCTCGTCGCCCGTGCCATCGTTGCACTCGGCAAAGCGCTGCGCCCAGGGCTCGACCTTAGGAATTCCAAAGATG
>JBECKQ010000319.1:0-8365 GCA_040235375.1 Phycisphaerae bacterium | reverse complement strand
GCAAGCCGTGCCCGCCGGGGCGGGCGTGACCAAGGCCGGCGAGCTGCGCGCCCGGCTGGACGAGCGCGTGTCGGCGGTCGTGGTGCAGCAGCCGAACTTTTTCGGCTGCGTCGAGGACCTCGAGCCGATGATTGCGGCCGCGCACGAGGCCGGCGCCCTGGCGATCGTTTCGTTCGACCCCATCAGCAGCGGGCTGATCAAGCGCCCGGGCGACCTCGGCGCGGATATCGTGGTGGGCGAAGGCCAGCCACTGGGTATTCCGCTTCAGTACGGCGCGCCGTACCTGGGATTCTTCGCCGCACGCGAGGCGCACCTGCGCAAGATGCCGGGCCGTGTCGTGGGCACCGCCCGCGACGGCAACGGCACGCGCGGCTTCTGCCTGGTGCTGCAGACGCGCGAGCAGCACATTCGCCGGGAAAAAGCGACGAGCAACGTGTGCACGAACCAGGGCCTGATGGCCATGCGCGCGACGGTGTACATGGCGGCCATGGGCCGACACGGGCTCCGCCGCGTCGCCGGGCTGTGCCATGAAAAAGCGCGCTACGCGGCCGAGCGGATCGCGACGATCGACGGTTTCAAGATCCGCTTCGACGCGCCGTTCTTCAAGGAATTCGTCGTCCAGTCGAAGCGCGGCGTGGACGCCGTGCTGAAGCACTGCCGCACTCGCGGCATACTGGCCGGCGTGCCGCTGGGGCGCTGGCTACCCGAGCTGAGCGATTGTTTCGCTGTCGCCGTCACGGAAAAACGCACGCGCGCCCAGATCGACGGACTGGTCGCCGCGCTGGCCGAAAGCTGAGTGCAGAGGTCAGAAGTCAGAGGTCAGGTTGTACTCGCCAATGCCGACTCAACTGCAAATCGCTGCGACGCACGGCAATCCGCTCCTCTTCGAGGGCGGCACGCCGGGAGCCTGCGCGGTCGGGCTGCCGAAGATCGACGTTCCCTCGACAACAAAGAAAGGAGCGATCCCCGAGCGGCTGCTGGCCACCGACCCCCCGCCGCTTCCCGAGTTCGGCGAACTGGACCTCGTGCGTCACTTCACGCACCTGAGCCATCGCGTGTTCAGCATCGACGAGAACTTCTACCCGCTCGGCAGTTGCACGATGAAGTACAACCCGCGCGTCAACGAGCGGGTGGCGGCGCTGCCGGGCTTTGCTGCCTTGCACCCGTACCAGAACGAGGCGGACGCACAGGGAACGCTCGAGTTGCTCTACCGCCTGCGGCTGCTGCTGGCGGAAATCGCCGGCCTGGCCGAAGTCAGCCTTCAGCCCGCGGCCGGCGCTCACGGCGAGATGACCGGCCTGATGATCATCGACGCCTATCACCGCGACCGCGGCCAGAACCGCCGCGTCGTGCTCGCACCCGACAGCGCCCACGGCACCAACCCGGCAAGCTGCACGATCTGCTCGCTGGACAGCGTGAAAGTGAAGTCGCGATCCGACGGCCGGGTCGATCTCGACGATCTGCGCAACAAGGTGGACGGAAACACCGCCGCACTGATGATCACCAATCCGAACACCTGCGGGGTCTTCGACGATCAGATCGCCGACATGGCCGACATTCTGCACCGCAAGGGCGCCCTGCTCTACTACGACGGGGCGAACATGAATGCCACGCTGGGCATCATCCGCCCGGGCGACGTGGGCGTCGACGTGATGCACTACAACACGCACAAGACGTTCAGCACGCCGCACGGGGGCGGCGGGCCCGGGGCCGGCCCGATCGGCGTAACCGCCCGGCTCCGGCCGTACCTGCCCCGGCCGCACGTCATCCGCCGCGACGACGGGACGTACGGCTGGGACTACGACATGCCGAAGAGCATCGGCCGCGTGCGCTCCTTCTTCGGGCAGGTCGGCGTGCTCGTCCGCGCGTATGCATATATCCGGGCCCTCGGACGCGACGGCCTGCGCAAGGTTTCGGAGATGGCCGTGCTCAACGCCAACTATGTCGCCGCGCGCATCAAGCATCGCTACCCGATGCCGTTCCCCGGGCCGTACGCGCACGAATTCGTGACCGTTCCCGACTTCGACGAGTTCGGCATCACCGAGCGCGACTTCGCCAAGCGCCTGCTGGATTACGGCATTCATCCGCCGACGATGAGCTGGCCGATCATGCACTGCCTGATGATCGAGCCGACGGAGACGGAGTCGCTGACGACGCTGGACCGGTTCTGCGACGTCATGATCGCGATGGCCGACGAGGCGCAAGCGAACCCGGATGCCTTGCGCAAGGCTCCGCAGAGCATGCCCGTCCGCCGACTCGACGAGGTCGCCGCCAACCGCAAGCCCGACGTCCGCTGGCGCCCCGCATCAGAATAGCCGCGGCGGGGGGGATCAGAACGCCGCAACGGCGCAAGAACGGCCAATCGCATGAAACATCCTGCGATGCGCATCCTCCAGGATCCTCCATTGCGCGGCGCCGTGAACATGGCGCGCGACGAAGCGCTGCTGCACCGCGTCGGCCGGGGCGCGTCGCCGCCGACCGTCCGTTTCTATCAATGGGACCCGCCGACGATCTCCCTCGGCTATTTCCAGAAGTACGCCGAGTTTGAGGCGCTGCCGCCGCCGGCGGGCGAGCTTGACGTCGTCCGGCGCCAGACCGGCGGCGGCGCAATCCTGCACGATCGCGAGCTGACGTATTCGATAACGGTCCCGACAGGTCACGCGCTGCTGGCCGGCGGGCCGTTGAAGCTGTACGAACTGGCCCACGACGCGTTGATCGACGCGCTCGACGGGCTTGAAGTCTCGGCCGCGCGCAGCGGCACAACCGACGGCAGCAGTGCCGGCCGCGGGCCCTTCTTCTGCTTCGCCCGTCGTCACGCCCTGGACGTGCTCATCGGCGACGACAAGCTGGCCGGCAGCGCCCAACGGCGCACGCGCCATGCCGTCCTTCAACACGGCTCGATCGTACTCGAGCGGAGATACGAGCAGCAGCCGGCCGCCGTCCCGTATCTTTTCCGGCCGATCACCGCGGACGCGCTGGCGGCGCGTATGAGCGAGTCACTGGGGCGCATCACCGGCCTCGAACTCCAGCCCGGCGAATGGCAGCCCGACGAGCTGACCGAAGCGGAGTCGTTCGTCTTGAAGTATGCCGGCCACGAGTGGACGCGCCGCACCTGATCAATGCGACACGACGACCGCAGCGTGAGAGCCGCGGGTGCGTGTCTGCCTCCCGACGGTGCTCTGAACAAATCGGTGAGTTCGCCCGGCTGGAGGGGGCTCCGGGGCGGCAGGGGTGCTCTCCGGCGGTAACACAGGCGACGGCCACCCGGGGCGAACGCCGGGCGACCGAGGCCCCGGCGACCGGCCTCTGAAGGGCTGCAGACCCGATATCGGAAGTTCTTAAACCGCGGCCAAACTCGTTCCGATGTGTAGACTGATAACGGTGGCGCCGCGAGGCATTAATCTGCGTCTGCTTGCGGGTTCGGGGAATATAACGTACGTTTTTGATCGTACGAACCAGCAGGCAGAGGCAAACCTCGGACCGGCGCGGTTGAATTCTACAGGAGCATCAGCAATGACCAAGCGTGGTTTGAGAAGGCGAATACTGCGGGCAGCGGCAGCCATCGCCATTGGCGGCAGCGTTTTCCAGCTCGGGGGCTGCGACCCGGCGGTTCGCGACGTGCTGCTTACTGGGCTGGAAACCACCACCGGAACACTCGCGCAGACCTTCGTGACGGCGTTCTTCGCTGGTCTGCAGAACGACAACACGACAGGTTCGCTGACGACCACGCCGTAAATCGGCCCGCGCCGGCGGTGCCGACTCGCGACTGCGCCGCTGTGCAAGCCCATACCTGGGTGAAGCCATGCGAGCCATGCGCCCCCGTGTTCGCGCAGTCGTTGCTCTCGCGATGATTGTCGCGACGTGCGGTGGCTGCATCACGGCCCGCGGCATGCTCGACGCACTGGCGACCGACCTGGCCCTCGTGTCCGCGGCGGGCGCGCAGGGCTTCCTGGCCGGGATTTTCGATCAGACCCAGCCGCCATAACGGACCGCGCCGCGACGGGGCGCGACCATGTGGTAAACGACACTGACGGCGGGCTCGAACTCTCGGGCCCGCCGTTTGCACGCGCGCGTGAGGCGGCGTTCAATGGCCCGAATCGAGGCAAAAGAAGTCGCGCACACAAAGGCCGCGCGACGCCATAGAGGAGGCATCATGAGCGAGGACATCACCATTCGGCCGGCCGGCCCGGATGACGCCGAGCGGATCGCCGCCAACAACATCGCCATGGCCATCGAGTCGGAAGGCAAGGCCCTGCCGAGCGAAATCGTCGCCGCCGGCGTCCGGGCGGCCCTGGCCGATCCGGCCAAAGGCCGCTACTACCTCGCCGAGGCCGCCGGCCGCACTGTCGGCCAACTGCTCGTCACGCTGGAGTGGAGCGACTGGCGCAACGGATGGTTCTGGTGGATCCAGAGCGTGTACGTCGTGCCGCACTTCCGCCGCCGCGGCGTCTACCGGCGGTTGCACGACCACGTTCGGGACGAGGGCCGGCAGGACCGTACCGTGTGCGGGCTCCGCCTCTACGTTGAGCGGGACAACGCGACCGCCATCAGCACGTATCGGGCCATTGGAATGAGGGATTCCGGCTACGCGCTCCTGGAGGAGGACTGGTCCGGCGGCTGAATCGCTCCGTCAATCCGGTGGCCGACTGGCAGAATCGTGGTTTTCGGTTACATTGGGCGGTCGTTATCGGATGGATTGGCCGCAGAATTGCAGTCGCTCGGGGCATGAGGCCGATAACGTCACAGGTTAAACGCGGCCTTTTTTCAGGGAACGAACCATGGCATTCGGTGAGCTGTTCGCGGGAATCCTCAACATTCTGCTCGGAACCATTCTACAAGCGATCCTCGGGCTGTTCCTGGGCTCGAGCGTCTAGCGATCGGCGAGCCGCCAGCGTCAGCGCGGCCGCTGGATGTTGTACTTCTTTAGCCGGTAGCGGAGATTGTCGCGGCTGATGCCGAGCACCTCCGCCGCCCGCGTCTGGTTCCATTTCGTCCCGTTCAGTGCCTGGATGATCATCGCCCGCTCGTAGCCGCGCAAGCCGGACTCGGGCTGCACGTCGATCGTCTCGCGCGCGGTAGCGGCGATCTCGCGGGGAACGTGCATCGGCAGGATCTCGCCGCCGTCGCACATCAGCACCATCCGCTCGACGACGTTCTGCAGCTCGCGGATGTTCCCCGGCCAGTGATGAGACGCCAGGATGGCCAGGGCATCGGTGGACACGGAAGGCACGCCGACATTCAGCCGGCCGGCGGACTGGGCGACGAATTGCTCGACGAGCAGGGGAATGTCCTCGCGCCGCTCGCGGAGCGGCGGCAGCCGGATCGGAAAGACGTTCAGGCGGTAGAACAGGTCCTCGCGAAACTCGCCATCGCTCACCGCGGATTGCAGGTCGCGGTTCGTCGCGGCGATCACGCGGACGTCGCAGGCAATCGACTGCGTGCCGCCGACGCGAACGAACTCGCGCTCCTGGAGCACGCGCAGCAGCTTGACCTGCAGGGCCGGCGATATCTCGCCGATCTCGTCGAGGAACAGCGTGCCGCCGTCGGCCAGCTCGAACCGGCCCGCCTTTCGCCCCACGGCGCCGGTGAACGCCCCGCGTTCGTGACCGAACAGCTCACTTTCCAGCAGCGTTTCGGTCAGCGCCGCGCAGTTCGTTCCGATGAACGGCTTGCTCCGCCTGCCGGAGAGCTGGTGGATGTATCGCGCGGTCAACTCCTTGCCCGTTCCCGTCTCACCGAGGAGCAGGACCGTCGCGTTGCTTGGCGCCACACGCTGACACAACGTGTCGACCTGGCACAAAGCCTCGCTGCTGCCGACGATGCCGGCATCGCCCAGCCCGGTTCGCAGTCCCTCATACTCGCGCTTGAGCTGCTGGTGCGTCTGGGCGTTCTGGATCGCGGTTGCGGCGAGATCCGCGAACAGCTTCAGAATGACGAGGTCCTCGTCGTCGAACTTGCCGCCCTGCCGGTTGACGACCTCCACGACGCCGACGACGTTGGCCCTGTAGATCATCGGCGCCGCCAGCACTTCCCGCGTGGCGAAAGAACTCCTCTGGTCGATGCCCGAAAAGAACGCCGGGTCGCGGGAAACGTCGCGCACGACCTCCGGCTCGGCCCGCTCCACAACGCGCCCGGCGATACCGAGCGAGGCGTCGAATTCCCGACCGATCAGGTCCTCGCCGACCGGGCCGGCGGCCGCGGCAAAGGTGAGCTTGCTCCGCCGCCGGTCGAGCAGCAGGACGCTGCTCGCCTCCGCATCGGTGATGTTCGCCGCGGCGCGGGCGATGGCATTCAGGACGTGCTCCAATTCGAGCGAGGAGTTGATCGCCGCCGACAGCTTGACGACCTCGGCCCAGGCTTCGCTATTGAGGTGTCCGCGACTTGTCATCGCGCTGTCTGCCTTCCGGTAGGCCGCGCCGGCACGCCTACGGCAGGATCTCCACCCGGTCCCCGACGCGCAGCACGTCGAAGAGCTCTTCGATGTGCCCATTGTTGAGGGCGATGCAGCCGGCGGTCCAGTCGCCGTTCGTTCCGCCGCCATGCAGCCCGATCCCGCCCCCCAGGGCGGTGTGCCAGCTAGGCGGCCGGTTCTCGCTCAGCGCCCGGCGGATGCCCGCATACTCGCCATAGGTGATCAGGCCATCGCGCAGGCCCCGTTCGGCGGCCGGCAGGTCGGGATAGCTCAGACCGATGAACCGGTGGTAGGGGCTGTTGCTGCTCATCGTGCAGACGCGAAAAACGCCCACGGGCGTTCGGCCATCGGCTGCCCGACTCTTCTGCCCCACCGGATTCGAACCCAGCGCCACCGGATAGCTCGCCAGCAGCCTGTTGCCCTCGAACAGGTACAGGGTCCGCCGTGACTTGAGGATGACGGCATGGGGGCGGGCGACATCAACCGTTTCGGGCACATGCCGGCCGGCGGGAGTGACACTGAAACCGTGTGAAGCCGCCACCCACAGCAGCACGACCACCAACCCGGCGGCGCCGCCCAGGCGGAGGGCCGTCCGAGGAACCCGATCGTGCAAAACCCGTCGAGCATCCGCCAGCATGACGCGCACTCGAACCATCGCCGACATCCGCCTATTCTGCAATTCTTTGCCCGTCCGATACTTAGGGCGTACGATACGAGTGTTACGCCGCGACCAGATTCGCAACGGTCCGAAGGATACATCGCCAGCGTGAGCGCGCCAACGGATGAACAACTCCTCAGCCGGCATCTGGGCGGCGACGAGTCCGCCTTTCGAGCGCTCGTTCAGCGGCATCACCGCGAGTTGTTTCAGTTTGTTTTCCGCTTCACGCACCGCACAGCGGCTGCGGAGGACATCGTGCAGGACACGTTTCTCCAACTGCACCTGGCGGGCAGCAGCTTCGACCCGACTCGAAAACTGAAACCGTGGCTCTTCACGATCGCGGCCAACAAGGCTCGCGACTACCTGCGCAGCCTGTCGCGCCGCCGCGAGTTGCCGCTCGACGCGCCGATCTCGGGGACGGACGCTTCCGAGCAGCGGTTTACCGACATGCTCGCCGACGGCAACTTCGGTCCCACGCACGAGTTGGAGGAATCGGAGCAGCGTGAGCTCGTCCGCGAAGCAGTCAACCAGATGCCGCCCAATCTGGCAGAAGCCTTAACGCTCGCTTATTTTCACAAGTTTCCCTACAAGGACATCGCCGAGATCCTTGATATTCCGCTTGGAACCGTAAAGAGTCGCTTACATTCCGCGGTGGCGGCGTTTGCAACCATATACGAGGCGTTATTGAAGGCCCGAGAAGAACAGCGTTCCTGACCGCGGGAACGCGAGGAGGCCGTCCACCAGACACCGAGGCGGTTCTGAGCGGAAAACGGGGGGATCGCCGCGAACCTGCGGCGAATCGGCCCCGTAGAAGAAGAAGCGTAGTGGGATGGATCACGTCATGAACGAGCGTTTGATCGAGTACAAACTGGGCCTGCTCGGCGCCGAGGAACGAGCCGATGTCGAGCGACTACTGGCCGAGGATGCCGATCTGTCCGCTCGGGCTGACCGTCTCGGACGAATGCTCGAGCCGCTCGCTTCGTGGCAGGCCCCGGAGCCGCCGGTATCCATGGTCGATGACATCGTCCGCGCGGCCGAAACGGCGACGCCGCTCAGCTACATCGCGGCGAGAACGGCCCTTCCGCCGGAGCGCGAGCCCGGTGGTCGCCGCCCGATCCTGACGCTTCGCGAAGTCATCGCCCTCGCCGCCTGCATAGCGCTGTTTATTGGGGTGATCGGACCGGGCGCGGCGAGCACGCGAAGCCGACGGCTTCAAGCGCTCTGCGCCGACAATATGGCGGGCCTGTACCGCGGCCTCAGCAGCTACTCGATGGAGAACGACGGCAACCTGCCGA
>JBECKQ010000265.1:0-7961 GCA_040235375.1 Phycisphaerae bacterium | reverse complement strand
GCCCAGGCCGGCTGCCAGCCGGGAACGCCGGTGGACTGCGATGACGGCGTGGGCTGCACCGTCGATGCCTGCAACGAAACGACGGATTCCTGCGACAACTTCGCCGATGATGTGGCCTGCGACGACGGCTCGTACTGCGACGGCGTCGAGACGTGCGACCCGGTCAATGACTGCCAGCCGGGCACGATTGTCGATTGCGACGACGGCGTCGGCTGCACGGTTGACTCCTGCAACGAACAGACCGACTCATGCGACCACGCGGCCGACGACGGCCTCTGCGACGACGGTGAGTTCTGCAATGGCGCCGAAACTTGCGATCCGGTCAACGACTGCCAGCCGGGCAACATTGTCGATTGCGACGATGGCGTGGGCTGCACGGTCGATTCCTGCAACGAGCAGACCGATACCTGCGACCACGCGGCGGACAACGGTCTCTGCGACGACGGCGCGTTCTGCAACGGCGCCGAGACCTGTGATCCGGTTAACGACTGCCAGGCGGGCACGCTGGTTGATTGCGACGATGGCGTCGGCTGCACGGTCGACGCCTGCAACGAGCAGACCGATTCATGCGACAATGTCGCTGACGACGGCCTCTGCGACGACGGCGAGTTCTGCAATGGTGTTGAGACCTGCGATCCGGTTGACGATTGCCAGCCGGGCACGCTGGTTGATTGCGACGACGGCGTCGATTGCACGGTTGATTCCTGCAACGAGCAGGCAGATACGTGCGACAACGTCGCCGACAACGCTTTCTGCGATGACGGCGTGTTCTGCAACGGTACAGAAGTCTGCGACGTGCTGGCCGGCTGCACGGCCGGCGCCGAGCCGTGCGGAACGAGCGAATGGTGCTACGAGTCGCTCGCCGAGTGCGTGACCTACGGCACCGGCGATTTCGAGCCGGACGGCGATATCGACCTGTGGGATTTCCAGCGGTTCCAGGAGTGCTTCGGGCAGATGGGCTACGGCGTCTGCCAGCCGGCGAACCTCGAGGGCGACGGATTCATCGACTCGGCCGACTACGCCTCGTTCGCCACCGGCCTCGACGGCCCGAACTAAACGACCGTGCGCAATCAGTGGCCGCGTCAACTGAGGACGAGCTGCGCGCAACAATCGGAAATCGACGGCAATGCGCGCATGCATCGTTGAGGATTGGATCGGCGTATGCCGGTCCGAGCCGCGACCGCGAGGGAGCGGAGGAGGCGACAACCTGTCCTTGGGCGTCAATCATTCACGGTGACTTCTGGCGTTCTTCACGGAGTAGGGTGCGAGGATGTTTGCTCAGCGTGGGGTCTACATTGTATGCGCTCCCTGACGGTCGCGGCTCGGACCGGATTGCCAGCGCCCCGAAGGGCATCTACGCACGAATATGGATAGCCGGCGCGGCATTGCGCACAGTCATTTGGACCGATCCTGTGCCATCTTTCCGGCGCTCTGCCGCCCGTGAAGTGTCACATGTGTGGCACTGTCTCGTGCAGCGAGCGAAGCAATGCGTTGCCAGGCGGCGTTTGTGGCATGGGCTTACCAGCCCATGATTCACGGGCAAGATGCCCGTGCCACAGCGTAGCGCCGCAGGTAGTAGATCGCCGCACACGCAGCCACGAACGCCAGGTCGATCCCGCCGACCTCCATCATCTTCCAGGCCACGGCGCCCGTGCCGAAGCCGTAGCTGTGCAGGCCGATGCCCAGCACGTAGTTGACGCCCAGGTAGGTCATCACGATCAGCCAGAACGCGACGATGCTCTTGACCGCCGTGGCGAACCGCCCGCGGCCCAGCACGAAGACAATCATCGCCACGCCGATGGCGCCGAAAGCGACCATGCGGTTCGGCGTCATCTGCCCCAGCATCGGCGCCACGATCACGAACACGCCGCCGCCGAGCAGCGCCGCCACCACGTACGCCCACAGCGGCACCTGCTGGCGATCGATCCGCACGTGCAGGATCGTCAGGTAGCCGAGGAAGGCCACCAGCGACCAGACCTCCTTCGGATCCCAGCCCCAATACCGCCCCCACGAGGACGCCGCCCACATGCTGCCGGTGATGATCCCCAGCAGCAGCATGATCGCGCCGACGTGCACGTACCAGTAGTGCAGGCGGTCGATTGCCTCGGCAATCGTCCGCCGCCCCGGCGCCGCCGCCATGGCCACGAGTTGTACGTGCGCGATCAGCACGGCCAGGGCGAGCACCGAGTACGATACCATGATGATCGGCACGTGAATCGACATCCAGATCGTGTCGCGCAGCACGGGCACGACCGGATGAATGAACGGATCGAGCAATTCCGCGGCCAGCACCAGCGCCAATGCGCCCATTGCCGAAGCTGTCAGCGGCACGACCCGATCGCTTAGAACGAGCATGGACAGGATCGCGAACGCGCCCATGCCCCAGCTCAGAAACAGCAGCGACTCGAACATGTTCGAGGCCGGAATCCGGCCGGCGATCTGCCACCGCAGATAGAGCCCGTACGTCAGTATCGCAAAGCCCGCGATCATCACGATGATCGCCAGCCACTCGATCCAGTTCCGCCTGGCGATCAGCGCCAGCGCCGCCAGCACGGCGCCCGCGATCATCACCATCCACGCCCGGTGAAAGGGCCGCAGCGCGTTGTATCGAAGCTCGGTCTTGATCAGCTTCGTCGGCGGCCGGTAGGCCGCGGGCAGCGCCGCCAATGCCTGCTCGAGCTGCGCCGAGGCTTTGGCGAACGCCGGTTCATCGTCAGTGAGGAACGCCTTTCCCAACGCCCGCCAGGCCTCCTGTACGGCCGCCAGGTCATCGGCCGCCGGCTTCGCCGTCATGTCGATGGTCGACCACGCCCCGTTCGCATCGGTCGGGTTCGGGATCGGCCGGATCAGGTCGTTGGTGAAGGCGCTATCGAGCGTTATGAGTTGCTCGAATATGTCGCCGGCTTTCGATTGCAGGGGATCGGGCTTCTGTCCCGGCGGCAGGTTCAGCGCCTGGCGGTGGATTTCGCGCAGCCGCGGGTCGCGGGCGAGTTCGTCATAGGAGAACTGTTCCTTCTCAGCGGGCAGATCCAGTTCGTGGCGAAGCTCGGCGTTGCCGATGTCGATCAGCGGTTCGTGCATCCACTGGTTCGGGTTGAACGTCCAGGCGAGCAGCAATTCGACGGGGTCATGGTCTTCGAAGAACTCCTCGCCCGTCACCTTCCGGACGGTTTCCCGCGCGACCGTATCCAGCGGCGCCCACCGGCCGTCGTACTGCACGACGAGGCCGCGGATGTCGTTCATGTTCAGATTGACCGGCAGCGTCGCCTGGGCCGAGGCCGACTTCGCCAGCAGGCCGACGAGCACCAACGGCAGCGTCCGGGTGACCGTCTTGCGCACGTCGATCGCCGGCGCGACGACCCGCACCGCTCGCCGGTGGTCGGAAATGCGCGTCAGCAGCACGATGATCATGCCCGCCAGCGTGACGAAGTAACCGGCGTACACGGGCGCCTGCCCCGGATCGCGCGAGACGCTCAGGTAGCTGACGCGCTGGCCGCCGCCCATCTGGTAGCTCGCCTGGTAGAACGTGTAGCCGCCATACGTGGTCGGGTTGTTCATGCTGATCAGCCGCTGCTCGGTTCCGCCGCTCTGTGGATCGATGATTGTGACGCGGCTCTCGAACGACCGCGGTCGTCCGGTGCCCGGATACGTGCCGACGTGGAATTGATCGAGCTTCATTCGGAAACCGAGCGACAGTTCCTTGTCGCTGTAGGTCAGCATGTAGGGCCCGCTGGCCTCCGGCACCATGACGCGGCGGAACTTCTGCACCCACAGCTCGCCGCTGTCCGCACCGCCGCTCCAGTGGACCAGCAGCATCGGCGTTCGTGTTTCGCGGGGCGGGCTGACTTCCTCCACCGTCCATTGCGTCTGGCCCTCGGCGTTGGTTTCCTGCACCCAGCGGGCGTCGGGCAGATAGCGTTCGATGTTCACGCGGAAGGAATCGACTTGCAGCGAAACCGCCGGATTGTTGACGGGCTGAACGCCTCGTAGCCCATACTGATTCAGATCCTCGCGCGCCCACGCCTTGTTTCGCGTATCGACGAGCGTGAGCGTCTCGACCGGAACGCGGAAGCGATCGACCGTCTCGCCCTCGGCAAAGCCCATGCGGCCGTCGATCCCCCACAGGTAGGTGACCTCCGCCCCCGCCAGCGTCAGCACGATGCCGAGGTGCGTCAGCAGAAATCCAATGTTCCGCCGCGTGAACGGGTACCGAACGATGATGGATACGATGACGTTGACGACCAGCAGCCAGAGCAGCCCGATGAACCACCACGACTGGTAGAACATCCCCAGGGCCATCTCCGTACCGTACATCGACTCGTACACGGTCGCGCTGCCCATCGACACGATCAGCAGCAGCATCAGCACCGCGGCGAACCAGAGCGAGCCGATGATGTCCAGAAAGGCACGGAGCGGGTCCGGCCGCCCGATTGACGGTTGTTCCTTCAGTTGTTGATGAGTCACGCCCCTACCGCCTCTGCCAGCCTCGTTTTCAGTCGTTTTTCTTCCGCCGTGGCGGGGCACTTTAACCGATCTTGCAGACCCCGGCGAATGTGCGCAATGCCGCCGCGGACCCGGCTGCTCGGCCCTCTTTCAGCCGGCCCCGCCGGTCGGCAGCCGGCCTGCTTGCCCCGGCCGGTCGTTTCCCGGAAACTTGCCGCCATGATCAACCGAATCGCAGCGCATTTCACACTGCTGGGCGCACTGCTCGCCTGCCTGACGATCGTGGCCGGCTGCGAGCGCGAGGAGCCGAAGACCGACGGAGCAGCCGCGGCCACGCCCGCCGCCAAGGCAGAAGCCAGTCCGCAACCCGAGCCCACGCACGACGCCGCCCTGCTGCTTTCACAAGCGCAGTTTGTGAAAAAGCTGGTGCCGGGCAGCGCCAAGACCCGCTTGGCGCCGGGCCCGGCCAAGCTCACGTTCCTCTACTACAACGGCGGCCAGTGGACACCGCGCGTCATCGAAGACCCCGACGCCAACGTCTTCCACAAGGCCATGCCCTTCGATCCCCCCGGCGGCAAGCCCGGAATACTCACCATCGGCGCCGAGCGGGAGCCCAAGCCCGCCACGCTCAAGCTCTGGCATCACACGGACACCGGCTGGAAAGGTACGCTTTTGTGGGAAGCGACGTTCGGCGGCACGTGGAATCGCTTCCGCGACGTCGAGGTCGGCGACGTAATGGGCGACGCGACGCCGGAGATCGTCATCGTCACGCATGATCAGGGCGTCGTCGTCGTGCTCGAGAAGACCGCCGATGGCTGGACGCCGCACCGGATCGACGAGAATCCGGACACCTTCGTGCACGAGGTCGAGATCGGCGACGTCGATGGCGACGGGCACAATGAAATCTTCGCCACGCCCAGCGCCCCCAATCGCGTTGACGGGTCGCCGCAGCCGGGCCGCGTGGTCATGTATCGCTACGACGGAAAGGAATTCACGAAAGAGACGATTGCCGAATCCGACGACCGCCACTTCAAGGAAATCCTCCTCGCCGACGTGATCGGCGCCGGGACACCGCAGTTGTACACCGTGCTGGAAGCCGAGTTGAACACGGCACCGGCGGCCGTCGGCGGAGATGAGGTGGAAATCGACCAGGTTCGCTTCGAGAACGGAACGCACGAAAGCAAGCTGATCGCCAGGCTCCCCGACAAGCAGTGTCGCTTCCTTCTGTGCGGCGACGTGAACGCCGACGGCAAGCAGGAGCTCGTCGCTTCTGCCTTCAAATCCGGCATCTGGGTGATCACGCATGACGGTGACACGTGGAAGCCGCAGGTCATCGACGACAACTCCAGCGGCTATGAGCACGCCGCCGCCCTCGGTGATTTCGACGGCGACGGCACGCCGGAAATCTACGCCGCCGGTGACGACCAGGGCAAGCTCTGCGAGTATCGCTGGAACGGCGACGGCTTCACGCGCTCGGAAATCTTCGACCTGACCAAGGGTGATATCACCTTCGGTTTGATGGCCTGTCTGCAATCGAAGTACCTGACCGCCCCATGACGCCTACCCCGCGTTATTCACCGGGTTCGTCGCGAGTCGGCGTAAGGAGCGGTGGATGCAAGGCGTGCGACCGAGGCCCCCGGAGGCGACCTTGAACAGGTCGTCGAGGAGGCCGACCGAGCACAACGCAGCAGACGCCGGCACTTGCGGCGACGCAGTAGAAGCTGGTGAATAATGCGGGGTAGATCGGCACAAGACGAGATCGAATCGCTGCGCGACGAAATCCGCCGCCACGATCGTCTCTACTACGTCGAAGCTCAGCCCGAAATATCCGACCGCGAATACGACCGGCTCGTCGAGCGCCTCGAGAAGCTCGAGGCCGACAATCCGGAGCTGATCACGCCCGACTCGCCCACGCAGCGCGTCGGCGGCGAGCCGCTCGAAGGGTTCACCAACGTCGCCCACGCCGTCCCGATGCTCAGCATCGACAACACCTATGACGAGGCCCAGCTTCGCGAGTTCGACCAGCGCGTCCGCAAGGGGCTCGGCGGCGAGGACTACCGCTACGTGCTCGATCCCAAGATCGACGGCGTGGCCGTCTCGCTCACCTATGAGCGCGGCACGCTGGTGCAGGCGGCCACGCGCGGCGACGGCGTCACCGGCGACGACGTCACGCAGAACGCCCGCACGATCCGCTCGGTACCGCTGAAGCTCACCGGGCGGAACCTGCCCGACCTGCTCGACCTGCGCGGCGAGGTCTACTGGCCCAAGGCCGATTTCCACCAGTTCAACGAGAAGCGCGTCGAGGCCGGCGAGCAGACCTTCGCCAACCCGCGCAACGCCACGGCCGGCACGCTCAAGCAGCTCGATCCCCGAAAAGTCGCCGAGCGCAACCTGCAATTCATCGCCCACGGCTTCGGCCGCATCGAGCCGCTGAAGGCGGACTCGACCGCCAAACTCTACGAATCGTTCGAGCACTGGGGCATCGCGGTGAACCCCGGCTGGACGATCGTCAAGGATATCGACGGCGTCGTCCGCCAGTGCCACGAGTGGATGACCAGGCGGCTCGACCTCGCCTACGAGATCGACGGGCTGGTCATCAAGGTCGATTCGCTCGCCCAGCGCGACGCCCTCGGCGCGACCAGCAAGTACCCGCGCTGGTGCATCGCCTACAAGTTCGCCGCCGAGCAGGCGGAGAGCATCGTGCGTGAGGTCGACTTCCAGGTCGGCAAGCTGGGCACCATCACGCCGCGGGCCATCATGGATCCCATGCAGCTTTCCGGCACCACCGTGCGTCACGCGTCGCTGCACAATTTCGACCAGGTCGATCGGCTTGACCTGCACGTCGGCGACACGGTCGTCGTCGAGAAGGCCGGCGAGATCATCCCGCAGGTGATCCGCGTCGTCGTCGAGAAGCGGCCGAAGAACGCGAAGAAAGTCGAGCGGCCGACGAAGTGCCCGGTCTGCGGGCATCGCGTGGTCAAGGACGAGGGCGGCGTGTACCTGCGCTGCATCAACCCCCAGTGCGTCGCCCAGCGCAAGGAGCGCCTGCTCTATTATTGCGGCCGCGACCAGATGGACATCGAAGGCGCCGGCGAGGCCCTCGTCGAGCAGATCGTCGAGAAGGACTTCGCGAAAGACTGCGCCGATTTGTACCACCTTCACGAGAAGCGCGACGAGCTCATCGCCCTCGAGCGCATGGGCGAGAAAAGCGTTGACAATCTTCTGGAGGCGATCGAGAAGAGCAAGGAAAAACCGCTCGCCAAGGTGCTGGCGGCGCTCAACATTCGCCACGTCGGTGGCACGACGGGCGAGCTGCTCGCCGAACATTTCGGCGACATCGACAGCCTCTTGAGCGCGAGCGTTGACGACCTGCTCGCCGTCGAGGGCATCGGCCCGGAGCTGGCCGACAGCGTCCACTCGTTCTTCGCGTCGCCGGAAGGCCGCGGGCTCATCAACCGCCTGCGCAAGGCCGGTGTGAACATGAAGCAGCCAAGGCGCAAGAGCGCCGCCGGCGGCGC
>JBECKQ010000230.1:0-7326 GCA_040235375.1 Phycisphaerae bacterium | reverse complement strand
CGCACGGGAATGCTGAAGTGGTACTCGCGCATCGGGTTGCGGAGCAGCTCGCGCGCGGCCGGCTCGAGGCCGAGGAGTTCGGCGACCTTGTCGAACTGGGCCTGAGCCATGTGAAACGGGTTGAAGGCCTTCTTGTCCATCGCAGATGCGCCCTTTTGCATGTCAAAAACCCTTATAAGGCGAGCAGTATCCCAGAATCGCGCGCACTCAACAACGCCGTGCGAACGGGGACTGCGTATCGGATATTCTGTCTAGCAGGATCGTTTCGGCGGCGGACCGGCGCGCGGCGGCCGCCCGCCGTCGCGACGAGACACGGCGCCTTGGCACTGACAACTCGCCGGTGATGTCCATCGGTTGGTGGGTATCCAGGCAGGGGCGGCGTCGCAGTCCGCGAGCCGTCCTTCGGCGGTCGATGCTCGATCCGCCGGGCACGCCGGCATGTACGCTCCAGCCAACCAAGGACCGGACGACATTCCACTTTCCACATAATCATAGATTCGCCGGGTCGTTCTTCCATGGGATTGCGCCAGCCGGCCCGACGGGGTGATTGGCCGAGTCCGGCCCCCGAGGCCCAAGTGTCGCAATGCGACAGCGACCCGCGGAAGTGTCGATTAGCGAGGTATTTCGCAAACTTCATCTTGGTATGGAACGTCGATTTTGATACCGTTAGAGGTTCGTCCGTTGTCGCCGACGGGGTGGAGTCGGCGATCGAGCCCCCTCCGCTGGAAAAAGATGGCGTTGACGACTTAGATGAGACGATGAGGAATGGCAAGGCACTGCCGCGCCGGTAGCGCGCTCGCAGGCTCGGGGCGGCACGAGCCGGACGCATGTCGATCAAACGGTGAGGTCATGAATGCTCAGAAGCCCGTCAGCCTGAACCTGAACGTCCGTGGGCTGGGTGAGTCGGCGACCCTGGCGATCAATGAGCGGTCGCGTCTGCTGCGGGAGCGCGGGCGGACGGTCTACCGGCTCGGCTTGGGGCAGTCGCCGTTCCCCGTGCCGGACTGCGTGGTGGAGGCACTGCGTCTCTCCGCACCGGAGAAGGACTACCTCCCGGTGAAGGGGCTGCCGGCGCTGCGGCAGGCCGTGGCGGAGTTCCACCGCCAGCATGACCACATCGAGGCGCATCCTGACGGGGTCATTATCGGGCCGGGCTCGAAGGAGCTGATGTTCCTCGTCCAGCTCGTGTACTACGGCGAGATCATCGTCACCACGCCGTGCTGGGTCTCGTACCTGCCGCAGGCGCGGATCATCGGCCGGAAGGTCGGAATCATCCCGCGGTCGTTCGAGCAGGGGTGGAAAGTAACGGCGGACCAGCTTCTGTGGTCCTTCGCGGATGACGACGACGACTACCGCCCGCGTCTTCTCGTGCTCAACTATCCTGGCAACCCGACCGGCCAGACCTACACGGAAGACGAGCTGAAGGAGATTGCCGACGTAGCCCGCCGGTTCCAGACCATCATCCTGTCGGACGAGATTTACGGGCAGCTCCACTTCAAGGGCGACCACGTGTCGATTGCCCGTTACTACCCGGAGGGGACAATCGTCAGTTCCGGGTTATCCAAGTGGTGCGGGGCGGGTGGATGGCGCCTGGGGACGTTCCACTTCCCGCCCGAGCTCTACTGGCTGTTGGAGGCGGTAGCGAGCGTGGCCAGCGAGACGTACACGTCGGTCTGCGCACCGATCCAGTATGCGGCGGTGCAGGCGTTCCGCTGCAGTGTGGATATTCAGCGGTACCTGTGGCACACGCGGCGGATCCTGGCGACGCTGGGGGAGGAATGCGTGGAAATTCTCCGCGCCGCCGGTGTGCGCGTACACGCTCCGGCGGGGGCGTTTTATCTGTTCGCCGACTTCTCACCGTTTCGCGAGCAACTGGCCAAGCGAGGCATAACAGACGGTCCCACACTGGCGGAACGTCTGCTCGATGAGACCGGGGTGGCCGTCCTCCCCGGGGCGGCGTTTGCCCGGCCGGAAAGCGAGTTGACGGCCAGGCTGGCGTTCGTCGACTTCGACGGCGGCAGAGCGCTGGCGGCCAGCGAGAACATTCCCTTGCACGACGAGCTTCCGCCGGACTTCACACGACGGTGGTGCGATCGGATCATCGTGGCGGTGGAGCGGATCGCGGACTGGCTGTCGTCGGCGCCGTCGTCGCATCCCCGGCGCGAAGTGGAGCTGACGCCGAGTTAACCCCCCTGCGCCGGTTGGGTGGCAGGGTCTGACGAAGGCAGGCCGTGGTATCGCCTCTGGACACCGACGTCGTCTGGCGGGCCACGGCCAGGCGGCGCAGTGCTTCGCTCGCCGTAGGCGACGCTACCTTGGCTATGCCAGACCGTGCAATTTGCCAATGACTGGACTGCGGTTGACACCGTTTGAACGGTTGCTCGCGCTCGACCCTTCGCTACACCGGGCGAAAATCCAGCAGGATCTGGTCGCCGGCGGGGCGGATGGACGAAATGCGGCCGATCGCGGCTTGCATACGACCGTTTTCCGGTTGGAAGCGAATCGTCGCTCTGCCCTGGGCGTCGAGCCGGCCGACGGCTTCCCGATCGACCATCAACTCCACGTGATCGTCCGCCACCTCTCTTATCTCCGCCGACCACACCGATCCGTCGAATTCGATCGGCAGCCGCATTCCGGCGACTTTCTCCGGCGACACTGGTGAGTAGTCCTTCCATGCCGCTGAGCAACCGAGGGCTACGTCGAGGCGGTGGGCTTCTTCACGCAAGAACCGCACTAGCGGTGTGGTGGTGCGAGGTGACATCGGACCATTCCTTTCGCAACGGTACGCGGGAGCACCGGTTTATCGTCGATTCGGGTTGAATGACTGAAGGATATCGGTCCCGAAGGCTACGAATTATCGACGTATCAGCTACACTGTCGGGAGGCTTATCGGACCGGTTTCGTGCAGGCGGGCCGGTGCTTGGCCTGGGTCGCTCGATATGAAGGCACTGCTGCTGGACATCAAACCTGCACGATGGCTCGCGTGCAAAGCGCTGGGACTACTGGCGCCATCGGTGTTCTGGTCCAGGATTTCGAATCTGCAGTATCGTGAGGTGAGCGAGCCAGAGCTGCCGGGGCCGGACTGGGTGCGCCTGCGCACGGTTCTCGGAGGGATTTGCGGGACCGACCTGGCATCCATCACGCAGCGGGTGCATCCCGCGAGCATTCTGCGGGCACTGAGCAGCTTTCCGGCGGTGCTGGGGCACGAGAACGTCGCCGTAATCGAGACGGTCGGGGAGGCGGTGCAGAACTGGCGAACGGGCGATCGGGTAGTCGTGGAGCCGGCGCTGTCGTGCGTTCCGCGGGGGCTGCCGCCATGCGGGCCGTGTCGCGAGGGGCGGTTTTCGCTGTGCGAGCGTTTTGCCGGGGATGACCGGATACCACCGGGGGTCATGATCGGCGGGAATCGGCTGACCTCGGGGAGTTGGGCGTCAAAGTTCGTCGCCCATCAGTCCCAACTGCACGCGGTTCCTGCGGAAGTGACGGACGAGCAGGCCGTGCTCGTCGATCCGCTGGCGTCGAGCATGCACGGGCTGCTTCGCCGCCCTCCGCAGGACGGGGAGCGGGTGCTCGTGCTCGGCGGAGGGATCATCGGCTTGGGCGTTGTGCTGACGCTGCGGGCGCTGGGTTACGGGAACGAGGTGGTGTCGCTGGTTCGTCACGAACACCAGGCGCGGCGCGCCCGAGACGCCGGCGCCGACAGCACCGTTCTGGTCCCTCGGGGCACGTCGAACGCGGTGCGGTTTGACCGCGTGGCCGCCGCGCTGAGGGCCGAGCGCGTGACCGGCAGCTACGGCAATCAGAACATGACCGGCGGCGCGGAGGTCGTCTACGACTGCGTCGGCACCACGTCGAGCTTTACGGATGCGATGAAGTTCTGCCAGCGGCGAGGTGCTGTCGTGCTGATCGGGACGTCGCACTTCGGCCTCCTCGACCTGACGTCGCTGTGGTTCAGCGAGCTGCACGTGGTTGGAGCCAACGGGCGGCAGATGGAGCATCGCGATGGCGGTCGGATGCACACGTACGACTGGGTTCTCGAGCTCATTCGCGGAGGCAAGCTGAAGGTCGACGGCCTGCTGACGCACGTCTACCCGCTGGCGGAGTATCGACAAGCGCTGACGGCACTGCAGCGTCGCGGCAGCAGCGATGTCATGAAGGTTGCATTCCGCCCCGACGGGCACTGAAGGGACCGCAGCGCATAAAAGCGGGCGACCGCGGAAGCAGTCGCCCCAAGTGCCGGTTGTGTCACGCGGGCTCTGTTCGAGTTTGGTGCGCCGCGACCTGCCGGTCGCAGTGGGGGGCACCTAGAAGTTGAATGTCTTGCTTTTGAAGGTCGGCATCGTGGCGACAATCCAGCCGCCGGTCTTGTTCGGCGCGACCGCCTTGATGGCGTTCTTGCCGTAACGATTGCACAGCACGGTTTTGCACGAGCTGGTGGTCCAGTTGCGAGACTGGCCGGCCCACCGATTGAGCTGCGTTTTGCTCACGTAGTGCAGCGAAGCGCCCTTGTCGACGTACTTGCAGAACGAGTTGATCTGGGTCGGCGTGGGGCGCGGATACTTGCTCGATCCGGTCGTCTGCGACATCAGCGTCTTGTAGGCACTGACCTTGTTCTGCAACTGGTTGCGGAGATAGGGATAGGTAATTTTCTTTCCTGCTGCCATTGAGAAATCTCCAGTTCAGCGGCCTGCGTAACACAAATTCCAGGCATACGAATGCGTCTACATCGGCGTGCTGTTCACATTGCTTTAAGAATAACAGCGGCGCCGAACAGGCAGCAGGTGAGCGTCCGATAAAAGCCCTGTTTTTCGACGTTCTACCAGGCAATCAGAGCACCGTACGCGTGCGGCATTTGTACGGCGGCTCACTGTTTCGCCGAACACCGGCGCGGCGCGCGCCGCGCGGCGTTTCGCCAACTCCGCTGCGAAAGCGCCGCCACTGATAGGCCGATTCAAGGATGAGACGGCGGCCCGCTCCCCGGGCGTGTGGCCGGTGGCGCTCAATGAAATGGATCGCCTGCCATCAAATTGCACGGACGAGTGCGACGGGCAGAGCTGAAGGCGCACAGCGGCGCACAAGACTCCGGTCGAGGAGGCCACGTTTGTGAATACCACGATGCTCGAGTCGATCATCAATTCGGAATCGCTTCCGTCGATGCCCCTGGTGGCGTTCAAGGTTCTCGAGCTGTGCCGCGAGCGGGACGTGCGCATCCAGGACGTAGCCGATGTTATCTGCAACGATCCCGCGCTGACTGCGAAGATGCTCAAGGTGGCCAACTCGTCGCTGTTCGGCATGAGCAAGAAGGTGGCGTCCATCCAGCAGGCGATGGTCGTGCTGGGCCTGCGTACCGCGAAGATCATGTCGCTCGGGTTTTCCCTGGTTGACGCGATGAAGGACAAGTCGAACAGCGGGTTCGATTACGCGCGCTACTGGCGGCGTTCGCTGTCGGCGGCGGTGGCGGCACGGCAGCTTGCCGTGGTCGCGAGCGACGTGCGGCGTGACGAGGCGTTCGTCGGCGGCCTGCTGTGCGACATCGGCATGGTCGCAGCGGAGCGCCACCCGGACGGCATATACCGGCCGGTTGTCGAAGCGCACGAGGAGCACGGCGGGCGAATCCAGGATCTCGAGCAGGCGATCGTGGGCGTGACGCACGCGCAGATCAGCGCCATGATGCTCGACAAGTGGAGCATGCCCGAGGTGCTGTGCCACGCCGTGGCGGCGCATCATGGAGATGGTTTTGAAACGCTCGATCCGCGGTCCAGGTCGCTGGCCGCGGTGCTCTGGGCGGCGTCGGAGATCGCCGAGCTCTTTACCGGCGATACGGGATCGGACGAGTTCGCTGGCGTGTGGGGGAACGTGACCGCGCTGGTCGGCATCCAGAACGATGCCCTCGACGGCGTGTTCGAGGCGATCAATGACAACGTTCGCGAGACGGCGGAACTCTTCAGCGTGGACGCGGGCGAGGAAGTGTCATACGAGGACATGCGCCAGGGAGCGATGATCCAGCTCGCTCAGCTCTCGATGAGCGCGGAGCACGACCGCGCCATGGCCGAGTCGCGCGAGCATGAGGCCCGTTCTAAGCTGCAAACGCTCAGCCAGCTCAACGAGAGCCTTCAGGCCAAAGCCAACACCGACAAGCTCACCGGCATCGCCAACCGCCAGGCGTTCGACGAACAACTGGCGCAAACGCTGGAAAAGGCGGAGTCGTCGCGTAGCGACGTGGGGCTCATTATCATCGATCTCGATCACTTCAAGCGGCTCAACGACACGTACGGCCACCTGGTCGGCGACGAGATGCTCAAGGCTGTCGGCAAGACGCTCAAGAAGGTCTCGGAAGGGCCGCGCTTCGCGGCGCGCTACGGCGGCGAGGAGTTCGCCTTTATCGTCACCGAAACGAACGCCCGCGAGCTGCGCGAGTTCGCCGAGGACATTCGCAAGAACATCGCTCGCATCCGCTTCACGCACGGTGGGCGCGAGCTGACGGTCACCGCCAGTCTCGGTGCCGCCCACGTCAGCTTCGCCGAGGAAGTCGTGACGGGCGAAGAGCTGATCCAGCGCGCGGATGAATGTCTGTACGACGCCAAGAGCGACGGCCGCAACCGCGTCGAGATCACCTTCTAGGTCAGTGCTGGAAAAACACCGTCTATCGGTGGATTTTCGTGGAATAGGCTGTTGGGCTATTAGCCGCCATTTCTCGCCAGAAGAATTGAAAAAGGCCGCCCTCTGTGCGAAAAAGACTGTTGTTCCCGCAGCGTTTTCGACACGGAGGTCACGGCCTTATGACGACAGAGTGTACTCAAAAGTGCTTTCCTTTCCACCCCCTCGGACGACGCGACGTTGCCGGTTCATTTGACGGCGGACACATCACCTCAGACGGCGGCGGCCTGCTGCTTCGCGAGACGGAACGCGTCGCCCGCGTGATTGAACAGTTCTCCGCCTGCTTCACCGACTACCGCGATCCGGATCGGATCGAGCATTCGGTCCCGGAGCTGGTTGCCCAGCGGGTTTACGGCCTGGCCCACGGGTACGAGGACCTCAACGACCACGACGAGCTGCGCCACGATCCGCTGATGGCCGTCCTGGTCGGCAAGAAGGATCCCACCGGGCAGGACCGCCGTGCCTGCGGCGACCGAGGCAAGGCGCTGGCCGGCAAGAGCACGCTCAATCGTCTGGAGCTGACGCCGGCTGATGCGTCTTCGGATGACCGTTACAAGAAGATCGTAATCGACGAGCAGTCGGTCCAGCGCCTCTTCATCGACCTGTTCATCCAGGCGCACAACAACCCGCCGGAGCGGATCGTGCTCGACCTCGACGCCACCGACAATC
>JBECKQ010000104.1:0-4658 GCA_040235375.1 Phycisphaerae bacterium | reverse complement strand
CGCGTGAGCCTCAGGCCGCGCACCTCGATTCGCTTCAGCTCCCCGCTTTGCAATTCCCGTTCGATTCCGCGGATGGACATGAAGGAGATTCCCATTCCGGCGCGCACGAGGGCCTTGATACCCTCGGGAGAATGAAGCTCAATGAGGCTGTGCATCTCGATTCCGACAGCCGCGAGCCGCTGTTCGAACAGGCGGCGCGTCGCCGAACCGGGCTCCCGAACGATCCAGGTGGCGTCCGTCAGTGCCTTCGTAGTCCAGCGCCGCCTGCTTCCCTGAGCCGGATTGGCGCTGCAGAAACAGACGATCTCGTCGTGGGCAATCGCCTCCGAAGCGAGCGCCTCGTTCACGAGCGGCGCGCCGATGAAACCCAGGTCCAGCTCGTTGCCCATGATGCGACGTTCGATGGCCAGTGAGTCGGCGACTTCGAAATGCAACTCTACCACTGGATGGTTCTGATGAAACCGCCCCAGGACCGGTGGAAGAAGGTAGTACCCCGGCGTCGTGCTTGCGCCGATACGCAGGCTGCCGCGTGCGGCGTCGCCGCGCATCGCCTCCACGACGCGAGCCATCTGTCCCAGCAACTGCTCGGCCAGGGGAACGAGCCGCCGACCTGCGTCGGTGAGGTACACGGATCGCCCCAGGCGTTCAAACAGGATCGCATCCAGATCCCGTTCGAGCTGGGCAATCTGCCGGGAGACTGCGGGCTGGGTCAGCCGCAGCTCGTCCGCCGCCCGGGTGAAGTTCAGATGCCGGCTCACGGCCAGGAACGACCGCACGAGCTCCACGTTCATGGCGCGTCCATAACAAAAACGCATCATATCAATAAGAACAACTCATTGTACGCATGAGGCCAGCCCGCGTACAGTCCCGTGTGAGGCGAGGCACGTCGGAGGCCAGCGTACGCGTACGGCCGCTGTCGGTCAGCGGCCGGCGGGCCGTGCAACAGGCCGACCGGCGAGCCCGAAATCTGGAGCGGAACCATGATCACGGACGCAGGTCTGCGCGCCGCCGTGTGCGAGGCGTATTCCGCGGCCGCCCGGCAGCCTGCCGGAAAGCACCCGTTCCCGGTCGGGCGCGAGTTTGCGGAGAGTCTCGGCTATCCCGGCGGCCTGCTCGATTCGCTGCCGGCCAGCGCCGTGGATGCCTTTGCGGGCGTCTCCAATGTCTCTCTCTTCGCCGATATCGTGGAGGGGAGCACCGTGCTCGACCTCGGCTGCGGGGCCGGGCTTGATGCACTGATTGCGTCTCGACGAACCGGCGCGGGCGGAAAGGTCTGCGGCCTCGATTTCAGCGACAGCATGCTCGAGCGGGCGAGTCGCGCCGAACGCGAGGCCGGTGCACGCAACATTGAGCTGGTGCACGCTGATGCGGAGCGCCTGCCGCTCCCGGATTCAGCGATCGACGTCGTGCTCGTCAACGGCATTTTCAACCTGAACCGTCGACGTGCTGAGATCTTGGGCGAGCTGACCCGCGTCATGCGGCGGGGTGGAATGGTCTTCGGTGCGGAGCTTATTCTCGCAGCGGCGCTGCCCGAGGGTGAGCACACGTGCCCGACGAACTGGTTCGCCTGAGTGGCGGGCGCCAAGGAAGGCGTGACCTTCCTCGACGAGCTCCGCGCCGCGGGCTTCGCGGAGGCCTGCATCCTGCGGACGATCCGCAACGCGCGCACGAAGAACCCCCACGTGATCGCCGCCGAGTTCCGCGCGCTGCGCTGACCGGGCGGGTGTGGCGAAAGCCGTGTAGCGCAGCGGTCGGCCCGTGCTTCGGTCGAGGCGAAACGGGGATTGGCCGGGTGGCGCAAGTTGCGCCGGGGTGGAACGAGAGACGCCTCTGGTCAACTCCTGTCAACCAGGGGCGTCCATTGTCAGATCAGCGGGCGAAGGGGCTCGAACCCTCAACATTCAGCTTGGAAGGCTGATGCTCTACCAATTGAGCTACACCCGCGACGTCGCGGCGGATTTTACCAGCGCTCCGCGTGGTCCTGCAAGCAGCGGGACTTACGCGCTTTTCTCAGTTTGAAGACGGGGCGTGCATTGGCCCATTCGCGGACGTGAACTACACCGGTTCCAACTCGCCGGTGAAGACGTACTTGCGAACGTCGATGCCGTCCGTCGCCACGATCGAGATGTTCCGGCACATGCGCAGATCGAGCCGCCGCTCGCTGATGCGGGTGCTGGCGTCGCCGATTCGCCCGGTGATGATCTTCACCACCGGCCGGCAGGGGGCTTCCGGATTGTTGCTGATCACGACCGCTTCGTTGCCATCCGACAGCGTCACCACGCTGCCCACCTGGAAAGGCGGCACCAGCCGCATGAGCGTTTCGACCACGACGGGGTCGAACCATCCCGCGAACGCCGGGCTCTTGAGCGCGTGGATCGCCTTGATCGTCGGGACCGGCTGGCCGGCGGGGCACAGCAGGTGATCGAACGCGTCTACAACGGCCACGATGCGGGCGAAGATATGTATCTGCCGTTCGGCCAACGGCATGGCGGTCGCCTGGCCGTGGCGCGACTCTCGCGGCGGAAAGCCGCGGCCGTCGAAGCGCTGGTGATGATTGAGGATCACGTTGGCCGCCACGACAGAGATATGCTCGCGCGCCTGCTCGTAGCCGACGCGCACGTGGTAGCGATACTCCGGCCAGGTCGATTCCGCGTCGAGGACGCACTTGCGCTGCAAGTCGTCGGGCATCTGCATCTTGCCGATGTCGTGCAGCAGCGCGCCGACGCCCAGCTCGCTGGTGTTCTCCGCGACGTTGGCGGGCAGCGCGGCTCGCTGGTGGCGGAGGTATCCGGTCATGTGCGCGCCGATCAGGAGGGCCAGGTAGGAGCAGTTGGCCGAGTGCCCGGGCAGCAGCGATCGGCACGTGGCAAGCTGGTGGGTGAGCAGTTCGTGGTCCGGGTCTTCGACGATGTGCGCCAGCATGTAGCGCACGGCTTTCTTGTAGAGGTGCAGGTTGATCTTCACCTCCACGCGGCGCTCGAGCGTGTCCACCGATTGGTTGAGCACCTCGTATAGCCGCATGTGGTCTTCGCATATGCGGTCGTTGACCGCGTGGTCCAGCTCCTCGACTCCCGGGAAGTCGATCCAAGCGTGGGTCACGTCGAGCTCGGTCAGCCGCTTGATGTACTCGCCGTTGAGCACCGTACCCTTGGTGAGGAGGACACACTGGTTGCACAACGGGTGGTAGATGGCCTTGGCCAGCACCATGCCCGGTTTCAAGTTGTCCTGCGGAATCATCAGCACCGCTGGCACCTCGCGCGCAGCTGCCGCCCCGGTTACCACCTGCCTTTACCCTAAGATATCGGCACCGGAAGGTACGAGTTCAATGTAAATGGCCGTTTATGGGCCGCAAGGCGGGCGCAGCTCCCGCTTCGGCACCCTCGTGCGATTTCCCGGTTGGTAAACCTGGCGGATGGATTATGGCAAATACCCAAGCGAGCGGAGCCGTTCTTCCTCTTCCGGCGACAGCTTTACGGTGCCGCCGGCCTCCCATTTCTCGCCCAGCGCGGTCATCGCCGACCACCACTGGTCGAGCCGGCCGGTGAGCCGCTCGCGCACGTCCTCGTGCCCCTCCGTGATCGGGTGATGCTCGCCCGGGTCCGCGGCCAGGTCGTACATCTCCCACCGCTCCTGCAGACCCTCCCCCATCACCGGCTGAACGTGAATCAGCTTGTACGGTCCCTCGCGCACCGCCAGCCAGCGCTCCGCCTCTTTCCACGACTCCTTCGTCCGGCGGTTTGTGAAGCTCCAGAACGTCTGCAGATCGAAGAACGTGGGATGATCCGTCTCGGCGTCTTCCAGCAGGGACCGCCCGTTGTACGGCTGCGAAGCGCTGCACCCCGTCAGATTGAGCACCGTCGGGAACAGATCGATCAGGTTCACCAGCCGATCGTCGCGGGCCGCGCTCTGCTGGTGGGGAAGCTTGACGATCAGCGGCACGTGCAGCACCTCTTCGTACAGCGTGTTCTTGTGCGAGTTGTGGCCGTGGTCGAAGAACTCCTCGCCGTGGTCGGCCGTTACGATGATGGCCGTGTTGTCCCACAGGCCCTGCTCGCGCAGCAGTTTCCACAGGTGGCCAATGTGCTCGTCCGTCCAGCGGATTTCCCCGTCATACTGCGCCTTCACGTATTCGAGCTGAGCCGGGGAGATGTTTTTGCCCAGCTTGAACAGCGGGTGGTACTTGATCCGCTCGATCGCGATCGGCTCCGCTCCCGGCGGAACAAACATCGAGTCGTACGGCGGCGGCGGCACGTAGTGGTGGTGCGGATCCCAGAAGTACAGGAACAGGAAGAACGGCCTCTGCTTGTCGCGCTTCTCCAGCAGGAAACGGCGCCACGCCTTCTCCATCTGCGGGTTGGTCACGTCGTCGCGGGGCCTGGTGCCCGGCTTGCGGATGGGATCGTCGTCGTAAACCTCGAAGCCTTGATCGAGCTGGTGGCGCTTCTTCAGGTACTCGCCGCTGACCGCGGCCGCCGTCTGATAGCCGCCGGCCGCGAGTATCTCCGCGACCGTCTCATAGCCGTCGCCCAGCTTATCCTCCGGCCAGATGACCTTGTGGGCGGCCGGATAGAGCCCGGTGAACATGCTCGCGTGCGACGTGAGCGTCCAGCTCGTGACCGCGTGAGCGTTTTCGTACAACGTCGCTTCGCGGGCGAGCG
>JBECKQ010000075.1:0-3193 GCA_040235375.1 Phycisphaerae bacterium | reverse complement strand
CGGCACGTCGATCAGCAGCATTTGCCGGCGCTCCTTGTCGCGAGCGTCGGCCTGGACGGCCTTGTAGACCTCTTCCAGCTCCTGCCGCGTAGGCTCGGAGACCTTCTGCCCGATCGTTCCCTGAAGGTACGAAGTGACCAGCACCTCGCGGCGGATGCGCTCGCGATCCTCGGCCGGCGTGAGCCCCCGCTCCTTGAGGGCTTCCTCATACCGCGTCTGCCGGCCGCCGTAGTCCTTGTTGACCGTCTCGCGGATACGGGTATCGATATACTGCTCGAGCCGCTCGAGCTCCGGCTTCTTCATCCTGCGGTTCGCGACCTGGTAGATGAGCTGGGTCTCGACTCGCGCCCGCACCGCGTCCCGCGAGATTTGCAGCAATCGCTCCTCGTACTGATCCGCCGGCAGCCCTTTGGCCATCTTCTCGAGCTCCGGCCGAATCCACTTGAGAATGTCATCGACGGTAATCGCGTCACCGTTCACGAACAGCACGGAAACCGGCGCGAGCTCATCATCATCCGGCGAATCCTCTTCCATGAGCTCCGTACGCGCGGCGGCGATCTGCTGCGCCTCGGCGGCCGGCCGCGGCGGTGGCGCGCCGGGCTTCTGCTCATCCTTCTTCTTCGAGCCCGAACAACCCGCCGCAAAAAGCAGGCCTACGGTCAGGCAGGCGGTGACGAAAGGCCAACAACTTCGCTTGGGTCGCAACTGGCCGCTCGCAAGTCGATAGTATGACAATCTCACGACTCTCGAATGAAGGTTGCGTATCCCGGCAGTCTACTGCCGTTTATTCCGACGTTCCAACCGCAGCGCCGCCGACGACCGCCACATCCTTCGCCAGCATCCGTCGGAGAAATGCCAGCAGCGTCGGCGGTTCGAAGTACGCCGGCCGCAGCCGCAGGTGTATCGTACGCGGATCGGGCATGCGCACCGAACCGGGCGCGTCGGCGAAGAGCGCCTGCACCTTCGCCAGGTCGCACACGCTGAACACGATATCAGGCTCTTGGGCGAGAATCGAGCGAATCTGCCAGCGCCGCGCCCGCACGCGAATCTCCGCCAGCTCGACAAGCCGTGTGACGGGCGGCGGAAACTGCCCGAACGCATCGACCAGGTCCTTCTCGAGCTGTTCGAGCTCCTCCGGCGTGCGGCAGGCGACCGTCCGCCGGTAGATGTCGATCCGCGCCCGCTCCGACGGAATGTACTGCCGCGGGATGTACGCCTCGACGCCCAGCTCGAGATGCACGGGAGCGGTCAGCGGCTCCGGTTCGTTGCGCAGCCGGCGGACCGCACCCTCCAGAAGCTGGCAGTACATGTCATACCCGACCGCCGCGATATGCCCGCTCTGCTGCGGGCCGAGAATGTTGCCCGCCCCGCGGATTTCCAGGTCGCGCATCGCAATCTGGAACCCGGCCCCCAGCTCGCTGAACTCCTCGATGGACTTGAGCCGCCGCGCCGCCTTAGGCGTCACCGGGCGATCACCCGGCAACAACAGGTAGCAATAGGCGCGATGGTTCGACCGGCCGACCCGGCCGCGAAGCTGGTGCAGGTCGGCGAGGCCGTAGCGGTCAGCGCGGTTGATCAGAATCGTATTGGCCGACGGGATGTCGATGCCGCTCTCGATGATCGTCGTGGCGACCAGCACGTCGGCCTCGCGATTGACGAACCGGTGCATGACCTTTTCGAGGGCGCCGTCGGGCATCTGCCCGTGGCCCACAAGCACGCGACACTCGGGCACGACGCGCCGGACGCGATCGGCGATCGCGTCGATCGAGCGGACGTAGTTGTGTACGATGAACACCTGTCCGTCGCGGTTCATCTCGCGGATAATCGCGTCGCGGATGAGCTGGTCGTTGAAGTGGCACACCTGTGTCGCGATGCTGCGTCGATCGACCGGCGGCGTGGCCAGCGACGAAATATCGCGGATGCCGAGCATGGCCATGTGCAGCGTCCGCGGGATCGGCGTGGCCGTCATGGTCAGCACGTCAACCGTGTCGCGCAGTTGTTTCAGCCGCTCCTTGTGCTCGACGCCGAAGCGCTGCTCCTCGTCGATCACGACGAGCCCCAGGTCGGCGAAGGCCACGTCCTTGCTGAGCAGACGGTGCGTACCGATCACGACGTCGACGCGGCCTTTCTTGACGTCCTCGATGATCCGCTTCTGCTCGCCGCCGGTGCGGAACCGCGAGAGGCACCGAACCTCGAACGGGTAATCCGCGAGCCGCTCGGAGAACGTGCGATAGTGCTGCTCGGCCAGCACCGTCGTCGGCACGAGCACCGCCGCCTGCCGGCCGTACTCGATCACCTTGAACGCCGCCCGCACGGCGAGCTCCGTCTTACCGTAGCCCACGTCGCCGCAGAGGAGCCGATCCATCGGTCGCTGCCGGCGTAGATCGTTCTTGAGCTCCTCGCCGACGATGATCTGGTCTTCCGTCTCCTGGTAGGGGAACGACTCCTCGAACTCGCGTTGCCATTCGGTGTCTCCCGGATACGCGGTGCCGGGGTTCGCCTCGCGGGCCGCCTGAATTCGCAGCAGCGACTCGGCCAGCTCGGCGACGGCCTCGCCGACCTTCTCCTTTGTCTTCGACCAGCGCTGACCGCCGAGCTTGGACAATTGCGGACGGGCGTGCCCGGCGCCCACGTACTTCTGTACCAGGTCGATCTGCGAGACCGGCACGTGCAGCACGGCCTTGTCGGCGAACTCGAGCTTCAAAAACTCCTCGTACTTGCCCGTCTCGCCTTTGGGCATCGGTTTCATGCTGCGGAACCGGGCGATGCCGTGCGTGGCGTGCACAACGATGTCGCCTGGCTGCAAGTCGAGCCAGCTTTCGAGCGGCCGTACCGCCTCCGTTCGCCGGACGCGCCGGCGCTGCTGAATGCGATGGAAGATCTCGTGGTGACCGACGATGGCCGTTCGCGCCTCGACCCATTCGAAGCCCCGGCTGACGTGGCCGATGGTGATCTGCAACGACGCCGGCGAGGAAGGCGCGGTCTCGGCGATCAGTTGCCCCAACCGCTTGCGCTCGCCGTCGTTGTCGCAGACGACGATAACGTCACGCGTGGCGGCGAGGTCGAGCAGATCGGTCACCGCTTCGCTGGCCTTACCTTCGAAGCGTGACAGCGACCGCACGTTGAAACGGAAAGACTGGCGACCCGCCTCGGCGGGCCCACCGACGCTCCACGCATGAACCTGTGCGAATGG
>JBECKQ010000010.1:0-8480 GCA_040235375.1 Phycisphaerae bacterium | reverse complement strand
CGTTGACCCTGCATCGAGGTCGACTGGATGGCTCAGCACAACCACTACCAGCACGGCTACGGAATCGAGCGCACGCTGGCCGTCCCCAAGCATTCGCCGATAATGCCGACGGTGCAATGGTGGCTGGCCGTTCTTGTACTGTGTGCTCCCGCGGATTACGCAAGGACCGCGACAGTCGGGAGTTCGGGCGGGTCCGCGGCCGTACCGTCGAAAAAGAGCGTCGCCATCGGTGCAGCAGGCGAAGAGCCACCGGACTCGCCGAATCTCAACTTCCCCGCGGACGGGGCCACGGGCATTCCGGCCGCTGCGCTCCTGGGTGTTCATATCAGTGATCCCGACACCGATCTGCTGGACGTGACGTTCTATGGTCGGCTGGCCGAACCGGAGGAGAACGACCGCTTCACGATCATCCAGATCCCGGACAGTCAGTATTACGCACAGAATTTCCCGGCGATTTTCATGAGCCAAACCGCTTGGATCGTTGCAAACCGCGATGTTCTCAACATCCGATACGTGGCCCATTGCGGAGATGTGGTGAACGTAGCAAGTCAGATTTCTCAATGGGTCAATGCCGATGCGGCCATGGCCCAACTGGAGGACGCCGCGACCACGACGCTTGAGTACGGAATTCCTTACGGGGTGTTGCCGGGTAACCATGATCAGTCACCTTTGGGGGACCCCGATGGAACCGCGTACTTCAACAACTGGTTCGGCGTTAATCGGTTTGTAGGCCGTGACTACTACGGCGGACATTATCCCTTGCAGAATAATGACAACAACTATGGGTTCTTCCGCGGGAGCGGCATGGACTTCATCGTTGTCAGTTTCGAGTACGACCCAACACCGGACAGCGACGTCCTGGCCTGGGCCGACAGTCTCCTGAAGACCTACAGCCACCACCGGGCCATCCTGGTCGGCCACTACTTCATGAACATCGGTGACGGGGCGCCCTTCAGCACCCAAGGCCAGATGACCTATAACGCGCTAAAGGCCAACCCGAACCTGTTCCTGATGCTCTGCGGGCACAGGCACGGGGAAGGCCGTCGGATCGACGTGTACCAGGGCCAGACCGTGTATACACTGCTGGCCAATTATCAGGGCCTGGCGAACGGCGGTGATGGCTGGTTGCGCATCCTGGAGTTTTCGAAGTCGGGTAACGTCATTAATGTCACGACGTATTCCCCGTGGCTTGATGAATACGGATCCGATGCGGTCATGGGCAGCAACACGACCTCGGCCGAGTTCACGCTACCCTACAACATGGTCAGCGGTGAACCGTTCCATACCATCGGCACTCTGACCTCCATCGTTCAGAACAGCGACGTGAGCATAACCTGGCCGGGACGGGCCGCGGGTATGACTTACGAGTGGTATGTTGATGTCTCCGACGGCATCTCGACGACATCGAGTGCCGTTTGGACGTTTACGAGCGACGGCACCTGCTCCGCCACGGTCGACTGCGACGATGGTATGTTCTGCAATGGCAGTGAGACGTGCCCGTTTGATGGTGGAGTGTGTACGCCGGGCACAGAGCCGTGTCTGAGCGGAGAACTCTGCAATGAGGCAACCGACACGTGTGTGGACTGCCTGGAAGATGTCGATTGCGATGACGGTAATCCGTGCAACGGTGCCGAGTGGTGCGCGGCTGGGCTATGTGTGCCAGGCATCCCAGTAGATTGTTCCGCGCTCGATGACGAATGCAACGTGGGCGAGTGCCTCCCGACTACAGGACTGTGCGAGCCTCGGCCAGCCCACGAGGGGTGGGAATGCAGCGATGGCTTGGCCTGTACGAGCCGGGACACGTGTGTGCTGGGAACATGCGTCGGTCACGACGACTGCCTCGGCGGCCGCTTTTGCGATTCGCAAACCGGCGCGTGCGAACTCGCTCCCGTCTGGCAGAACTTCCAGGAGGAGGTTGACGGCTACACTGGGACGGTGGATACGTTTCTGCGCCAATCCGCCCCATTGATCGCCGAAGGCTCACGGGAGTGGGTGGAGTGGGATGCCTCAGAAGGCTCGACCGGCCAGGAGACACTCGCCCTCATTCGTTTCGATTCCCTTTTCGGAGCCGGGGCAGGACAGATTCCCCTTCGAGCCACGGTGCAGTCTGCGATGCTGACTTTAGATGTGCGAAACGTCGGTCAAGCGGGAGAACTCTGTGAGGTCCTCGCGGACTGGGATGAATCCACCACGTACGCCACTTTCGGCGATGACGGCACCCAGGCGGACGCGTATGGCCCGCCAATCCTGAGCATACCTGGGGGCATCGGCTTGCATACCATCGATGTGACTACCAGCGTGCAAGCCTGGATCGCTGATCCTGCGGGCAACCGCGGTTGGATAGTCCTTCCGACTGGAACTGATGGAGTCGAGGCGTGGTCAAGCGAAGCGGCCACCATGAACTCTCGCCCTCGCCTGGCGGTCCTGTACTTGGTGTTGTCGACGCTGACCGGCGATGTCGATGACGATGGAGACGTTGATGACGCGGATTACCGGTCGTTCGCCGACTGCCTGTCTGGACCCGGCGCGGCGCCCGAGCCACAAGCGGCCTCGCTTTTGGAGTGCATGAGTACTTTCGATTTCGACAGGGACGGAGACGTGGATCTCGCGGATGCGTGTTCATTTACTCAGTTGTTCACTGGGCGTGTTACCCCGGGTGATTTTGACGATGACGGAGACGTCGACTTGACCGACTACACGATGTTCAGTGCCTGCATGGCCGGTCCGGGGGCCTCGCCTCCGCCTTTGTCGAACGACATCGCGGAGCGATGTCTGCTCGTGTTCGACAGGGATCGCGATAATGATGTTGATCTTCTCGATTTCGGGGGCTTTCAGGCATTATTCACCGCCTCCGGATCGTGAGCACAATCGGCCGGTTTTCGCCAAGATTCCGCAAGCCCGGCAGCAAGCGCAACTTATGGAAGCGACACCACGACGCCCAGCTCAACTGGCTGCAATGGTGACGGCGTTCTGGACGAGTGCCAGGCGTTGACCGGCGCTTGGGATGTCACGCCGACGGAGGGTCCGATCACCTCCGTTTCCACGGAACTCACCATTGGCGTCGAAAGCAAGAACCCCGATTATCATCGCTTTTTCGTGGGGGCCATCGACGACGTGCGCATCTGGCGTGCCGCCCGGTCGCAGGCCCTGATTCAGCAGGACATGACGTGCCGCCTCACCGGTGGGGAGTCGAATCCGTGGCCTACTGGGATTTCGAGGAGGGTTCCGGCAACTCGGTCGCCGATCTGGCAGGTGGCCATGACGGCCTGGGGCTCAGCCCCCGATGGGTACCCCGGGCGGAGTGCACCGGGGAACCGGCGGATTTCAAGGCCGATGGTTTCGTTGATGCATACGACTATCCATTCCTGGCAGAAAGTCTCGCCGGACCGGACGTCAGCACGCCGCCGCTTGGCTGTACGCAGGACCATTTTGATCTCGCCGACCTCCAGGGGGACAATGACGTCGATCGCCGCGACTTCGCCATGTTCATCGAGGCGGTTACTCCGTAGCCGCTTCCTGAGCCATGACGGCAACCGGCCACAATAGCTCAATCGGCCCAATGCCAGTTTGGGCAGCGGCTCCGAGTGATTCGACCTCGAAGCGGGGTCCCCAGTGAACCGGGGCCGCCGCCGTCTATCGCCCGAGTGATCCCTGCAACCGGTCGGACGCCACCGTGGCGCCTCGTCAGGGCTACTCTTTGATCGGTTCGCCGGATGGGCGCGGCGGGGCCTCGAAGCGAATGATGTAATGGTCCCTGACCGTAACCATTGGTGGAGTGGCGAACCCGTTTTCAGTACGGATTACGTCGGGCATCAATAGCCTGGCGTGGGGATATTCCCATATTCCCGTTGCCAGAATCCACTGGAGTGCCAACAGGATGATCAGTGCAAGCACCAACCAGAGTCGGCAGACGCTGCAGGATGCTCGCCGCCGTGTTGCAGTTGCCAGTGAATGCGTCTTTGCTATCGTCATGATCTTCTCCTTGATGGCTCCGAAAGAATCTCCCGCGAGTCGCGGGCGACCACGGCCCGCTTTGCGGGCGTCCCCGGCATCCGGCCGCATTCAGTCCGCCCGAGCGCGTTCGATGTTGCTTTGTGGGCGTGCGTTCCTCATGTGTGCTGGCTCTCGGTCTGCGGTATAATGAACCAGCCCTTGGCTCGGGCGCGCAGACCTGCCGCCCGGGCGAGGCCGGGCCGGTGAGTTTCTCCCGTGGCAGGTGGGCTCACCGGCCGCTTTTTCTTCTTCGCACCATCGTCTGAGCGCCGTCAGCTACAGGCTGTCGGCGATCAGCCGTCATCCTTCTCCTGTGATGGCGCCGGATCTTCGTCCTCGATGCCCAGAAGCGCCGCGGCCTCGACTTTTGGACCGTAGTGTTCACCGTCCAGGCGCCATATCCACCGCCGCATCCGCATATCCATCACCGCCTGCTCGTACCAGTTGCGCGCGTCCTCCCGGTTGCCCAGTTGCCAGTGGGCCATCGCCAGGTAGAACATGCAGGAGGCGTAAGGCACTCCGATCAGTTGTGCCCCCTTGCCCTGGGCCTCCGCGGCCGCCTGCCAGTCCTCAAGGCGATATAACGCCTTGCCGAGTTGGCTCCAGTACCACCCGTTCTGCGGATCCAGTTGAATCGCTCGCCTGGCGAGCTCGGCGGCGCGAAGGGGGTCCTGTAGCTCCGGATAAGGGCATTCCGCAAGGAGGCAAGCGAGCTGTCCGAAGGGACCTGCCTGGTCCGGGGCCTCCGCACACAGTTGCTCCAGTATGGCGATGTCCCCGCTGAACACCTGCCTGGCTTCCTCGTGCCGGCCTGCCTCAAACAGAATGATTCCCAGGTTCTGACAGGGGTTGTCCGGTCCGTAGTGCTCCCGTGCCTCCAGGGACTCGTGGAGATCGACAGCTCGATGGAGCCAGGCGCGGGATTGCTCAGCCCTACCGGCCTTCAGCAGCATGAAACCTGTGCACGTGTATTCATCTATCACTTGAAAACGGTAGACAGATTGGTCGGGGAAGTCGGCCACCAGTTGCTGGCGGATAGCTAGCGCCTCGCGGTAAGCCGCCTCCGCTTCCTCTGGCCGCCCTCTCTCGAGCAGCACATCGCCTAAGAAGCCATAGTGCCGCGCCAACTCCCGCTGGTAGTCGGGATCTCCAGGAAACTCGCCCACGAGCTTTGCTTGGGCTTGCAGCGCGGAGGTCAACTCCGCCTCCGCCTCATCCAGTTGGCCTGTCTGACTCAGCAGGGTAATCAGCTCGCCGTGCATGCCGTCCAGCCACACATGGAAGCCCTGCGGGAGCCACTCGGGGGTCGGTGTCTCCGGGAATTCGGCTAGAAGCGTCTCGACCACTTCGATAGCCTGGCGGTAGAACAACTCCGCCTCTTCGTGCCGGCCGATAGTATTCAGTAGTCTTGCCAGGTCGAGTCGGACCCAACCCAGCAGCAAGCGGTACTCGTGCATGTAGGGGAAGTCGGCGACAAGATTTTCGAAGAAGGTCAGTGTCTTTCGGAAGCCCTCTTCTGCCGCATCGAAGCGTCGGGCCGACATCAGGGCCAGACCTCTCCTGTAGCAGACAAAAAGCAGGTCTTCTACATAGTCATACATCTCGGGAAACGTGGCCGCAAAATGCTCCACAGTGGCTATCGACCGATCGAACAGCTGTAACCCTTCTTCCAGACGCCCCGTAGATGTGAGCAATCCGCCCAGGTACCACTGTATGTGTGCCAGGTGGTATCTGTAAGCCTCTGGCATCTCCGCCACCAGTTCCTCCCGCAAGGCCAGGCACCGCCGGTAGCACGTTTCTGCCTCTTCAAAATGACCTTGCCTCTCCAGGCACGATCCCAACCAATGCAGCGCATGGGAAAGGCCATAGCGATGCGCGGGCACATCCGGGAAGTCGGTTATCAGCTTCTGTCGAAGCACGACGCCCTGGCGAAGTTCTTGTATGGCTTCCTCGTAGCGGCCGAGGTCCCTGAGGACTAGCCCCAAGTCAGTGTGAATCTGTGCCAGGTCGTATTGATACCCGGACTTGGCAGGGAACTCAGCCGCCAGCTTTTTTCGCAACTCAAAAGACCGGCGAAGAAGTTCGAGAGCGGCCTGCTTGTCCCCGACCCTATTCATCATGAATACACCGAGCTGATTCACAGCGGTGCCGAGAGTTCTCGGGTATTTGCGCACACCCGGAAGCTCCGTCGTGAGTTCTTCAAGCAGACCGATTGCCTGATCAAACGCTTCTCTCGCGTGATCAGTTTGTCCGAGTGCGGTACGAATGAAGGCGACACGCATGGCTGCGCGGGCAGTTTCATATCGAACTCCCGGGTCGTCACTCCGTTCCTCCAGGAAGCCCTGATAGAACTCGAGCGCGTCCTCCAGCAGTGCTTGTCGGACCTGTTGCATGTTTGGCACGCCCGCCAGCTTCTCCGCTGCCTCGGTCAGCATGCGGTCGACCGCGTCGCGGGCATTCTGGAAGTTTTCCTCGGCCCGCTGACGCTGCTCTTCCGCGGTATGGAGGTTGAGTTGTGCCCGGACGAGGGCCGCCGCTGTCCGTTCCTGCTCCCGCAGAATCAGCACGGTGCTGGCCGTCAGACCGATGACCGATACGACCAGCAGCGCCGCTACTGCGACGACGACCGCGCGGTGCCGGCGCGACCACTTGGTCGCCCGGTCCAACACCGTCGGCGGCTTGGCCAGAATCGGCTTGCTCTCCAGGAAGCGCTTCAGGTCGTCGGCCAGTTCCTGGGCCGCCCCGTAGCGCTGGTCTGGGTCCTTCTCGGTGGCCTTCAGGACAATCGTCTGCAGATCAGCGGGGATCGCATCGTTCAAACGCCGTGGTGGAAGCGGTTCCTCGAAAGCGATCTGCTGCAACAACTCCTGCCGGTCCTTTCCGGCAAACGCCGGCTCCAACGTCAATAGCTCATACAGTGTCACGCCCAGCGAGTAGATGTCCGTGCGATGATCGATGGGCACCCGCTTGGCCAGCGCCTGCTCCGGGCTCATGTACCGGATCGTCCCGAGCAGATCGCCGGGCATGGTCAGCGTATGGCCGGTGTCTGTCTGGCAGAGGGCCAAGCCGAAATCGGTGATCCACAAATGACCCTCTATATCCAGCAGAAGGTTCGACGGCTTCACGTCCCGATGCACAACTCCCTGCCGGTGAGCGTGCTCCAGGGCCTCGGCCGCCTGGACGCCGAGGTTCGCCACGGATCTCAGGTATTCGGGGTTGCGACTCGATTGCCCGGTCGGCGTGACGCCTGGTGAACGGTTGGCCGGATCCACCCTCAAGTTGGCGGCCGCAGATGAACCGCCGAAGGTCTGCGGCATAGCCGGCATGAATCGCCCGGAGGCCAGGCCAGTCGTGATCTCGGAAAACGCACCGGCGGATTCGGCCTGCTCGATCGGGTCCAGGCCGGACAGTTGTCGCAGCTCACGGATCAAACTCGACAGGGGGTGCCCGTCGATGTACTGCATGGCGTAGTAGTGCACACCTCGGTCGCAACCTACCGAGAAGACGGGCACGATGTGCGTATGGTGCAGCCGGGCCGCGGCCTGAGCTTCGCTCTTGAAGCGCTGAAGCTGGCGGTTGTCGAGCACCGCCGCGAAGGGCAGCACCTTGAGCGCGACCTTCCGGTCCAGTGAGATCTGTTCGGCCTCATAGACCACACCCATTCCGCCTCGCCCCACTTCGCGAAGGATGCGGTAGTCGCCGAGCACGCCTTGCTCCAGGCCGGCATCCCGACCCATCCGCTGGACCGGGGCGGTTCGCGTCACGGGTGAATCCTTCAACTCGGCCAGTATTTCAATGGCGGGAAGCAGCTTGTGGAGCTGCTCCATCTGCTCGGGGTGGTCACGCTCGTACGCCGCCAGATCAACCGGTTCCCCGGCTTGGATCGCGTTCGTGATCTCCTCTACCAGTTCGGCGAGGATCGGGTCGGTATCCATTGACGGGCCCAGCGTATCACGTGCGGCATTCATGGTAATGGCTCCGGAGGTCCATCGTTCAGCAATGCACGCAGCCGTTGCAGGGCGCGCAGATGCTGCGTCTTGACCGCGCCTTCTGTCGTGCCCATCACTGATGCGATCTCGCGCGTTGAAAGCTGCTCCAGATGTCGAAGTATCAGAACCTCTCGGGCACGCCGGGGTAGTTCACTCAGCGCAGTTCGCATTCGGTCACGCAACTCTTCCCGTGCGAAGTGGGCGCTCGGACTCGTGCCACTGGCAAGCAACTGATCGGCCAAAGCCATCGCCGATCGGTCAGGCAACGCATAACTCCGATGCTCACGGCCGGCCGCGCGCTTCTGCGCACGAACGTGCCGGCGATGCATGTCCACCAGTCGATCCCAGGTAATCTGTCGAAGCCAGGGATAGAACGGCAGCGGACGACTCCTCACGTACTCCGGCAGCCTGCGAGATGCCTCCCCGAGGGCCTCCTGCACGACATCAGACGCGTCGACGCGAGTGGCCAGGCGAGCGTCCATGCGAACGGCGACCATC
>JBECKQ010000458.1:0-5646 GCA_040235375.1 Phycisphaerae bacterium | reverse complement strand
CACTGGTGCGCACGGCTTCCGGCAGCGGCTGGAGCAATGCCAGGTCGGAAACCGCCACGCGCCCGCCGGGCTTCAGCACGCGGGCGATCTCCCGCCATACCTGCGGCTTGTCCGGCGAAAGGTTGATTACGCAGTTGGAGATCACCACGTCGACGCTGTTGTCGGCGACCGGCAGGTGCTCGATCTCCCCGAGGCGGAACTCGACATTGTCGAGACCGCTGCGCTCGCAATACGACGCCACGTTGCCGCGGGCCTTCGCGAGCATCTCCGGCGTCATGTCCACGCCGATCACGCGCCCCGTCGCCCCGACCCGTGGACCGGCGAGAAAACAATCGAAGCCGCCGCCGCTGCCCAGATCGAGCACGACCTCGCCCGCCTGAAGCGAGGCCAGCGCCGTCGGGTTGCCGCACGACAGCCCCATGTTCGCGCCTTCCGGCAGCGATGCGAGTTCCGCTTCGCTGTAGCCGATGCTTTTGGCAAGCCCCGCGGCCGCTTCGCCCGACGCGCCACAGCAGGAGGCGCTCGAGCAGCAACCGCCCTGAGACGGAGCCGTGTCCGCTCCGCCGCGACGCGCGACTTCCGCATATCCAGCCCGAACGGTCTCGCGAACGTTCTGGGCACTATCAGGATCAAATGCCGGCGACATGGCGATACTCCTTACAGGTCATTGTACAGATCATTGTGCCTGCCGCTTCGCCCCTCACAATCCTAACCGAAGAAAAGCAGATACAGCCCGACGCCGATGATCAGCACTCCCGCAACGCGACGCAGTACCGCCGTTCCGCGCGTCCAGCCTTTCGAATCCGCGACGCGCTGCACCAGCCCCATCGACGTTCCGCCTGCCAGGATCAGCCCGCAGTGCCCGATGCTGTACGACGCCAGCAGCACGGTACCGAACGCCACCCCGTACACCGGCACCACCGCCAGCAACGCCAGCAGAACCGGCCCCGCGCAGGGCAGCGACACCAGGCCGAACAGCAGACCCAGCAGCAGCGCTCCGAAGAGTCCGCGATATCTCGGCTTCACTCCGGAAGGCGCCGGAATCGGCACGCGGATAATCCCCAGCAGATGCAGCCCCATCACCAGGCACACCGCGCCGGCCACGTACATCCACCACGCCGCGTGCAGCAGCGAGCTCGCCGCCCAAGTCGCCATGAACAGCACCGCGAACGTGACGGTCAGGCCTGCCGCGAACGTCAGTGACAGCACGAACGAATGCACGACGCTCCGCCGCCCGTCCGCCTGCTGGCCCGCCACGTACCCCACCATCAGCGGCACCATCGCCAGCACGCACGGGTTCGCCGCGGTAAGCAGCCCGCCGGCAAACGCCGCGAGCGGCGCGATCCACGGGTTGCTCCGCGTGATCTCGGCCAGGCTTTCGCCGAGCGCAGCAAGCATCTACTTCACCCCGGCCTTCTCGGCGAAGAGTTTTTTCAGGCTCTCCTTCTCGATAAATCCTTCGTGCCGCCAGAGCTCTTTGCCTTCGGCGTCATAAAGGATCTGCGTCGGGATGACGCGAATGTTGTACGGCCCGGCCGCATCGGGATGCTTCCACACGTCGATGAACTCGACCGTAAGCCGGCCCTTGTACTCCTCGCGAAGCGCGTCGAGTATCGGCGCCAGGGCAATGCACTGCTTGCATTTGTTTGCGCCCAGATCGACGAGCCGGGGCAGCGCCTTCGGCTCTTCGGCGATCGCTTCCTCCGCGCCTGCTTCCTCCGCGCTCTGCGTCGTCGTTTGAACTGCCGTCGGTTCCGCCTCTGCCGGCTTCGCCACGGTCGCGGCTGGTTCCGCCTCCGCGGGCTTCGCCGCGACCGCCGCCGGCGACTCGCTCCGGTTCGAGCGCACCCACGCGGCGGCGGCCACCACTGCCGCGACGGCCGTGATCGCCACGATGGTCGATGCTCCTTTCTTCACCACACTTCCTCCTGTGCTATTGCTTCGCCTGCTGAAGCAGGCCCATCAGCTCATCATCGGCCGGCACCCTGCCGGACAGCTTGACCTGCCCGTCAACGACCAGCGCCGGCGTCATCATCACGCCGTACGCGGCGATCTGCCGCAGGTCCTTCACGTGTTCGAGCGTATACGCCACGCCGAGCTGGTCCGCCGCCCGCCGCGTGGCTTCCTCCAGCGCGTGGCACTTCGCGCACCCCGTTCCCAGCACTTCCAGCTTCATCCGTATGAACTCCTCTCAGGCAATAAACCCGTAAACAAGTCCCGCAAACGTCGACAGCACGACGACCAGCGTCACGTACACAACCGTCTTCTGCGTGCCGATGATGGATCGAATGACCAGCATGTTCGGCAGCGACAGGGCCGGTCCCGCCAGCAGCAGGGCCAGCGCCGGCCCCTGGCCCATCCCCGCTCCGAGCAGGCCTTGAAGAATCGGAACCTCCGTCAGCGTCGCGAAGTACATCAGTGCGCCGGCGAACGACGCAAAGAAGTTCGACCACAGGCTGTTGCCGCCCACCAGTCCCGCGATCCACCTTTCGGGAATGAGCGCCGGATGGCCCGGCCGCCCCAGGAGCACACCCGCCACAAGCACGCCGAGAAACAGCAGCGGCAGAATCTGCTTCGCGAAAATCCACGTGCTCGACAGCCATTCGGCGAGTTCGCGCCGGGTGAACCATGCCGCCAGCAGGAGCGCCAGACCCACGAGCAGCGCGCCGCTGACGATCCATTTGACCGAGGCAATCGCCGCGCCTGCTCCGGCTGTGTCCAGCGCCTTCCAGTTGGCGAAGACCAGAATGCCGATCATCGCGGCGAAGTAGAGGATCGTCTGCCAGAGCGGCCGGTCGCGCTCGGCCTCGCCGGTCGCAAAGCCGCCGTTCGTCTTGCGGGCGGCCTCCTCCTTGCGATAGATCAGGTGCATCGCCAGCCCGATCACGACGCTGAACACGACCGCGCCGATTGCCCGCGCCGCTCCCAGTCGCCAGCCCAGCACCCGCGCCGTCAGAATGATGGCCAACACGTTGATGGCCGGGCCCGAATACAGGAACGCGGTGGCCGGTCCCAGTCCCGCCCCGCGCGTGTAGATGCCGGCGAACAGCGGCAGAATCGTGCACGAGCACGCCGCCAGAATCGTGCCCGAGACCGCCGCCACGCTGTAGGCGACGACCTTGTGCGCTTCGGCCCCGAAGTACTTCATCACCGCCGACTGCGACACGAAGCAGGCGATCGCCCCGGCGATAAACAACGCCGGCACGAGGCACAGCAGCACGTGGTGCCGGGCGTAGTCCTGGACCATCAGCAGCGATTCGCGCGCCGAGCCCGCCAGCCGGCCCGTCGTCGGCAGCGCCGCGAACGGCAGGGCGTACGCCAGCGTGAAGACGACGGCCATCGCCGTGAGGACGGCCGCCGCCCGCGTGCGGCCGTTCCACCGCTTTATGGCCAAAAGGCCATGAATCTGGCCAAAAAAACTGCTGACCGCCCTGCTCATCCCTCGATCGCCGCCGTTTGTGCCTTCAGATTCTCCCGCAGCACGGACTCGATGCACCGCCAGAACCCCTGCAGGCAGCCGATCCTCACCCGGTAGAAAACCTTCGTGCCCTCCTTGCGATCATCGACGATGCCCGCCTGCTTCAGCACCGACAGGTGCTTCGACACCGTGGACTGGTCCAGTCCGGCCAGTTCCGTCAACTCGCACACGCACCGCTCCCCGTCCGCGATCGCGTCGAGCATGAGCAACCGCACCGGATGGGCGAGGGCCTTGGCGACCCGCGCCCGGGCTTCGTACCGCTGCATGACCTGTCTGGAGGCTGCTTTCATTGCTATATGGGCATTATACCATCAAACGGCCCCGCGTCAACAAACCTCGGCCGCGGGTTCAACAGGACTCGCCGATATGAAAGCGGAACCGCCCTTACCGCGTATGGAACGCCGACGCCAGCCGGACGACCGCTCCTGTCAGACCGTCGCCTGGCGGCCACCGGCCGTACGCGACGAGCGCGTCCTGATCCGCTTGCGCATGATCGGCCGGTGGGGCGAGCGGCGGAGCACTTCCTTGAATCCCGCTTTCTTGAACGAACCGGGCAGCCCCACCCACGCAAAGGCGTCCGGCATCGACGCACCCTTCGGCTCGATCGGATAACCCTCCAGCACGCGGGCGCCGTGGGCCTGAGCGTGTTGCGCCGCGGCGCGCAGCAAGGCCACCGAAACACCCTGCCGCCGGACCTGCCGGCTGACGAAAAAGCACGGTACCGACCAGACCGGTTCATCGTCGACCCGCGCCAGCACCCGCGACCGATCCAGCACCGGGTACGCCTCGCGTGGGGCCACCGCGCACCACCCGACGGGCTCGTCGCCGTCGTAGGCGATCAGGCCCGGCACCTCGCCCGCGTCAACGATCCGCTTGAGCGCCCGCCGGTTGCCCTCGCCCTTGCTCTTCTCGAACGCCGACCGCGGCATTCGCCACCACATGCACCAGCAACCGCCGCACGCGCCCCGTTCGCCGAACAGCCGTTCTAGATCGTCCCAACGCTCCGGCGTCAGTGGTTCGAATCGCAACCGCCCCTTCAGTGATCCTCTCGCGCCCATCGCTGCCACTCTTCAAGTAAGCGTTTCGAACGAGGCGCCCACTTCGCCAAACGAGGGAACGCAATCGACTACCAGGAAGCCGTCGCAGACATCCGCTCCCGCGCGCTCGCGACTCAAACGGCGGTGCGCACATGCGTCCGATTGCTCAGAAACGGCTCCCGTCGACTTCGCGTTCGAATACGAGCTCGAAGTACTTCGCCGCGCCGTAGCCGCCGACGCCCGGCGCGAAGATCTGCACCAGCCGCCAGCCCTCGCGGGCGTACTGGTGCACGGCTTCCTGGTACTTCTCCCGCGCCTCGCGCCGCGCGCCAAGCCAACCTTCGCCCAATCGTACGAACGTGTATTCATACTTTTGCCGCATCGTCTCTTTCCTGTCTTGTCAATCCCGGCACGTTGTCGGGCCGCCGCGCGTCTGAGGGTTTCCCTTATCTGGCACGCCGCCCGCCAATGGAGTATCGTTCCGTCGGCGTCCAGCCTCGTCGCAACGATGGTCAACGTTAATCGAGAAATGATGGAGGCTCCAATGACCGGGAGACGAACAATCGGTTTGAGGCGGATTTCTCTGTACGTGACTGCGTTGACGTGCGCAGGGGCCTTCGGCTGCGCGCACAGGGTGGCGACGGAAAAAACATGGACCTTCGAAGGCCAGCCCCAGCACGAGGCCCCTGCCGGCTGGAAGATCGCCGCCACGAATCCGACCGCCGCCCTGGCGACCTGGCAGGTCATCGCCGACCCGACGGCCCCCACGCCGCCGGACGTCTTCGCCCTCACCGGGACCGACAACTACGACGGCACCTTCAATCTGGCGATCGCCGACGCGCCGGAGTTTCGCAATCTTGAGCTGAACGTCGATGTCAAGCCCATCTCCGGCAAGGAGGATCAGGGCGGCGGGCCGATCTGGCGCTGCCAGGACGCGAACAACTACTACGTCTGCCGCATCAACCCGCTCGAGGGCAACTTCCGCCTCTACGTCGTCTCCAACGGCAAGCGCCGCCAGCTCGCCAGCGTGAACGTCGACTTGGGCACCGATCGCTGGTACCCGATTCGCGTCCGCATGGCGACTGATGAGATCACTTGCATCCTGGACGGCAGGCAGGTGCTGACCGCAAG
>JBECKQ010000448.1:0-32258 GCA_040235375.1 Phycisphaerae bacterium | reverse complement strand
ACGAGCGGAGAAAAGACGCTGATGACCCTGGCATTGTGGCAAAAGCGAGCCAGACCCCTGGCGCGGCGGTTGTGCGCGTTTGTCCACGCCTTTAAGCTGCCATCCATCAGATGGGGAGGTGTCTTGTGAGCAACGATTATCTTGTTCCTTTCGATGGCGAATTCCGGTGCTCGCGTCGGCATGCGCTGGCGGTCTTTGCGGCAGCGGGCGGGCTGGTGGTCACGCGGCCGTTCGCGCGGGCGCTGGCCACGGACGGATGGGGCGATCCATCGCAGTCCACGATGGTCGACGCGGATGGTAAGGGGTTCAGGCTGGCCGGCGGTTTGCCCTACGAGAAGCCCCTCGGGCAGAGCCATCCGACACTGGCGCTTGACCCGAGCGGCAGTCGCCTGTGGACGACCTGGACGCGGAGCGGAGATCGCGGAGCGGAGATCGACCTGCGGTCGTTCTCGATACCCGCGATGCAGTGGGAAGACGTCCATCCGGTCAGCGCGGATGAGGCGGCACGCGGCGCGGCGCACGAGTCGGAAATCGCGTCTGTCGGGGACCGGCTGGTCATCGTTTGGGCGGCATACACGGCCGACGGCTGGAAGATGTTCTCGCGCGCGTTCGATCCGGCGAGCGGGGTATTCGGGGCGTGTCATCAACTCTCCGGCGGATCGAGCGGAGTCCGACTCCATCCGGCGATTGCCGCCGCCGGCGATCGCGCTTTCGCCATTTGGCAGGAGACATCGAACGGCAAGGGGGCGTTCGAAATCGTCGGCCGAGCGGTCGGTGCGGACGGCGCGCCGGTCGGCGAGGTCGTGCACCTTTCCGATTCGCCTGAGAAGGATTGCTGCCACGCGGCCATCGGCGCGTCGCCGGACGGCGACCGCCTGGCCGTCGTGTTCGACCGGCAGGACGCGCCGGGCACGCAGAATATCTACGTCGTTCTCATCGGGCGCGACGGCAGCAGGCAGTCCGACCTGATGCGGGCCTCGGTTCATCCGGCCACCGACATCCTGCCGGCAATGACATTTTCGCCCGACGGCAAACTGCTGTGGGTCGCCTGGCAGACGAACCGCGACGGCACCGCCGGCTGGGATATCCCCCGCTGGTACGAAGTGCGGGCGTTGAAGCTGAGTGACAATACGTGGCACCAACCGGCCGGCGCGGCGCAGACGCGCAAGCCGACGCTGGGCGGCACGGACCAGGGATTCGAATGCGCGCGACTCGCGATCTCGCCATGGGGGACGGTCTGCGTGCTCGGCCGGCCTTCGCACAATTTCTGCGTTCAGTACTACGGCAAAGACGGGGCGTCTCCGCTGTACCGGCTGCCGAAGGACGGCTGGGGCGGGCGCGGCAAATGGATGCGCGGCGTGTTCGACTCGAGCGGCGCCCTGTGGGCGACGCGGCGCGATCTGTCGACCAACGTGCTGCATCGTATCGACGGCTTCGATCAATCGATCGGGGCGCCGGTGCTCGAGCCGGTTGACGCCGGAAACAGTAGCGCTGCCGCAATACTGAGCGGCGTCTGCGACCGCTACGAGTGGCAGGGTCCAAGCAGCGATGACGGCTTGAGCGGTTTCGAGTGCTACATCGGCGACATTCACAGCCATTCGCGCTTCAGCGACGGCATGGGCGAGCCGGAGGAATGCTATCTTCGCGCTCGCGACGTATTCCACGACGACTTCCACGTTCTGACCGATCACGACCGTTTCGTCGGCAAGCCGATCATGCCCGGCCAATGGCAGGAACTGAAAGACGTGGCCGAGCACTACCACGCCGACGGTCAGTTCGTCACGTTCTTCGGCCAGGAATGGACGACGCCGCGGGTGAACGGCAGGCACGGCTGGGGACATTACATCATCTATTCGCCGGACCCGACCATCCCGCTGTTCGACCACGGCGACCCGCGCTATCGCGATCTGCCGGACATGCTCGAAGCGGTGCGGCCTTATCGCGCCATCGCCATCCCGCATCACATCGGCTGGACCGGCGTGCGCTGGGACGTATGGGACCCGGAGGTGATCGCGGCGGTTGAAATCTGTTCCGTTCACGGGGCGTTCGAGTACGAGGGCAACGAGCCGATTCGCCACCGCGGCGGTATGAAGGGCAGCTTCGTCCGCGACGGCCTGGCCGCGGGGAGACGCTTCGCCATCGTCGGCGGCTGCGATCAGCACGGGCTGATCTGGCATCACGGCGTCTGCTGGAAGCGCAACTGCTACCGCGCGGGTCTCACCGGCGTGTGGGCCAAGGAGCGCACGCGCGACGCGATCCTCGACGCGATCCACCAGCGCCGCACGTTCGCGACCACGGGCGTCAAGCTGTGCCCGCGATTCGCCATCAACGGCCATCCGATCGGCTCGGAGATCGAGGTCGACGGGCCGCCGAATCTGTGGGTGGACGTCGCGATTCCATACCAGGAGGGTCGCCTGCGGTGGATCGAAATCATTCGCGACGGGACGGTCATTAACTCGTTCGGCGGGGAAGATCAGCAGTCCCGCTACCCATTCACCGACGAGCAGTGCCCGCGCGGTAAAACGAGCTATTACTACGTGCGCGTCACGCTTGAGGACCGCAACCTCGCGTGGACGAGCCCGATCTGGGTGACGCGCGCCTGATTCTCCGGCGCGGTCACGTCTGGAGGAGGAACGTGGTCGAAAGACGCCGGCGTGGGATGGTGAGGGCAGTGGCCCTGTCGTCGGTCATCGTCGCAGCGGCGCTCGCCGGCTGTGGCGAGCGGACTGTCGGGCACGATCCGCGACTCGTTCAACAGCTTGACCCGGTGCTGCATCGCCTGGATGACACGGGGGCGATCGTCGCCGCCAGCGTCGTCGAGCTCCCGGAAGGTCGCGAGCTGTACGCCTGCAACATCGACGAGCCCGTGATGCCGGCCAGCAACATGAAGCTGGTAACAAGCTCCGTGGCGCTCGAGATGCTCGGGCCCGACTACATTTTCCGCACGCACCTCGCCCACGACGGCGAGAACCTGTGGCTGATCGGCACGGGCGATCCGGCCGTCGGCGACCCCGCTATTGCCCGGCAGAACGGCGAGTCGGTCGAGTCGGTCCTCGACCGCTGGGCCGATGACCTGCTGGCAAAGGGCATTGCGCACGTGCCTGGCAAGCTGATGTACTTCGACGGCGCGTTCGAGAACCTGCAAATCGCGCCGAGCTGGCCGCACGACGACCTCGTGCACTGGTACGCGGCGCCGGTGTCGGGGCTCAACTTCAACGACAACTGCGTGGACATCACCGTCTCTCCCGCGGGAATGAACCAGCCGGCCGAGTACGAGGTTGTGCCCGCGGTTACGGACCTGGTGGTCGTCAACGAGTGCGTCAGCGGGCGGGAAGAGGCGCCGTCGATCAGCCGGATGCCGTACGCGAACGTGTTCGTGCTCGGCGGGGGCTGCGCGAAGCGCAAGGCGCTCAAGAGCAAGCCGGTGATCGATCCCGGGGCGTTCTTCGCCGACGCCCTGCGCACGCATCTGGCGACGCGGGGGATTACGATCGATGGTCCGACCGAATCGTCGCCGCGTCCGCTGGATGGCCGGATGCCACCGAATCCTGCGCGGGTCATCGCCATTCACGAGACGCCGATGTCGGACGTCATGTGGCGCACCAACAAGTCGAGCCAGAACCTGTTCGCCGAATGCCTGCGCAAGCTGGTCGGGCAGGTGTACGACGCGCAGCACGGGCTCGACAGGCCGGGGTCGTGGGAGTCCGGCCGGCGCGCGACGCACGCGTTTCTGCGCAGGCACGGCATCGACGACACCGGCCTGGTGACGGTCGACGGTTCGGGCCTCAGCCGCGAGGATCGGGTGACCGCGCGCCTGATCACTGACCTGCTGAGGTTCATGGCAAATCACGAGAACGCGGAGGCGTTTCGAGCGAGTCTGGCGGAGCCCGGTCAGACCGGCACGCTGCGCAGCCGGATGAAAGACCTGTCGGGGCACGTGTTCGCCAAGACGGGCTACATCCGCGGCGTTCGCGCCTTGAGCGGATACGTCCACACGCGCAGCGACCGCTGGTTGTGCTTCTCGTTCATTTACAACGACATCGGGGGCAGCGTGAAGCCGTTTGAAGCCCTGCAGGACGAAGCGGTTCATGTCCTCTGCGACTGGCCGGAGCTTGCCGAGCCGGCGCCGGTCGCCACGTCGGCACCATCGCGCGGTGCGCACGACTGATTGTCGCGAGCGTGAGTCCGGAAGGTAGCGGAATTCTGTACTCGCGCGGCGGCGGAACGGATCGCGCCGCCTGACAACAAAAAGCAGATGGATACCTCTGTTATCTCTGGAATCGGATGCCGTCGGTACGTACGATGGCGTTTGCGGTTGGACAACAGACACTTCCTGTTCGGAGACTACAAGGCGTGACCGCGAACCACGTTCAGCGACGCATCCGGGCCTGCATTCTCGTTCTTGTTGCCGCGTTCATTGGATCAAGCGTCGCCGCGAGCGCCGCTCGGGCCGAGTCGGAGGCAGCGGTCAAGGTTGCGATACCGGTCGGCGCGCTGCACGTGACCGATGATGCGGGGGCGGCGCGCGTGACGATCGACGGCTTTGGCCGTTTGCCGACGCCGGGCGTGCCGAATCTGCCGTCGCGCGTATTCGCCATCGCGATTCCGCCGGGCGCCGAAGTGGTCGATGTCACGTATGAGACGGCGGACGCGATAGTACAGCCCGGCCGGCTTCACATCGATCCGGCTCCGCTGCCGCGATCGCTGGGAGAGGAGGATCCCGCAGTGCTGGCCAAGCGCGTTGCGGCGTACGATGCGCAGAAGGCCGCTGTGTACGGCAGCGATGATCCGTTCCCCGCAAAGGTCGCGGAGATCGAACGGACTGCGGGCTACCGCGAGTACGATCTCGTGGACGTGCGCGTCACGCCGGTGGCGTACCGGCCGGTATCGGGTGAGCTGGCGTACTATCCGGAAGTCACGGCGTACGTGCACTATCGCTTGCCGTCGCTGCGCCGCGCGGTGAGCACCGATCGGCTGGCGCGCACCGAACAGGTCGCCGCGGACATCATCCTCAACCATGCGGACGTGTCGCAGTGGTACGGCCAGGCCACGCTGCGCTCGCGCGGCCTGCACGATTTCGTCATTATCACGCTCGACAGCCTGACCTCGGCGATCACGCCGCTGGTGAATTGGGAAACGCAGGAGGGCCGCACCGTCCAAGTGGTCACCACGACCTGGATCAACTCGAATTACACGGGCTACGACCTGGCCGCGAAAATGCGTGCCTTCCTGCGTGAAAAGTACCCGGCAGAGCAATGGGGCATTGAGGACGTGCTGCTCGTCGGGGGATACGACGACGTTCCCATGCGCCGCACCGCCCAGGACCTCGGCTACGGCCAGCCGGAGACGGATTTCTACTACGCTGAATTGTCGCAGCCGGACAGTTCGTCGTGGGATGCCGATGGCGATCATCAATACGGCGAAAACACCGACCCCATCGACTTCTACGCGGAGGTGAACGTGGGCCGTATTCCCTGGAGCGATACGGCTACGGTGCAGTCCATCTGTCAGAAGTCGGTTGCCTACGAACAGAACGTCGACCCGGCGTTCAAGAAGAACATGCTGCTGCTCGGCGGCTTCTTCTGGAACAACGACCCCAATCCGCGGACGGACAACGCCGTGCTGATGGAGGCGAAGATCGACCAGCCGTGGATGTCGGACTGGACGTTCACGCGCATGTACGAGCAGAACGCCGACTGCTGGTCAACCTACCCGTGCGATTACCCGCTGCTCCACAGCAACGTCATGGCGGTCTGGCCGACGGGCAAGTTCGCGTTCGTGAACTGGGCCGGGCATGGCTCGGAGACGTCTGCGCACATCCTGGGCCTCGGCGCGCCGGCCTTCATCATGGCGACCGATCGCAACGCGCTGAACGACAGCTATCCGGCGATCATCTTCGCGGACGCATGCAGCAATTCGGACACGGACGCAGCCAACCTCGGCCAGGCGATGATGCGCGGCGGGGCCGTGGCTTTCGTAGGGGCGACGAAAGTCGCCTTCGGCCGTCCGGGGTGGACCGGCCCGGCCGACGGCTCCACGCAATCGCTCGACTACTATTTCACAACCGGCGTAACCTCCTGCGACTACACCGTCGGCCAGGCACACCAGCGGGCGCTGCGGCAAATGTACGTCAGTGGCCTGTGGAGCTACGTCCGTTACGAGACGTTCGAGTGGGGGGCGCTGTGGGGCAACCCCGATCTGGGAATGGCCGAACCGCAAACGCTGACGATTGCCCTGCCCGACGGCGTCCCGGCGAGACTGACGCCGGGCGAGCCGGCGGCGATCACCGTGCAGATCAACGAGAACGCCGACCAGTACGTGCTGGGCTCCGGACAACTGCACTACCGCTACGCCGGAGGCGCATACTCGACCGTGTCGCTGTCGCCGCTGGGCGGCAACCTTTACCAGGCGGTTCTCCCGGCGGCCTGTTGCAGCGATGTGCCCGAGTTCTACTTCAGCGCCGTCGGCGTTGAGGCGGGCACGGTCTACAGTCCACCAACCGCACCGGCGTCCGTGTATGGCGCACCGGTCGGCGAGTTCGTTACCGTGTTCGACGACGATTTCGAGACCGACCAGGGATGGACCGTGGACGCCGGCGCGACGACCGGCAATTGGGAGCGTGCCGACCCTCAGCAGGTGACCAACGGCAGTGTGATCACGCAGCCAGAGGACGACCACACGGCCGATGGAACAATGTGCTACGTGACTGGTCCCCTGGCCGGCTCGAGCGCCACCGCCTATGACGTGGACCGAGGTCCGACGCGGCTTACCTCGCCGCTGCTGGCGCCGGATGGACTTGATCCCTACGTGAGCTACTGGCGATGGTATTACATCGGCTCGACCCTTGATGACCAGCTTGTCGTGGAGGTGAGCAACAACAACGGCGCCAGTTGGGTGACGGTCGAGTCTATCGCTCGCAGTCAGCAGTGGACCTACGCCGAGTGGAAGATCAGCGATTACGTGACGCCGACCGACCAGGTGCGCGTCCGTTTCACGGTCGACGACACCCCGGTCAATTCGCTCGTGGAAGCGCTGATCGACGACTTCAGCGTGTTGGACTTCGTGTGCCAGTCGTCGGAAGGCGACGGCGATTGCGATCACGACGGCGACATCGACCTGTGCGACTTCGCCGCCGTGCAGCGCTGTTTCGATGCCACGCCGATGCCGAGTGAGTGCCAGCCGGCCGATCTCGACGGCAGCGGCGGCGTGGACATCAACGACGTCAGCCTGTTCACGACGGCGCTGCAAGGACCGGGCGAACCGTAACAATACGCCGGTCCGGACGCAACCGGAGCCTTGCGGCCGTCGGCGGAACCGCGGCGCGCCGCTGCATGCGTGTTGCCTCTTGAATCGCCTTGGGCCTTTCGCATACGATGTGCGTGTGGGGTACGTTTGCGCTGACTCTGCTTCCTCACCACCACGATCATCGCGGGGGGAAAATGCCATCCACATACAGACCAGGCAGCCGGCACGTGAAGGGTCATGCACCAGTTGTCGCGGGACTGGCGTGCGCGGCGGCGGCATTGCTGCTCGCCGGGCCATCCACGACGAGCGCCGCCATCACGCTCGAATGGGACTTCGACCACGGCGCCCTCGACGAGGCGACGACCACCATCACGGACACCGTGGTCACGCTCGGGCCCCGGGACGACATCTATTACAGCCGGTGGATATACGTGAAGGCGACCGACGTGCTGGGACTGAACCCGGAGTTTCGCATATCGGACGCGTATCCGGCCGGCTCGACGCTCTCCAACTACCATCGCTATGTCTACAGCTATGACCAGCAGACGTGGCAGTTCTTCGACAACGGGGTGAACACCGGCGGGTATTACCGCTTCTCGAACAACGCGCCGTTCACGCAGAATGTCGTCTGGCTCGCCTATGGGCTGCCGTATCCGCTTGCGGCCACGATCGAGCACACAAACCAGGTGGCGGCGAGTCCATGGGTCAGCCCGACGCCCAGCGCGGATGCCAGCTTCGTCATCGGCCTGTCCAACGACGGCACGCTGACCGACAAGGGCCGGCCCGTGCCGCAGCACGAAATCTACGGCTATAAGATCTCCGACCCGTCGGCGACGGGGTCGAAGCAGGTTGTCGTGCTGACCACGGGCAACCACCCGAACGAGACCACCGGGACGTACACGTTCCAGGGCATGGTCGATTTCATCCTCAGCGACGATCCGCGCGCCGCGGCCCTGCGACAGGCGGCGGACTTCTACGTGTATCCGACCTCGAACCCCGACGGCCGCTGGGCGGGGCATTCGCGCAGCAATCCCGAGAACCCGTGGGCCGATCACAACCGGTACTGGAACGACCCCGTCGGCTTCACCGACATCACCGTCGTCACCACCGCGATGAAGGCCGACACGAACAGCGCGGCCGACTGGTTCTTCGACTTCCACTCGTACAACGACGCCACCAGCTTCGCCTGCTGGATGTACCCGGAACACGTGACCAGTGCGTTTGCGCAAGGGCTTGTCGCCCGAGAGCCGGGGATCGTGATCATGACGGCCACCGTGGAGGACGACGGGCCCGGCGTCGCCCGGCATTGGGCCCACCTGCCGGAAGGACTCAACGCGGAGTACACGTTCACACCGGAAGCGGGCTTCATCCCCGGTTGGGGACCCGGCCGCTGGTTCGAGATCGGGCAGAACTACGCCCTCGCCCTGTACGATGCCATCGTCAGCGACGATTGCCCGGACGTTACGTCCTCCGGCATCGCCGTTTTCGAGGACGATTTCGACGCGGGAACGTCGGGCCTCACCTGGGACCTGTACACGTCGTCGAGCGACTACACGGCCGACTTCGCATTCGACTACAGCACCGAGGGAATCCCGCCGGCGCCCAACGCGGTGGCCGGCACGACGATCGGCGCCAAGTTCACCGTCAACAACAACGATGCGATCGCGCAGACTGCGGCGGTCAGCGCGTTTCCGGCCGGGCAGTACTTCGACGGCAACTACGCCCTGAAATTCGACGTGTGGATCAACTATCCGTCCGGTACGGGAGCGGCCGGTACGACGGAGTTCATGACGGCCGGCATCAACCACAGCGGCACGCAAGTCTGCTGGCCGGAGAACCCTTCCGCCGATGGATACTACTTCGCGGTCACCGGCGAAGGAGGCGCCTTGCAGGACTATCGCGCGTACGACGGCGCCACCATGCTTCCTGTCTCGTCGGGCGTGTACGTGAGCGGCGGGCAGAATCAGTCCGATTCGTTCTACCAGTCGCTGTTCCCCAGTCCGCCGTTTCCCATCGCGGGAACTCCGGGCAAGCAGTGGGTGGCGGTCGAGATTCGCCAGGTCGATGGCGAGATTGAATGGCGTTTGAACAATACGCCGGTCGCCATCATCACGGCCCCGTCGGTTGTGGCCGGTAACGTCATGATCGGCTACATGGACGTGTTCTCGTCGATCGCCAGCCCCGCGGCGGATGCATTCATCGTTTTCGACAACGTGCGAGTCGAGGCTCTGCTCAATCCCGACTGCAACGGCAACGGCGTGCCCGACGCCTGCGAGGCGGTGGGCGGCGGCGATTTCGACGCGGATGGGGACGTGGACGTCGAAGATCTCGCGGCATTCGCCGAGTGCCTGGCCGGTCCGGACTTGACGCCTGCGCCGGCCGACCAGACCTGCGGCCATCTCTGCTTCGACGCGTTCGACTTCGATGGTGACGAGGACGTGGACCTCGCCGACTTTGCCGAGTTCCAGGTTGCGTTCATGGCGCCGTAGGCGCAGCGGACGTTGCTATCGGATCAGTTCCAGCAGCACCATCTCGACGGTCAATCCCGGACCGAAGGCGAGGGCCATGCAGTGACCCTCCGGCCGAGTCGCCAGCAGGCGCTTGAGGATAAAGAAGATCGTGACGGAAGACATGTTGCCATACTCGCGAAGAACGGCGCGCGAAACATCGAGCGCGGTTGGGGGCAGCTCGAGGGCGCATTCGGCAGCGTCGAGAATCTGCGGGCCGCCGGGGTGAACGAGCCAGTGCTCGACGTCGGTCCGGCGGAGGCCATGGGCGTCGAGGAAGCCGTTGACGGCGCTTGGTAACGCGGCGGCCAGCGTGTCGGGCAATTCCTGCGAGAGGCGCAGTCGCAGGCCGGTGTCCGCTGCGAACCAGACCATCTGGTCCGCCGCCTCGGGCAGGACGACGCATCGGGCCGCCTGCACACGAGTGGGCGACGGGCGGCTGGAGAGGGCGACGGCCGCACAGCCGTCGGCGAAAAGTACGTTGGCGGTAAGCTGATCGACCTCGTCGGTGTATTGGAGATGCAGCGAGGAGAGCTCGCACGCGACGATGAGCGCGTCGCGGCCCGGGGAAAGCTGGTGCACAAGGCGAAGCGCGGCGAGTCCGGCCGAGCAACCCATGAAGCCGAGGTTCCAGCGGTCGGCCGTCGCGGGCACAGGGGCCGCGGCGACGACGGCGCGATCCAGACCGGGCGACGAAGCGTTCGTGCAGGTGACTGTCACCAGCGATCGGATGCCCGTCACAAAACCTTCCGGCAGCCGCTCGATGACCCGGCGCACCAGCGGCGCGGAAGCTGCTTCGAACGCTTCACTGCGCGCGGTCATGCCGGGGCCGTCCGGCTGGATCTGGGCCGGGCGATACATGGAGCCGGGGCCGTCGTCCGGCGACTGGAAATCGAGGGCCGCCATGTAGCGGCGATCGATGCCGGTCAACTGGACAACCCGTCGCAGCAGGCGTTTCGCCCGTTCGCTGCGGCACGTGAGCGGCATGCGCCGGATGCACTCGCCGGCGGACAGTGAATGTGGCGGATTCGTCGTTTCGATGGCATGGATGAAACAGGCCGGCGGCTCTGACATGGGACTTCCCACTCCGTCTCAATAACCTCGCTACCGCCGCTTGGGCCCGCAAAGCGTGCGATCTGATGCCCGCAACGATTGTAGTGGTCCGGCCGCTGCAGTCGAGGCACCTTGTGTTTCGGGGTTCAAGTTTGCGGCTTGCGATCCCGTCGCGGAAGTGGTTTCGCCGGGGCGGAATCGCCATCGGAAGACGTTCCGAAATCCTGCAACGGCCATGCGTTGGGGCGCAGGCTCACCAGCAACCAGACGAGAACGGGAGCGATAAACTTGGCCTCGGACGTCTTGACGAAAAGCTGGAACGCGATCGAAAAGACCCTGCGCGTCCACAGGCCGAGATGATAGATGCCGACGCTTTCCATGCTGCCGAGGTTGACGACGAGCAGCCAGACGCGAAACAGGGCGAACGCGTGGATGAGCACGAGACCGACGACCAGCGCCCACCCTTTTCGCCGGGGCGGCATCGGCGAAGCAACGATGAGGGCGGTTAGAAACGCCGCGGACAGAAAGCCCATGTGGTAGGAGCTGAGCGGGGCGCTACGGCCGGTGGCGCCGCCGCTCCGCAGGCGTTTGCCGACGCCGACGACGATGTCGTTGTCGGTGTCGGCGCGGTCGGCGCTGCGGAACTCGACGACCGCATCCGGCGAATCGCTGCTCAGTACGGCTCGGGCGACCGATCGGAAGAAGGACGCGTAAGCCGCGTCAACCAACGGCCAGAGGAAGATCGCGAGCAGGAGGTAGACCACCGCGGCCACGAAGACGAATCGCAACAGTCGTTTAGCAGCCATTGCTCTCATGGGACGTTGCACCTGAGCCGGCCGGCGAGGCGGAGCGCATTGCCCAGCTCGCCCAAAGCAGCCAGAGAACCATGGCGAGGAGGATGAACGCCGCGCCCCACACCTCGACGTGCACGACGTCGAAGTACTTCTCGTCGTACGCGCCTACGTAGTAGAGCGTGATGATGCGCACGAAGTTCAGCGCAAACAGAAGGCACGCTCCGGCCACGACACCGAGCAGGCGGCGCCGCCAGGCGGCGGGCGTCGCGACGACCGCGGCGATAAACAGCGCGATTGGCTGGACGGCGTCGCAGCCGTGCGAGACCTCGAGCGTGTAGCGGTTGCCGGCCACAACGCGGTCCGTGACCGTCGTGCTTTCGCCGAAGAGGTCGAGAACGCCGCCGGCCAGATGAGCGTTGATCCTCAGAATCCCGAGAATGATCGGCGTGTCCTGCACGCGGGCAAGCAGCAGCACGTTGATGCCGAGCACCATGGCGGCGAACACGGCGATGAAGTGGACGACCGGACGCTTCGCCGCGAGCCCGCGAGGAAGACGGGCCGTCATCGGCCCGGACGGTCGCCCGCACGGGTTGACCGGCCGGGTCCGAGCAGGTCGGCAGCGGGATCGCGATTTCCTCCGGCTTGTCATGAGGCCGCTCGCTGTTGCGGCCGACGTTTCTCGGTCGCGATGGATGTAGCATCCGGTCGTTTCAGCATAGCAGCGAGCGGCTTGGCGCCCAAGAGACAATCGCGGGCAGTTCCTGTCGTGCGGTGAGCGCTGCCGTCATTCGGACTGATCGTTGGCGAAACCGGCCCTCGCGGCATACGTTCCGGTATGGCGGACGCGCGGCGGAGCGCGTGAACATGCTTGACGCATTGCCAGCCGATCGCGATGATCTGAACGTCCGGGAGGCGTAGCTCAGTCGGCAGAGCAACGGCCTTTTAAGCCGTAGGTCTTGGGTTCGAGTCCCAACGCCTTCAGTTTCCTTTTGTGAAATCACGGAATGGCCGCAGTCGGTTCGGGCACATCCCGCTGGGCCGGCCTGGCGGTTCACTGCTCGAGAAAGACGGCCAGCGAGCGGGCTTCGAGCTGGTACGGGTCGGGTCCGTCCCAGCGAGTCGATTCGTCATCCGGCCTGGCCGTGTCGAAGGCCAGCTTCCAGCTCTGGTTCTCGCCGTCCGGCGGCGGCAAGAACGGGACCGGCTCATTGTGAGCGTTGATAAGAATGAGCAGGGCCCGGTCGGTGATCTTGTCGCCGGTTTCATTCACCATGTCGAGGTGGGCGCCGCTGATGCGCAGGCCCAGCGTGCGGACCCAGCTCTCGTGCCATTCGTCGTCGCTGACTTCGCGCCCGTCGGTGTTGAAGCAGACGATCTCGCCGGTTTCCGGGTCGCGGAGGGCACGGTCCTGAAAGAACTTGCGCCGCCGCAGGTTCGGATGGGCGTGGCGAAAGGCGATCAGCCGGCGGGTGAACTCGAGCAGGGCGCGGTGGCGGTCGTCGAGGTCCCAGTCGAGCCAGCTGATCTCGTTGTCCTGGCAGTAGGCGTTGTTGTTTCCCTGCTGTGTGCGGCCGATCTCGTCGCCGGCGCAGAGCATGGGAACGCCCTGGGAAACGAACAGGAAGGCGAGGAAGTTGCGCTTCTGCTTCTCGCGCAGGGCGATGATGTCCGGGTCGTCCGTGGGACCCTCGGCGCCACAGTTCCACGACAGGTTATTGTCATCGCCGTCCTTGTTGTCCTCGTGGTTGACCTCGTTGTGCTTGTCGTTGTAGCTGACCAGGTCGTGAAGCGTGAAGCCGTCGTGGCAGGTGACATAGTTGATGCTGGCGTACGGCCGGCGCCCGCTGCGCTCGTACAGGTCGCTGCTGCCCAGGAGCCGGGTGGCCACTTCGGAGAGAACCTGCTGATCACCCTTCAAGAACTTGCGAACAGTCTCGCGATACTTGCCGTTCCATTCCGCCCAGCCGACCGGGAAATTACCAACCTGGTAGCCGCCTTCATCGAGGTCCCAGGGTTCGGCGATGAGCTTGACCTGTGAGAGAACCGGGTCCTGGCGAACGACCTCGAAAAAGAGACCGAGACGCTGAACGTCATAGAGCTCGCGGGCGAGCGCGGACGCCATGTCGAAGCGGAAGCCGTCCACGTGCATTTCGCTCACCCAGTAGCGCAGGCTGTCCATGATGAGTTGGAGCACGTTCGGGGCGGACAGGTTGAGCGAGTTGCCGCAGCCCGAGTAGTCCTTGTAGTAACGGCGATCGTCATCAACCAGTTGGTAGTACGACGCGTTATCAATGCCGCGGGCGGACAGCGTGGGCCCGAGCTGGTTACCTTCGCCGGTATGGTTGTAGACGACGTCGAGAATGACCTCGATGCCGGCGGCGTGCAGGGTGGCGACCATCCGCTTGAATTCGTCCACGGCATCGCGCCCCGACTTCGCCGAAGCGCACCGTAATTCCGGCGCGAAGTAGGCCAGCGTGTCGTAACCCCAGTAGTTGGAGAGGCCCTGCTCGATCAGGAATCGCCGGTCGACGTGATGGTGGATGGGCAGGAGCTCGACGGCGTTCACGCCCAGACGCTTGAGATACTGAACGGCGGGCTCGGAGCAGAGGCCGGCGTACGTGCCGCGCAGGTTCTCGGGCACGTCGGGATGGCGCTGGGTGAAGCCCTTGACGTGCAGCTCGTAGATAACCGTGTCATTCCAGGGGATGTGGGGCGGCTGGTCGTCCGCCCAGGCATACCCGGGATCAAGGACTGCGGCGAGCGGCGCGAACGGAGCGCTGTCGCGCTCGTCGAGCGACAGGTCGGCGTCATCGTGACCCATCTGATAGCCGAACAGCTCGTCGGACCAGCGCAGATCCCTGGCGATGGCCTTGGCGTAAGGATCCAGCAGGAGCTTGTGGGGATTGAAGCGCCGGCCTTCGCGAGGCTCGTAGGACCCGTGAACGCGGAAACCGTAGACCTGCCCCGCGGCGACGCCCGGCAGGTAGCCGTGCCAGACCATGTCGGTCTGCTCGCTGAGCGGGATTCGCTCGGCCTCGTGGTCATCCTGGGGTGAATCGAACAGACAGAGCTCGACCTTGTCGGCCCCCGCGGAGAAAAACGCGAAATTCGTGCCACGGCCGTCGGGCATCGCGCCGAGGGGATAAGGCTTTCCGGGAAGGACGGTACGTGCCACGATCTTCCGGGGCTCCTTTTCAAATCCATGCAACCCGATACGCCATGGGTCATTCCACCACCCGGACGATGGTTACGTTCCGGCCGGGCTGTGGCCACCATGAGCAGGCGCAATGCGCATTACGCGCAGTGAGCTCGCAGATAAACTGCCCGTAATCCGGCGTTGCGACGTCACGGTGTGCCGCCCCCGCGCATCGCCGATCTGGTTGGGAAAATCACAATCAGCGTCAAGGACGGCGACTCCGCCGATCAGGCCCGGCCCGGTGCGTTTTTCATCGGCATGGGCAGCACACCGCAAGTATAGGCCTGAAAGAACACAGGGATATGCCCCGATGCAATCGTTGGATGTCATCCGGTTGCACTTTGCTGGTTTTCCCGATGTCTGGGAGCAAGACGGGCGCTAAGCTTCTATCAGAGTCCGATGCGTGAATGGCCAATTCCGGCTGGTATGGCCGGAATGTTATTGGCAGAAAGGAGAATCAAAATGGCAACGGAAGCACATGTAATGCACCTGTCGCCGGAACGTGAGCACGAGATACGCACCACGGCGAAGGTCGTCACCGGCGGATCGGTGGGCGAATTCATCGGCGGCGGTGCGGGCCTCGTGCTGGCGATCCTCGGACTGGCCGGGATCTACCCGGCGTACACCGGGCCGATTGCAGCGATCTGCATCGGCGGTGCGCTGGTGCTGGAAGGCGGAGCGATGGGCGCCCGTTTTCGCCGGCTGCTGTCCGAGGCAACGCAAGGCCCGGTGAGCAGTGCGGAGCTGGGCGGCGGCGTCGGAGCGGAGTTCCTGGGTGGCTCGGCAGGAGTCGTCCTGGGTATCCTCAGTCTGATGCACGTCGAGACCCCCATTCTTCTGGCCGTGACCGCCATCGTACTGGGCGGAGCGGTGCTGATCAGCGCCGGAGCGGTGGCGCGGATGAATGCGCTGTCCATTCGGCCGGAGGCGCACGGCCTCGTGCGTGTCATCGCACGCGATGCCGTGTTTGCATCCGCCGGTGGTGACGTGCTGGTCGGTGGAGGCGCCATCGTGCTGGGAATCCTGGCGCTGGTGGGTCTGGCACCGACGATCCTGATTCTGGTTGCGTTCCTGTCGATCGGAGCCTCGGTGCTGCTGAGTGCACTGTCGGTTAGCGGCCATCTTTGGGAAGTCCTCACCGAGTAAGCGGCCGCGGCCCACGCGCAATGGGGCAAACGTCGTTGCCGGCGCGGCGCACATCAAGCGCACGCGTCGACGACAACGACGAGGGTAGCCCGCCGGTGGCGAATTATCTGGAGCGGGCACCGCGTTGGAGGTGGAGGACGCGAGGTTGTCAACGTGGACGTAGAGAGGGCAGTGGCACGATGAAGAACCAGAGAGAATCATTGGGAGGTGGGGCCGTCGATGCAGCTCGGCGGCATCGACGCGCCCGGCGACGCCACTGCGCTGAAGGGTCGGATTCTCTTTGAGCCGTTGGCAGCGAGGGACCGGACACCGCCCGGTGCGCGGCCGGGCCTCCGGTGAAGAAGAGCATGCTGCCGAGATTGTTGCACCCGAAACTGCATCCGCACGATCCACAACTCCCCTGGCTCGACTCCCGGGAAGGGCTTGCGGACGCGATCGATCAAGGATGGGTCGCGTGAATGACGGCACTCGACAGTCGCCTTGACCGTCAAGTCGATCGATCGCCGGCGCGGGCGATCGACGGGGCCTGTTGACATTCAGAAACGAAAGACGGCGGCGAGCGAAGCGTTATGCGGCATGTCGCATGGCGGAAGTGCGCAAACCGCCGCTCCATGCCGGAGCGATTCAACAACCGCTCGATTGATGAGGTCCTCGCTATCCGGAGCCTGGGCGTCGGCTCGCTCGGTCTCGCCGGTCTCGGGATCGAAGCGACCCCAGATGCGCCGGCCCAGGCCGACGAGAAGCGTCTCCACCCTGTCGTTCTCGACGACGGGGAGGATGTCCTGTAAGCGGCTCGAGCCCAGCCCCTTTGAGCCGGCCTGCTGGAACCGTTGAACGAGCTCCCGCCGTCGAGCCTGCATCCTGCTGTCGACGATGGCGGCGACCTTGCGGCTCAGTTCCTGAGCAGGCGTGTGCTCCGGATTGCCCGCGATGGATTCAGCGACCGTGTTGGGGTAGGCAGTCACGCTTTTGTAGAGGACGGCCAGTTCCTCGGCCGCGGCGATGACGAGGGGAGCCTGGCGGTCCCCGATCGTGCGGGTAACAGCTTCATCAACCGCTTGGCAGAAGCGCGCCATGTCGGTGTGATGCTCGTCTTTCCCTTCTCCCTGGCCGTGATACATCGCCGCCCTTCCTTCGGCATGGGGTTGCGCCCGGGTGTGCAATTGCAGGTGCTCGGCTCTGTCGTCGTAACGCAGAACGTCGGCGAGGCTTGACGGGATGTCTTTCGACGCGATCTGCTCCATCGCGTTGTCCCGCCGCCTGTAGAGGCGGACGCTGTTTTGCGACAATGCCAGCACGTAGAAGAGGTCATCGCCGTCCGTCATGGATAGCAATGGCGCGACGTGCGCGCGGTCGCACACCGAGACAATCTCCTCGCACTCGAACGGCAACGTGAATTTCTCGAATTGCCCCGGTGAGGTGAGCAGGCCCAGGGCGTCACCGGTGGGCTGGCGGTGGATCCCGTGTTCGAGGTAGTCGCGGATGGGCTCGATAAGCCGTTCCGCGTCAGGCCGGCGGAAGCCACGCTGCATTAACCGCTCGAGCGCCTGACCCGTCAGGTTTTTCAATCGGATGCGATTCTCCTCCAGCGCGGATCCGCCGCGGTACGTGGGCATGTAAATCGAGACGCAAGGGGGCTTGTGTTCATCGACGATCGCTCGCATCCTCTCGACATTGAGGTGTTTCACGGTTCGACCTCCCGCTGGTCGCTCGCGTCAGTGGACAGGTAACAAAAAACACAGACGGGCGGGAGCCGCTGGACTTCCCGCCCGCCATTTCCGGGGAGCTTATTCACTACGCCGCGCGGGCGTCACCGCCCCATCCCGATGGATCACGCGGTCCTGACGGCAGCGCCTCGTCGCGGACGTTCATGTCGTTTGCAAGGCGCCGAACGCGTTAACGGCAGGAGTCGCAGAAGTCCTTGATCTGACGCTCGGCCTCTTCCTTCTTGACACCGTAGCGTTGCTGGATCTTCCCGGCCAACTCGTCGCGCTTGCCTTCGACGCGGTCGAGGTCGTCATCCGTGAGCTTTCCCCAGCGCTCCTTCGCCTGGCCCTTGTATTGCTTCCACTGGCCTTTAACCTGGTCCCAGTTCATGATCGTTCTCCTTTCATGCTTACACCTTTTCATCCGCCTCGCGATCGGGCGATATCGCTCTTGTTTTTTTAATTATGCCTCAGCCGTCTAAGCCTCGGCTGAGTGTTCCATAAATAACCGGTTAAGGGCGAGTTTCACTTTCGGCCGATCAGTGCTCGGACGCCCAGAAATCCCATTTCGGCAGAAGCACGTCCAGCAGGACGATTTTGAGCGAGGCGGTCACGGGGATGGCGAAAAGCATCCCCCACAGCCCGCCGACCGAGCCGCCGATGTAGAGCACGACGAGCACGGTAGCCGGGTGCAGGTCCGTGGCATGCCCCTGGATGAACGGGGTGATCAGCCAGCCTTCGGTGAGATGCACAAAGAGGTATACAAACGTGGGCCAGAAGAACACGTTCGTCCAGTTCACGCCCCCGGACGATTCGAAGTACACCAGCGCCATGGCGATGAGCCAGCCGACGATCGAACCGTACGGAATGAGGCTCGCCACGCCGGTCACGATACCGACGAGAAACCAGAACGGCACGCCGATCAACCACCAGCCAAAGGCCGACATCGCTGCGATGATGAGGGCCACCACCAGCCGGCCGCGGAAGAAATTCGCGAAGGCGTCCACAATCTTGTTAATCGTGCGCAACGCCTCCCGCCTCCGGCTGGCAGGAATATACCGGCGCAGCTCCTCGATATGATGAAAATGCCAGGAGAATACGAGAAAGATCAGAGGGATGAGCACGATCACGAACACCGCGTAGATGGCGGCGGATACCACCGTCCCGATGAAGCCGAAGAGTCGGCTGGTGCCGCCCGCGATCTTCTGCAACGAACTCATGGGCTGATGGCTGAAATGCTTCGTAAGGTCGGCGATCTCCTTGGACACCCCATCCACGTTCCCGAGCGGTTCGCCCGTGACGCGCTGATAGTAGTGCGGAAGCCGATTGAGCAACTGTGAAGTCTGTTTGTAGAAAATCGGGCCGACCCACGCCACCACGGCTACAGCCGCGCCGATGAACAAGGCCAGCAGAAACACCGTCGTCACGATCCGCGGAACGCTGCCTTTTCGCCGGGCATAAGCGACAATCGGGTCGAAGACGAACGCCAGGATGAAGGCGACGAGCACGGGCAGCAGGATGTCGATGACGCTCCAGGCGAACCATACTGCGAATATGAAAACAGCGGCGACGACGGCGTCGCGAACAGCGGCGATCTGCCAGAGATGGGGGCCGGCGCGCCGGCCGGGGGGTACCGGGGGAGGTGGATGCTCGGTCAGCCTCATGTGCGTCAACTAGACCTGGTCACCCGACACCGGCGGGCCCGGGTCTCGGACGACGCCTGTTGACCCGTAGCGGCCCTACCGGCGTGCTGATTTCCTCTCAACGTCATGACGCCAGGGCCCTCGGAGGCGCGTCGTGGCCGTCTAGCTCCGATTTCACCGAGATGAATCGGAGCAGGTCCTTGAGCGTCAGGATGCCGGCGAGGTGCGACCCCTCGGCGACGAGCAGGCGCGACCGGCCCTCGCGGTTCATCTTGGTCAGGGCGTTGGCCGCGTTCTCGTCAGGCTCCACGGTGTTCTCCGGGGTGCACGGCTGCAATATGTTGCGGACGGTCGTGTTCCCCCAGTCTTCACGGGGTACGTTCTGAATGTCGCGCGTGGACACACAGCCGATCAGGTCTTCTTGGTCCACCACCGGGTACAGCTTGTAATGCCGCCGGTACACGTACTCCTCCACCAGCGTGGAGACGGATATGTCCGGCGATACGGCGGTGACCTCATTGTGCATGAATCGACGGATCGGCTCGCCCTCCAGGGCCTGGCGGACGAGCAACTGCTGGTAAGACTGCCGGGCCGCGGAACGAAGGAACAGCCCGATCAGCACCCACCACAACCCACCGATGAACGCTCCTCGTATCACCGCCAGAAACCCGATGACGATCATCGCGATTCCGAAACCGGAGCCGACGGAAGACGCGACCTTCGTCGCCCACTTGATGTTCTTTTTCCAGGCCCAGAGGATGGCGCGAAGCACGCGCCCGCCGTCCAGGGGGAACGCGGGAATGACGTTGAAGACAACGAGGATGGCGTTGATCCACGCCAGGTAGGCGATGACACCCACCACCGACGTGGCCACGCCGCCCGCCTTGCCCGCGACGTAGAGGCCATAGCAGCCGGCGGCGATTATGACGCTGGCGATGGGGCCGGCGACAGCGACCCAGAACTCCGCTTTGGCGTTGGGCGGCTCGTCGGTCATCTCCGAGACGCCGCCGAAAACGAACAACGTGATTCCGCTCATCGGCAGGCCGAAATGGCGCGCCGTGATGGCGTGGGAGAGCTCGTGTACGACGATCGCGGCGAACAGGCCCAACGCCCCCGCTATTCCCATCATCCAGTAAGCGAAAGTGCTGAGGCCGGGGAAGAAACGGGGGAACACGCCGGCGGCCAGCGACCAGGTGATGAAGACCGCAATGATGAACCAACTCGCGTCAATGCGAATCGGAAAACCGGCGAAAGTGAACAGGTTGTACCGCCGTCCGAACATGAAAGCACGCTCCGATGATGCTTGGGCAGCTTCTCTCCTTGAGCCGCGGAGACACTCTTCCTTCGCACGAATCGTACGGCTACGATCCGTCGGTGCTGCATGACACAGCTCCAATATCAGCGTATGAGCGCCTGTTTAAGTCCGCGTGAAATCGAGATTAAGCTTTTCTAACGCGCGCAACTTCCGCGGCGCAGATGGCGGGCATCGGGCGATGGAATGCCAACAAAGCAGGCGATCAGGCCGGCGGGCCGTCGGCGCTGAGGACGTAACCGGTGCCGATCACCGTGTGGATGAGCTTGTGATCGAACGGCTTGTCGATCTTGCGCCGCAGCGTCGAGATGTAGACCTCGATAACGTTACTGTCGAGATCGAGGTCGATGTCCCACACGGTTTCGGCGATGGCCGTGCGGCTCAAGACGCGATACGGGTTCCGCAGGAAATACTCGAGCAGCGAGAACTCCTTGGCGGTAAGCGAGATCGGCTGGTCGGCGCGCGTGACCGTCCGCTTCACGAGGTCCATGGTGATGTCCTCGAACTTGAGGATCGAGGCCTCCGTCGCCTGGCCCCGGCGCAGCAGGGCCCGCACGCGGGCGAGCAGCTCGTCGAACTCGAACGGCTTGGTGAGATAATCGTCGGCGCCGGCGTCGAGGCCGGCCACCTTGTCCGTCGTCTCCGACAGGGCCGTCAGCATGAGAATCGGAGCCTTGACGTTCCGGCGGCGCAGATTCCGGCATACTTCGACGCCGTCCTGGTCCGGCAGCATCAGGTCGAGAACGATGACTTCGTAGTCGCCGTACGCGGCCTTGTCTTCGCCTTCGTATCCCCTGTGTGCGACATCAACGTTGTACCCCTGCTCCGCGAGACCCTGTTGGATCATCTCGGCGACCTTGGGGTTGTCCTCGATCACCAGCACGCGCATGATGTCTGTCGCTCCTGGCTGCATAATCGCCCCCCTTGATACCTCCAGCAGGCACCGTGAAGGATGCATTATACAGACAGAGACGTTTCTCAACAGTCGCGCCTTTCAGCTTCAGGTAAGGGAAACCCCTAGCGGGAACGGCTACAGGCCTCGAGTCACCCGTCCGCAAGGGCTCTCGGAGACGCGCCCGGCGGTGGCGATGCCAGGTTCCGGGTGGCGATGCGGACCCGTCTTGCCTACGCGTGCTGCGCGGCGTGAACGCCTTCGCCCACCTCCTCGACGAGCTTGGCGTTGAAGGCCTTGAGGTCCTGCGGGCTCCGGCTGGTCACCAGACCGTTGTCGACAACGACCTCCTCGTCAGTCCAATCGGCGCCGGCGTTCTTGAGATCGGTCTGGATGGTCGCGTAGGAAGTCATTCGCCGCCCGCGGACGACGCCCGCATCGATCAGCGTCCACGGCCCGTGACAGATGGCGGCGACAGGCTTGCCGGCTTCGAAAAAAGCGCGCACGAACTGTTGCACCTTCTCGTTGCGGCGCAGGTGGTCGGGATTCATCACGCCGCCGGGCAACATGAGGGCGTCATAGTCGCCCGGGTTGGCCTTATCCAGGGGGACGTCGACCTTGAACGTGTCGCCCCATTCCGTGTGTTGCCAGCCGCGGACCGCGTCGCTCTTGGGCGAGACGATATGTGCGGTGGCGCCGGCATCGATCAGGGCCTGCCGCGGCGAGGTCAGCTCGATCTGCTCGAAACCATCGGTAACGAGAATGGCCACTTTCTTGTTGACAAGCTGCTGCTTCATACTGTTTCTCCTCAGCCCTGGGGATAACTGCCGGATGTTCAACCATCACGCGGAAGGAGGGGAGGAAACCCCCTGAAGAACTTCGCTGGAAAGCCCCTGGTCTTCCTTATCGAGAGCGAGATCGCCGAGCGACACGATTCCGTCGATGAGGCCGGCCTCATCGACGACGATGACCCGTCGGATCTGCCGTTCCTTCATCAATCTGGCCACGTCCTGAACGTTCGCGGCGGCGGGCACGGATAGCACGCCCGACGTCATCACGTCCTTGACTTTCGTTTTGGCGATATCGTAGTTCCTCGCCACCGCGCGGATGGCGATATCCCGATCCGTGACGATGCCGACCGGCCTGCCGCGCTCCGCGACGGGCAGAACGCCGATGCCCAGTATGGCCATCTGCTCCGCGGCCTTCTGGATCAGCGTATCGGGGCTGACCGTCCGGACTTCCTTCGTCATTAATGACGACAATTGCATTTCTGCGCTCCTGGTATTGATGGAACCATACTCGTCTGCCTTAAGGGCCGGCTTAATTCGAGTTAAGGTCCGAGTAAACCCCCTCGGCCCCCGGGACGTCAGTACTGCCGACCGGGGCGGACTATGCTCGCCGCACCAGACGTCTCCGGAGGTTCTGCGGAATCCTTATGCGGCTTGTGCGCCTCCGCGTGTTCCACTTCGCTCACTTGCTTTTGCTCCGCGACAGCGTCGAGATGGGCGAGGTTGCCGCCGATGCCCTCTCTCCGCTCGTCGAGCTTCTGCATCGCCGACACGCGCCCGTAGAGGAGAAGCTCGTCGCCGGGACTGATCATGGTGGCGCCGTCCGGGGCGCCGACGTATCCGCCGTCCGCCGTCCTGATGCCGAGCACGAGAACGCCTTCGTGGCGCAGTCGGAGCTTGGAGAGCGTCTTGTTCGCCAGCCAGTCCTGCGGCCTTACGAGCATCTCGACGATCTGATATTCGCCACTCAGATGAAGCACGTTGGCGTAATCTCGAACGTCGAGATCGGTCATGCGCTTGAGCAGTCTCGCGATTCTGCGCGACAGCCAGCGATCCACCAGCTTGCTGTTCCCCGCAAGCCACAGCGCGGTGATTCCCCCCCCGAGCATGGCGAGCCGCAGCGAGGTGTCCGCCGCTGAGGCGCCGACGAACGTGAGAACCATGGATGAAACAACCGTCACGATACCCACGTTTCCCAGGAGCATGAGCCACATCAGGATCTTTCGCCGGACGGGATGATTGACGACTTGCTCCGCTTCGGAGGTGGTGAAGCCGACGCCGCTGAACGCCGATCGCGCCTGGAACCTCGCCGACTGGCGCGACAGGCCGGTATACGTCAGGGCTTCGGTGGCGATCCGCGTGATGAGGATTGAAAGCGTAAGCACGATGAGCAAAGAGATGACCGCGAGCATGGTTGCTGTTCACCTGTCGTGACCGGACCTGCCGGATGCTTCGCGAGCCGGCCGCGAGTCGATCCACGTCGCTCCCGGCGCGCGTGCGTCACGGCCAGTAGGCCGGCCGGCCGTAGTAGTCGTAGAGCCGCGTCTCGTACTCATGGTTGATTGGCGCAGACGGATCGAACGGCGGGCTGTTTTTCACCTGCTCTCTGGTCAGCGGAACGTGGACATTCGACTCGCTCCAACTGACCTTCTCGAACGCGGAGGGTGGCAGGAGCACGCGCTTGCCCGGCACCCAGTTGTGTGTGTCGACGACGACGTAGCGGATCGCCCAGGTCTCTTCCTCGACGATGAAGTCGTCCACGTGTCCGACCGCCCCGTCCGTCGCCTCGACGTGATAACCTTTGACCTCTCGAATGCTCCGAATGTGCGCGTGTTCCGCGGCCTCAATGCGTTTGCGGCGCTCGATCGTGGGCTTGTCCGGGTTGACGCCAGTGTCGGCGACGGCTTCCGGAATGGCCATGCCGCCGAGGTCCTCCATCCAGTACAACGGCCAGCCGTAATAGCGCGCCAGCTTGCCTTCCAGTTGACGCGACATGGGCTCGTCCTTCTCGACCGGGGGGCTGCCGCTGATCTGCTCTTTCGTCAGGTTGACCGGCACCCTGTGCCCCAGCCAGTCAGGATGTCCCAGGGCGGCCGGCGCAAGAAGAACCTGCCGGCCGGGCAGCCAGCGAGCCGTGTCCGCCACCACGTACCGCACGGTCCACGACACGTCATCAAAGAGGAAGTCGTGCACCTTCCCAAACTCTCCATCGATCGCTGTGATCGCATAGCCGCAGAGATGATTCAGGCTTCGCAATGTGCCATGCGCGAGTTCAGTCATGGAGCGCCTTTCAATCGGACTACTCGTTGCCGGGGGCCGGGCCGGCTGCAAGTTCCCAACAGCCTGATTCAGGCGAACATTCCTCGTCTATGCCGAGCGTGACGCCGGCGTCGGGTTCGGGGTACCTCGCCGGCGATGACTCCTGATACCCGTGAGCGCCGCGAAAGCGGATCATGCCCTGCCGTTCCATCTCCTCGACGAACAGCCGGGCGGTGTCGCGTTTCAGTTCGAATGCGCCCATCAGCTTCTCCGTCATGTCGGCCTTTCCGGTGTCGTAACAGACGCGCCACTTCCTGCCGAATTCTTGCGCCAGCCGGTCGCGTGCAGCTTCAAGCGACAATGTGCTGTTCATTGATGCAACTCCGTCTATGGGGATCGCCGCCGGCGGCCTCGCGCAAGTTGCGCACCCGCCGCCCTTGCCACCGTTTATCACCATGTTTAAGGGTAGGAAGCCCGCGTGAAGCGCGATTAAAATCGGGATTAGCGAGCGTTAAGGCCCGTTGTCGTGGCGGCGAAAATGCGAGGCACGGCGGTCAATCCCCGTCGCCGCCGGGATTCTCGCGTTCGAGCCAGTAGCGGATCCCTTCGAGCACGCCGCCGGCGTAAGGGCGCTCGGCGTGGTATACACGTTCGCCATCGAGGTCCTTGAGCTCATCCCGCGCGTTGGCCACCACGATTCCATGAAAACCCTGCTCGAACAGGGCGAGATCGTTGCCGGAATCGCCGCTGACAAAGACGCGGTCGTGCGGAATGCTCCAAAGCTCCGCAAGGAACGCCGAGGCCGTGCCCTTGTTCGCCTTGGCGGGCAGAATATCCAGATCGCGGTTCGAGCTGTAGATGATGTGACCATCCACGCCGATCGTTTTCAGGACCTCGCCGATTTCGTCGCGCTGGCGGGGCGTGGCGTCCTGGACGTAGAAGCTCGCCTTGAACGCCGATTGGCAGTCCGGCGGTTGCAGCTCGACGTAAGGAAGCTGGCTGACGTGCTCGCGCACGGCGTTGCCGTTCCAGTTGGGGCCGATGCGCTCGTGCCACTCTTTCACGTATTCGCCCGAGGGAAACCGGCGAATGTCCGAGCCCACGCCGCCGATGACCGCCTCCGGCGCCGGCAGGCCCGACTGTTTCACGAGATCCGCCACGGCCTCGAAGAACCGGCCGGTCGCGTAGGCCAGGCGCAGGCCCTGACCTTCATTCGTCCGCCACTGGGTGAATCGCGACATGGCTTCGTCGTCACCCAGCATGGTGTTGTCAATGTCGCTGATCAGAAGATGGTCTTTCATCATGTCCCTCGTTGCGCGTCATCTTACCGAGGCTCGCTCCAAAGGAGCATAACGGACCGCACCTTACGAGTCGATACAATGGCCACGCCGGCGGATGCGTCGCGAACGAACGGCGCGGACCTTAAGAAGTCTTAAGACTGAATTCAGCCGGCGTTTAGATTCACTGCGTATATGTTGACATGACTGTAATCTCAACGGGGGCTGCGCGATGCACATAGGGTTGGCGGCCGATCACGCGGGATTCGAGTTGAAGAAGCAGTTGGTGGACGCACTTCGCTCGTCGAACCACGACGTGAACGATTTCGGTGCGCACGCACTCAACCTGGACGATGACTACCCGGATTTCGTCATTCCCCTGGCGCGGGCCGTCGCCGCCGGTGAGGTGACGCGCGGCATCGCCGTGTGTGGCAGCGGTGTGGGAGCGGCCGTCGCCGCGAACAAGATCGCCGGTATTCGGGCGGCCCTCATTCACGACGTGTTCTCCGCTCACCAGGGTGTCGAGGACGATGACCTCAACCTGATGTGCATGGGAGGCCGCGTCATCGGCATCGCCCTTGCGCGTGATCTGGTCATGACCTACCTGAACGCCACGTTCTCGGGCGAGGCGCGGCATCTCCGGCGACTGGCAAAAGTCGCCGCGTTGGAACGCGCAACCTGACGCGGCGATCCGCCGCCGACAACATCTTGATGCAAGGTCACATGCTATGGGAAGAAACGTCGCGCAAAAGCTGATTGACAGCCACCTTGTCGAGGGCGAGCCAAAGCCGGGCAACGAAATCGGCATCCGCATCGACCAGACGCTGACGCAGGACGCGACGGGTACGCTCGTCATGCTGGCGGTCGAAGCCATGGGCCTCGATCGCGTCCGCACCGAGCTTTCCACCCAGTACGTCGATCACAATCTCCTCCAGGAAGACTCCCGCAATCCGGACGACCACGTGTTTCTGTACACCGCGTGCCGCCGGTTCGGCGTGTGGTTCAGCCGGCCGGGCAACGGCGTCAGCCACCCCGTCCACATGGAGCGTTTCGGCAAGCCGGGCAAGACCCTTCTCGGCTCGGACAGCCATACGCCGGCTGCGGGAGCCATCGGTATGCTCGCCATCGGCGCGGGTGGCATGGAAGTCGCCCTGGCGATGGCGGGCAAACCGTTTCACACGAAGATGCCGAAAATCTGGGGCGTGCGACTGACCGGCAAGCTGCCCGACTGGGTCAGCGCCAAGGACGTGATACTCGAGATGCTCCGCCGGCACGACGTGCATGGCGGCGTCGGGCGGATCATCGAGTACTACGGGCCGGGCCTTGCGTCCCTCTCCGCGATGGATCGCCACGTCATCGCCAACATGGGCGCCGAGCTCGGCGCAACCTCCACCGTGTTTCCCTCGGACGAAGAGGTTCGCCACTTCCTGCGCCAGCAGCAGCGCGAGGAGGACTGGGCCGAACTGGTCGCGGACAAGGACGCCACCTATGACGTGGATGAGGAAATCGACCTGTCCAAAGTCGAACCGCTGATCGCCATGCCCTCCAGCCCGGGCAACGTTAAACGCGTGCGCGACGTGGCCGGCCAGCCGATCTACCAGGCGTACGTAGGCTCATCGGCCAATCCGGGTTATCGCGACTTCGCCGTCGCGGCCCAGATGGTCAAGGGCCGGCAAGTGAAACCCGGCGTGTCGTTCGACGTCAATCCCACGTCGCGGCAGATTCTCGAAAACCTGGTCAACGACGGCCATCTGTCCGCGCTCATTCACGCCGGAGCGCGCATCCACCAGGCCGGCTGCAACGGGTGCATCGGCATGGGCCAGGCGCCGGCCACGCATCAGATCAGCCTGCGAACCGTGCCGCGGAACTTCCCCGGGCGCTCCGGCACGAAGGAAGACAAGGTGTGCCTCGTCAGCCCCGAGACGGCGACGGCCTCCGCCCTATCCGGCGTGATCACCGACCCGCGCGATATGGACATGCCCTATCCGAAGGTCCGCGATCCCGAGCATCCGGTCATCAACACGGACATGCTCACGCCGCCACCGCCGCCCGAAGCGGCGGCCAAGGTCGAGATCATCAAGGGCCCGAACATCGCCGACATGCCCGAGCTCGAGCCCATGCCCGACCGCCTCGAGCTGCCCGTCATCCTGAAGACGGGCGACAACATCTCGACGGATGAAATCCTGCCGGCCGGGGCACGCGTGCTCCCTATGCGCAGCAACATTCCGGCGATCAGCCAGTTTGCGTTTGAAGGCGTCGACCCCACGTATCCCGAGCGGGCGAAGAAGCTCGACGGCAACGGGCACGCCGTCATCGGGGGAAACAACTACGGGCAGGGATCCAGTCGCGAGCACGCCGCGATTGCTCCGCGCTATCTCGGCCTGCGCATGGTCATCGCGAAGAGCTTTGCGCGAATCCACGCGCAGAACCTCGTCAACTTCGGCGTGCTGCCGTTTGTCTTCGTTAACGAGACCGATTACGACGGGATCAAGCAGGGCGACGTGCTGGCCGTCGAGGACATTCACGAACAGCTTCGGGCCGGCGACGCTGTCAGGGTCCGCCACGTCAATCGCGATCGCACGATCGACTGCCGGCACGTGCTGTCGGCTCGCCAGGTTGATGTCCTGCTCGACGGCGGTCTCTTCAAATGGGTGCGCGAGCGGCTCGATTGAGCCGGCACTCGGAGGCGACTTCGGTCAAACAGACGAGGATGCGCAGGAGAGGAACGCAAGCGCGACGTGTGGGAACTGTCGATAAGCATACCGGTCTTCATCGTCTCCGCCCTCGTGATCGGTGTCGCGGGCACGCGATTGAGCGGAGTGCTCGATCATCTCGCCGACCGGACCGGCTTGGGCGAAGCGTTTGTCGGCGCGGTGCTTCTCGGGGCGTGCACGTCTCTGCCCGGTATTACCGCGTCCATTGCGGCGGCCGTCGACGGGCACCCGGTCGTCGCGCTGTCGAACGCCATCGGCGGCATCGCTGCGCAGACTGCCTTTCTGGCCATCGCCGACATTGCGTATCCGAAAGCAAACCTCGAGCACGCGGCCGCCTCCTTGCCCAACTTGATGCAGGGAACGCTGCTCATCGTTCTTCTGGGGGCACTGATGCTCGGCATCGTCGGCCCCGACATCAGCTTCCTGGGTATCAGCCCGCTAACGCCGCTGCTGCTGCTTGCCTACATCTTCGGCCTGCGGATCATCTACAAGGCCCGCACGAGGCCCATGTGGCAGCCGCGCATGACCCATGACACGAAGGTCGACCTGCCTGAGGAAGAGTCACAGCATTCGTCGCTCGCGTTGCTATGGAGCCAGTTCGCCATCACCGCGGTGTTCGTGATCGGCGCCGGCTGGGCCGTTACGCGTGCCTCTGAATCGATCATGGCGAAGACGGGAATCTCCGCCACGGTCGCGGGCGCCGTGCTGATTGCCGTGACAACGTCGTTGCCGGAACTGGTGACGTCGGTGTCGGCCGTGCGTCGCGGCGCGCTCACGCTCGCCGTCAGCGGCGTGATCGGGGGCAACGCCTTCGATACGCTCTTCGCCGCGGTGGCCGACGTGGCTTATCGCCCGGGATCGATCTACCACACGGCTTCAGCGCACGCGAAGTTCCTGCTGGCGCTGACGATCATCATGACCGGCGTTCTGTTGATGGGCTTGTTGCATCGGGAGAAGAGCGGCTTCGGCAACATCGGCTTCGAAAGCGCGCTCATCCTGGCGCTGTACGCGCTCGGCCTGGTAGTCATGGCGCTGCCTTTGTAGCATCTCCGCCGGCCACGAGTTTGTGCGCGGGCAGGCGTAGACCGGCGGTCCCGCAGGGGATGCAGGCACACCCTCTCCGGAAGGCGTTGCAGCCACGCCGGCAAATTCGTTCACCCAGCCCAATAACCGAAACGGATGCCACAGAAAGCAGAAGCATCCTATCGGAATACACGCGCCCCCTTCAATAAGGGTTATCCCTAGTGCGGCACACGAAACATCCCCCGTTTGAAGCTGAGACTCGATTCGGGGGGCCAGAGCCGGCCTCTCATGAATGATAAAGTCGGTGTGATGCTGCCGAATTACCCAGCTTCCGGCGTCGATGCGGGACGATGCCGGCCGGCAGGCGGGGCACCGCGGGGCTACTGGCAGCAGTTGATGCGATGGAAGCCGTGGCGGCGCTTGCGGCTGAGGAGTTTGCGGCCTGTCGAGGTCCGCATCCTGGCCCGGAAACCCTGCTTACGCCGTTTTTTGATGATGCTCGTCCGTCTCGGATAATGCATGGGTTCGTTCCTTGTCCTGACTGTCGCCGGACGGCAAAGGCCCCGACTAACCTGGAGCCGCGCCAGTCTAGCGAACCCGGCCAAAGACGCAAGGCACCTTGCAGTGCAGAGCCGGCCAGCGCAAGCTGAGAGCGTTTTTGAAGGAAACCAGTTGTGGCGGAAAGCGAACGAGACCTCATCCGATGGCTTGGCAAGCGGCTGAAATCCGCGATCGGGCCGGATGAAATCGCCGTTGGCGATGATATGGCGGCCTTGCGCATCGACGCCGGCCGGCTCCTGATCACCACCGATATCCTCCTTGACGGCGTCCATTTCCAGACAGAACGCCACTCGCTCGCCCAGATCGGCCAAAAGGCTATCTCGTGCAGCCTCAGCGACTGCGCCGCTATGGCCGTTCGCCCGCTGATCGCCGTCACATCCCTCGCCATCCCGCAAAAGATGGGCGTGCAGGCCGCAAAAACGCTCCTCGACGCGATGGCAGCCCAGTGCAAAGCGTTCGGCTGCCGGCTCGTTGGCGGCGACACGACAAGCTGGGTCAATCCGCTGGCCGTGGACGTGGCCATGCTGGCCGTCCCCTACCCCGGCATCGAGCCGGTGCGCCGGTCGGGGGCTCGACCTGGCGACGAGGTGTACGTCACGGGCCCGTTAGGCGGCAGCCTGCTCGAGCGGCACCTGGCCTTCACCCCCCGCGTTCACGAGGCGAAGCAGATCGCCGAATCGCTGGGGCCCCGCCTGCACGCCATGATGGATATCAGCGACGGGCTCGCCATCGACCTGGATCGTCTTGTCGAGGCATCCGGTGTCGGCGCCGTTCTGGATGAGGAGCGTGTTCTGGCCGTCGCCAGCGACGACGCCCGCGCCGCGGCCTCGGCGGATGGCCGCTCCATCCTCGAACACGCGCTCCACGACGGCGAGGACTTCGAACTGCTCGTTTGCGCGGAGGCGTCGGACTCGGACGCTGATGGGCTCGCGCTTCGGAAGGTCGGCGAGATCGTCGAGGGATCGGGCTTGCAGCTTCGCACCGCCGGCGGGCGACTTGCTCCGCTCGAGCCGCTCGGCTATCAGCACTTGTAATGACCGCCCCACCGCTGACCTTCGAGACGCACGCCGTCGAGGAGACGATCGACCTCGGCCGTCGCCTGGGCCGCGCTCTCGTGCCACAGGCCGTCGTCGCGCTGGTCGGCGCGCTGGGATCGGGAAAGACGCACTTCGTCAAAGGCATCGCCAGGGGAAACGACGCGCCCGACGGCGTCGTGGTCAGCAGCCCCACCTTCGTGCTGGTGAACGAATACCCCGGGCGCATTCCGCTCTTTCACATTGACGTGTTCCGGCTGGGTGGTTCGCTCGAGCTCGAGGCGCTCGGCTTCCAGGAGATGATCGCCGGGGACTCAGCGACGTGCATCGAATGGGCCGACCGCGTGCTGGATGCGCTGCCTGCCGATCATCTGCGCATCGATATCGACATCGCCGGACCCACCGATCGGCGCATCACTCTAAGTGCCGGCGGCGAGCGGTCGGCAACACTTCTGCGGTCGTTCGGCTGATTGAATCGTGGCAGGGGCGTCCCTGAACGCCCCGCCACGTCCCTTAAGTCAAGCCGCCCCGACCGGCTGCCGAAAACGTTATCGGGCACTGCCGCGCGCCGCGCTCGCGGCGGCCGGTCCGCCCGGATCGAGCCACTATCGCGTTCAACCGCGCTGAACGCAGCCGTTGGAGCCACGACCGATGAGACTCACCGTCGTCATTCCGGCCTACAACGAAGAGGACGCCATCGCCGAGATCATCGAGCGCACCCTCGCCGCCCGGCGGCACATCGTCGATAACAGCCCCGTCGACGCCGTCGACGTCGTCGTGGTCAGCGACGGCTCCACCGATCGCACCGTCCCCATCGCCCAGGGCTACGAAGACATCAAGCTCATCGTGTTCGAACGCAACCGCGGCTACGGCGCGGCGATCAAGGCCGGCTTCGACGCGACGAACGCCGAACTGGTCGGCTTCCTCGACGCCGACGGCACCTGCGATCCGAACTTCTTCGCCAACATCTGCACCGGCCTTGTCGCCGCGAACGCCGCCATTGCCCTCGGCTCGCGACTGGGACCCGACAGTCAGATGCCGCGCACCCGCCGCATCGGCAACCGCATCTACGCCGCAATCCTCAGCATTCTGACCAATCGTATCGTCC
>JBECKQ010000442.1:0-2590 GCA_040235375.1 Phycisphaerae bacterium | reverse complement strand
GCCCTGGGGTTCAAAGTACATCGCGGACCAGGTTCCCTTGATGACATCCGCGAAGGGGAAGCCTTCAGGTGCTTTGGTATTTCGCATTGAGAGCATGCGCTGGGGTTCAAAGCTGAGGATCGTGCTCTCGATCGTCGCTGCGTCGCCGAGCTTGCCCGCGGGGTTGTAGTTCACGCGCATCTTCCCGCCGATGCGGAGATCCATGTCGGCGTTGGGCGATATCCAACTGCGAAGTCCTTCGGTCGTCGTGAAGGCCTTCCAAACCTGGGCCACCGGCGCCTCGATAATGGCTGTGTGTCGTTGGGTTCGCGTTTCCGCGCTCACCGCGGCTGCGATCGAAAGCGCGACGACAGCCGACCAGATGGCCTGTGATAATCTGATGTTCATTCCGCCCGTCTCCCTGCGAGGTCTTGAAGTCTATCTGCGAGGCCGAGCTACCGCAGCCCGGACAGTTGTTGATTTCCGTAGGACCGCAGCCATACCTGCCACGGTCAGGGGATCGATCAACTTAGTTGATCGTTCAATCAATACAATACCTCGGTTTTTTTCCGTGTCAACGCTGGAGTTGTGGTTTTTTCCGGACGGCGGTCGTCCAACGGGGCTGGCGCGGCCAGAATGAGGCAGCAAGGGCGGTTGAAGCCGGCGTTTTGTTGGCGTGAGGGCGTCTCTCGGGTCCTGGGGGGCCCTATTCGCCCCTAGCTGCGGGGCTCGAGGGATTGGCGTTTGGCTGACCGGGAGCGGGGGGCGGTCCCACGAGCAGGCGGAGGTTCTCGCGAACCGCGTATGGGGAATAGCTGAGTACGATCCAGGGTCCGCGCATCCCGACGGCAGGTCCGGGGAGACCGATGTCGAGGAACCAGAGGCCATCGGATTCGTTGCGCAGTCGCACCGAGCCGGTCTTTTCGAGTTGATCCTTCCAGGCGTCGCAGAGTGCATCGATTTTGGTTTGCACGCCGGCTATGCGCGCGGTCAGCTGCTCTGGGTCTTTACAGTTCGTGTCGTCAACCCGTGCGACGAAGGTCCACGCGAGGGGTAGCTTGAGGATATGGGGCGGGTAATTGTGCAGGACGGCGCCCGGGGCGAGGTGGGCGACGATGTCCTCTTGGATGTCGACGCCAGAGGTTTGCTCGAGGTCGCGCCAGTAGGCGCGAGTCTTCGCCTGGGACTCATCGCTTCTGGTTGCGAGGTAGACCTCGCAGGACGCGCGAAGTGACGCGGCGGGCGTCGTGTCGAAGATGGCGTAACCGGTCGCACCCTTGGGGATCAGCTTGTCGAGTTCGATGCCTGGCACAGAAGGCATGGTGAGGCGGCGCGAGTCGTTGCGTCCATTTCGGCGCAGGTACTCTTGTGCGTGAAGGCTTCGCCCCTGGAACGCCACGGTCCACAGGCCTCGATCGACGTCGGTGAAGCTCGCCGCGCGACGGACGGTGCCAACCTTGCGGGCGAGTTGTGAGTCGGCACTGAAGTCGATGGCGTCGAAGCGGGCGTAGAGCGTGAGGAGCGACTGATCCGCGTTGGTGCTTTCGTGTGCCGTTGCGAACCAGTCGTCCCTTGCGAGCGAGGACGCGTGGCCGCGAAGTGTGGCTGCCACGTGATCGAACGTAGACTCACCGACGCTCACAATGTAGTGCGTGCCGACCTGGCCCCACTGCAGTATGCACCAGTCCGGCAGGCGGCGGTCACGGAGTGAATAGATCACGCTGCCGTTCGACTCCATTTGCGAGAGGGCGGTTTCGGCGGTGTTGGTGTAGACGGAGAGGAGGTGCTGGATTCGCTCCTCGATGCGCTCACGACCTTCGGACACGTCGACGATGAGCGCGGCACTGAGTCCGGCGAGTTTGTGGCCACCGGACTCTGTCCGTTTGGCCTGAATGTCGAACAGCGCGACGGCGTGGGGATAGTGCAGCAGGACACTTGCGGCGGAGAGCGAGTCGATCCATGCGCGCGTCGTCACATCGACCTGACGGAGCAGTCCCAGACTTTGCGCCTGGTCGGCGAGCATGGCAGCGAGACCGAGGGAGGAGCCGCCCGGATTGTCCGCAGTAGCGCGCAAGTCGGGTGTGACGATCCAGGCGACGACGGCGTCGGCGGGGAGCGTTTGGGTAAGGTCCTGCGACTTCGCGGCTGCCGTGACGGTCGCCGTCAGGATCGCGATGATCGTCACGGATCGGACGCCGAAGGTAAGGCGACGCATCAACAAATCTGGGTATCCCCAAGTCATTCTGGGCAATTGCGGCTGAGCCACCACTTGCGACCGGCACGAGGCACAACGGTGCCGGTCCGGTTCGCCTCTGGGTCCGGAGATCATATTAACAGGCATGGAGGGTTTGCGGTAAACTCTTGTGGATGTCCCGTCGGAAGTGGTCACACATATCGCTTGCGCGGAAGATCAGCGTGCTGTTCGGGTCGGCCGTCTTGCTGACCATCGCGGTCACGCTTGTTTTTCCGTGGCTTCAGATGAAGGCGCTGAATGAGCAGTCGATGCTCTGGCAGGCGAAGCGCATTGCGGCGGTCACACTTCAGGCTGTCGATTTTCGTCAGGCGGACTGGGGTCTTGCGCAGTCGGAGCTGGATGCGCGGTGGCCTGCCC
>JBECKQ010000389.1:0-9514 GCA_040235375.1 Phycisphaerae bacterium | reverse complement strand
CGGAGCCTGGCTCAGGTCGGTGAAGGCGGCCGGCGCGGTGACGGCCGTGTCGCGCTGAACGCCGTAGGTGATCATCCGCTGCGTGGTGTTGTCGATGACGTACAGCAGCTCGGTATCCGTCGAGATGCGGCCGATGGTGATCGTGAAATCGCCGCCATAGGCGCTGACGTCAGAGGCGACGGCCCGCTGCGGCAAAACGTTGACCAGCACCAGGCCGACAAAGAGCACCGCCGCAGTCAGGGCGAGGACACCAATGGTGAAATTCTTGGAGTTCATCGGTCAAGCTCCTCGGTTACTGGGTGCGGCGACGGAAGTCGCGATTCAGATCACGGCTCATGACCCACTGCAACGCGATGTGGCCCCGTTGCTCCTGAGGCCGGAAGACGTGCATGGCGGCACGGGGGGCGTGGATGACGACCAGGGCGTCGATGTCGCTGCGAATCTGGACGGTCGCCATAAGGTAGTCGCCGGGGCGGCCCATGCCCTGCGCGTAAGCGGCCGGCGGGCTGTAGCTGCAAAGGATCAGTCCCGCCGCCAGCGCGAGGTTCAGGCCGACGAGGGCGACGATAATGCCTCGTTTGCTCAGCACCTGGATTCTCCTTGATCAGGCACCGTTACCGCGCGAACGGTGCGAACCACGAACACCCGATGACATCGCCCACGCAGTCAGTCCTGGTGGGTCCGTTTTGCGTTCTTGAAAATCACGACCAGGCACAAGATGGTCATGCCCGCTGCGACCAGGCACTGGATGATCGGCTTGCCGGCTTCCGGCGCCGAAGCGGTATAGACGGCGTGGGCGGCCTGAACGCCGATACCGGACAAGCACACTACGGCAAACGCGGCAGCGCCCTGTGCGAGCAGTGGTTTCATTTTCGCTGTCACCTCTTTCGCTGGCTGGAGAACACGTTGCTGGGGGGCATTATAGGCGGATTCGAGTGGTCAGACAGGGGGAAAAATGCGGCGGTGGCGTGGGATTCGTCGGGGGGAGAAGACCGAGCTTGGCACTGCTCAAGTCGCTTTCGAGAAACCCTCGCCCTGCCCCTCCCTCCCAGGGAGGGGGGTTCCTTCGGCGTGCTCATGTTGACCGGCGGGGGCGGCTTCGAGGGGGACAGCCATTTCGCGAAGCTTCCGCGCCGAAGTGCTGACCGTGTCCCAGCGCGGGGAGCGCTGGCGGCAGGCTTTGGAATAGTCGTCATTGAGCACGGAGATGAAGGCGTACTGCTCACCGGCGTACGTGTGCAGGGCGCCCAGGCTGCGAGCGACAGCGGCGGGCTCGGAGTCGTCGGCGCCGGTGAGGTGATAGGCGAAGATGATGGCAGAGGCAAAGCCGTCGCCGAAGGCTTCCTGCCAGCGGGTGAGACCCTCGATGTCGTCGGCCGTGACCCAGTTTTCCCAGAAACGTTTGTGGCCGTCATTGTCGTAGGGGAACTTCCGGCCTTTCACGTCGACGAGCCAGTGCGGGCCGCTGCTGCGGTAGACGATGAAATCGAACGATTTGACGCGGGTGCCGGCGAAGATGGCCTTACGGTGCTCGTCGACGGCGACATACGGCAGGCCGCGCGAGCGAAGATAATCTTCGAAGGCCGCTTCGTAATGGATGTACCTGCGGGTCATGGCGGTTGCAGCGGTTGCCACGGGTCGTCCAGCAACTTCTCGATCGCCACGTTGGCCTGCACGCCGGATTCCATGTCCTTGACCGCGACGGTCCTGCCGGCATGTTCGCCCGGCTCGATGATGACGACGCGACGGGCCTTTCTTCCGGCCGCCTGCCTGAACTGCTTGCCGACGCCTTGGCGCGCGTACGAGAATACGGCGGAGACGTTCCTTGCGCGGAGCTTCGCGGTTACGTCGATCGCGATCGGGAAGAGCTGGGCGTCAGCGTCGATGACGAAGAAGTCGATGTGCTCTTTGGTGGCCGGCAGGAGGTTCAGTTCAGCCAGCAGGTCCTGGATAACAACGTCGCTGGTGGCGAAGCCGACGCCCCCCATCGGCGGGCCGCCGAGATCGCTGAGGAGGCGGTCGTAGCGTCCGCCGCCGCAGATCGCGCGGCGGAGTCCGCCCTTTCCGAAGGCCTCGAACACGGTGCCGGTGTAATAGGCGAGACCGCGGACCACGCCCATGTCGTAGCGGCAATAGTCGGCCACGCCCATCGTGGCAAGCAGATCGAGCACGGTGCGGAGCGATCGGCAACTGGCGAGCCCCTCCTCGTCGCCGCGGAGAATGCTCTCGATATCGCTGAGGCCGTCCCGTCCTTTGGCCTCGCCCATGCGGAGCAGCATTTCACGCTGGGCGTCGTCGAGGCCGATTTCGCGGATTGATTCGTTGAACGCTTCCGGCGATAGCTTGTCGCGCTTGTCGAGCACGGCGTAGACGGCGTCGAGCCGGCCGGCCGGTATCGCCGCCTGGCGAAGGATGGCGGCAACGATGGCCCGCGAGTTGATCTTCACCTCGGCGGTCTCCGGCGAAAGCCCCACCTCCCGAAGGAAATCGACGAGCACGAAGATGGCTTCCGCATCGGCGATCTCGCCGTCCTCGCCGAGGACGTCGATGTTCCACTGGAAGAACTCGCGAAGCCGGCCGCGCTGCGGTCGTTCCGCGCGGCACATGCGCGGCACGGAGAACCACTTGATCGGCTTGGGCAGCGCGTGCGCCCGGGCCGCGACCATGCGGGCGAGCGTGGGCGTCATTTCCGGACGGATGGCGAGTTCGCGCCCGCCGCGATCCTCGAAATGAAAGAGCTGCGATACGATCTCCTCGCCGCTCTTGACGCGATACAGGTCGAGGTATTCGAACACGGGGCCGTCGTATTCGACGAAGCCGTTGCGGAGCGAGACCGCGCGCCAGCGCTCCTCGATCCAGTTGCGGATCGCCATGTCCTCGGGATAGAAGTCGCGCGTTCCCTTGGGGGCCTGGAATTTCATTTCTTGAATATGACTTTCAGGCTCTTGACCGAACCGTTGGAGCCGGCTTTGCGAGCGCGGCCGTTCGTCGATTGGCGGAAGGCCCCCCGCCGGCCGAGCTTTTCGATCGCGTAGGCCTCCACCTCCTCGGGCGACTTGAAGTGGACCTCGTAGTGGTAGTCGCCGCCTTCGTAGTCACACTCGCCGGCCTTGTATTCGCGGCAGATGGCCGGGCGCGTGGTGTAAATCCTGCAGAGATTGTCCGGCTGGAGATTGTCGCAGCGCGTGGCAACTTGCAGATACCAGTCGCCGTCTTCCACGAACACGGAGATGCCGGCGTGCATGACGTACCAGCGGATGTCGTCGAAGTCGCGGCGCGTGGTCGGCTTCTCGATCGGCAAGGCGATGTAGTTGCAGCAGACCGCGGTACAGTGCTCACATAGAACAGATCCCATGTCGAACCCTTCAGATCACTTGCGATTCCCTGTAGCTTGGCGGATTATAGAAACGGCGGCGCATGTCGGTCAATTGTCGGGATGAGGGAGCGAAGGCAGGAGCCAAGAGGCGTGGCGATGCGGATCGTTGGGGGTCAGTGGCGAGCAAGGCGGATCGAGTGGCCGGCTACGGGCCTTACGCGCCCCATCACGGACCGTGTGAAGACGTCGCTGTTCGACATTCTGGGCAGTCGATTCGGCACGCCGGGCGAGCTGCCGCCTCTGCGCGTGGCGGACGTGTTCTGCGGGGGCGGCTCGCTGGGGCTCGAGGCGCTCTCGCGCGGAGCAGCGAGGGCGTGCTTCTTCGAGCGGTATCCCGAAGCGGTGGCCGTGCTGCGGCGGAATCTCGGGACGCTCCGGGTCGGACCTGAGGCGATGGTGGTGGTCTCCGACGTGTATCGCGCGGGCATTCGCCCCCCCACCGCGTGCATGCCGCTCGACCTTTTATTCCTCGATCCGCCCTACCTGGACGCGCGCGACACCGGGCCGGCCTCGAAGCTGTCCAGCCTTCTGAGGCGATTGGGCACGAGCGACGCGACGGCGGAATCGGTGGTTGTCGTGCTGAGGCACGAGAAACGCGTGGATTTTCGGGGCACGATCGGCAAGCACTGGCTGGTCGATGACCGGCGGGTGTATGGCCGGATGGCGATCACGATCCTGGCGCGGCTTCGGCAAATACAGTCCGACAGCGACGGCAGCGAGGCAATTGAATGACGCAGCCCGATTCATACGAAGCGGCGAAGCGGATCGTGCAGCGACTCCGATCGGCGGGCCACGAGGCGTTGCTGGCCGGCGGATGCGTTCGCGACCAGTTGCTTGGCCGCGAGCCGAAGGATCACGACATCGCGACCAGCGCGACGCCGGAGCAGGTCTGCCGGCTTTTCCGGCGGACGAAGCGCGTCGGGGCACAGTTTGGGGTGGTGCTGGTATCGCTCGGCGGGTGCGAGATCGAGGTGGCGACGTTTCGGATCGACGAGGCGTACGAGGACGGGCGGAGGCCGGCGTCGGTGCGGTTCGCCTCGGCGCAGGAGGACGCGCAGCGGCGGGACTTCACGATCAACGGCATGTTCTTCGATCCCCTGGCCGACGAGATCGTCGACTACGTCGGCGGGCGGCGCGACCTCGAAGCGCGGTTGGTTCGGTGCATCGGAGTGGCGGACGAACGTTTTGCGGAGGATCATCTTCGGATGTTGCGGGCCGTGCGATTCGCCGCACGGCTGGGATTCGAGATTGAAACGGGCACTTTCGAGGCGATTCGGCGGCATGCCCCGCGGATCGCCCAGATCACGCCAGAACGCATCCGGATGGAGCTGCAGATGATCCTCGGCGACCCCGGTCGGGCGCGGGGATGGCGGCTGATCGTCGAAACCGGGCTGGCGAATCACCTTGTTTCCGGCGTTGCGTGGACGGACGAACAGGCTTGCAGGGCGGAATGCATTCTGGCGCACTTGCCGGAAGAAGCTTCCTCGACAACGGCGCTTGCGGCTGCCCTTCAGTGCTTCGGCGCAGCCGCTGTTGGAGTGGCCTGCCGGAACTTGCGGTGCAGCAACGAGGTGATCGATACGGCGCAAACGCTCGTGACGTGGGCCGGCGATCTGCTCAGTGACAAAGTGTGGCAGTTGGCCGACATGAAGATGCTGCGGGCGACGGGTCTGTTCGAGCAGGTCGTATCGCTGGCGCGGGCGATCGCCGCGGCGGACAACCTGCCGGCCGGGCGCGTCGATCACATCGCGGCCGCGGCGCGGAAGATCGCGGAGGCGGACGTAGCCCCCCCACCGCTGGTTACGGGAGACGACCTGCTCGCCTTGGAGATCCGCCCGGGGCCGCTCTATGGTCGGACGCTGGCCGCGGTATATCGCGCGCAGTTGAACGAAGAGCTTGCGACGCGAGACGAAGCGCTGGAGTTGATGAAGAAGATGGCGGGCCGCCAGGACAAGTGACGCGGTGCGACACTCACGGACCGAGGGCGCGGATGCGATCGACGAGATCGCCGATCTCGGTGATGCGGATGCCGAAGTTCTCCCCCACTTTTACCGCCTGGCCGATGCCGATGCGGCGATTGCCGACAACAAGGTCCAGGTCGGCGTCCGCGGGCTGATCGAACTCGATGATCGAGCCGGGGGTCCAGCCCAGCACCTCTTTGAGGGCCAGGTTGCGCTCGGCCAGATTCGCGATGACGGGGACGCTGATGCGGAGTATTCGGCGGAATTCACGAAGCTCCCGTGGTGTCGGCGCACGCGCCGGCGTCCGGCGGATCGCCTCGCGCTGCGGCGGGCCGGAGGCCATTCCGTTTAGCTCCTGCTCGGTCTCGGCAGCAAGGAGATTGGCGGAGGCGACGAGGGCGTCGATCTCACATTGATCGATGATGTCGGAATTCATGCTGAGCGTACCAACGGCGCAGTTCGCCTCCGGCACGAGGCGCGACCACGCAACGATGTATCGGCACGTTCGTCGGGGCGGCTTGAAGACTACTCGAAGCGGCCGACGAGGATGCTGCTGTTGTGGCCGCCAAAGCCGAATGAATTGCTCATGGCGTGGCGGATCCGCAGGTCCCGGGCGGTTTTGGGGACGTAGTCGAGATCGCAGCCTTCGCTGGGATTGTCCAGGTTGAGGGTGGCCGGGGCGGTGGCGTTGTTGATGCCCATGATGGTGGCGATCAGTTCGACGCCGCCGCTGGCGCCGAGCAGGTGACCGATGGAGCTTTTCGTGCTGCTCACGGCGAGCTTTTTCGCGTGGGGGCCGAAAGCGTGCTTGATGGCGACGGTCTCGGCGACGTCGCCAAGGTCCGTGCTGGTGCCGTGAGCGTTAATGTAGTCGACGTCGTCGGGGTTCAGATTGGCGCGCTTGAGGCACATGCGCATGGCGGCGGCGGCGCCGGTACCCTGATCGTCGGGCTGGGCGATATGCGCCGCGTCGGTGCTGGTGCCGAAGCCGAGCACCTCGGCGAAGATCTTCGCGCCGCGCTTGCGGGCGTGCTCGAGCGCTTCGAAAACGAGTAGGCCGGAGCCTTCGGCCAGAATGAAGCCGTCGCGATCGCGATCCCAGGGACGACTCGCGCCCTCGGGATCGTCGTTGCGGGTGCTGAGCGCTTTCATCGCGGCGAACGCGCTGATGCCGATCGGGGTGAGCGCGGCCTCCGAGCCGCCCGTGAGCACGACGTCGGTGGTACCGTAACGAATGGCGTTATACGCGTCATTCATGGCGTGGCCGGCGGAAGCGCAGGCCGTGCCGACAGTCGCGCTGATTCCCTTGATCTGGTATTCGATGGCCAGGTTGCCGGCCGCGGCGTTGACCATGAGCTTGGGAATGGTGAAAGCGGAAACCTTGCTGGGCCCCTTTTCGATCAGTCGCAGGTGTTGCTCCTCGAACTCGCTGAGACCGCCGATGCCGGCGCCGATGATCACGCCGAGGCGGTAGGGGTCGGGGTAGTTCTTGAAGTCGATGCCGGACGTTTCCGTGGCTTCGACCGCGGCGGCAAGGGCGAACTGGGCGAATCGATCGAGGCGTTTCATTGCCTTGCGATCGAAGCGTTTACCGGCGTCGAAGTCCTTGCATTCGCCGCCGATCCGGACGTCGAACGCGGACGTGTCGAAGAGCGTGACACGCCGGACGCCCGACTTGCCGGCGACGAGATTACTCCAGAAGCTGTCCACCGTCTCGCCGAGACTGGTGACCAACCCCATCCCGGTCACTACAACACGGCGCTCAGACATCGCTATCCCCGATCAAAAGGACTGGCAGCAAAAGAGAGTCACCTTGAAACGAGGCGCACGTCATGCCTTGGCGGCGATGTGCTTCTCGATGAAGTCCACCGCGGCACCGATGGTCTGGAGCTTCTCGGCCTCTTCGTCGGGAATGTTCATATCGAACTCGTCCTCCAACTCCATGACGAGTTCGACCGTGTCGAGCGAGTCGGCGTTGAGATCGTTGACGAACGACGTTTCCGCGGAAATGTCGCCCTTGTCAACGCCCATCTGCTCGCTGACGATTTCCTTGACCTTCTCTTCGATTTCCTCGCGCGTGGGCACCGAATAATCCTCCAACTCTCACCCGCGATTTCCCATCGGCCTGCACCGGCCGCGAATCGCGGAAATCGTAGTCTCTCGCGGGACGCGACGCAAGAATCTCCACGCCGCCGGCGGAAGCGTCCCTACATGTGAAGTCCGCCATCGACAATCAACACCTGGCCCGTGATGTAAGAGGCGCTCTCGCCTGCCAGGAAGGCGATGACCTCGGCGATTTCCTCCGGCCGGCCGAATCGTTGCATGGGAATCAGCGGCTTGACCGATTCCTTGAGTTTGTCCGGCAGCACGTCGGTCATTTCCGTCGCGACGAACCCGGGGGCGACCACGTTGCAGGTTATATTACGCCGGGCAACTTCCTTGGCAACGGATTTCGAGAATCCGATGATGCCCGCCTTGCTCGCCGCATAGTTGCACTGGCCCGGATTGCCCATCACGCCCGCCACGCTGGAGATGTTGATGATCCGGCCTCTGCGTGCGCGGACCATGTGCCGTATGGCTGCCCGCGTGAGCCAGAATACCGACCGCAGGTTCGCGGTGAGCACGTCGTCAAAGTCCTCGTCCGACATGCCCATGAGGAGGCCGTCGCGGGTGATACCGGCGTTATTGACCAACGCGTCGATCCGGCCGTGATTTCCGGCGACGGAGTCCACTGCCTCTTCGACGCTCGCCCGGTCCGTAACGTCCAGCACGAGGGGAACGATGGTTCCGGCCAGCTCTCGCGACCGGCTTTCGGCCGCAACTTCCTCCAGCTTGCCCGAGTCGCGGGCGCAGGCAACAACGGTCGCGCCGCGCGCGGCGAGGGCCATGCATGCCGCCCTGCCGATGCCGCGGCTGCCTCCGGTGATCATGGCCACTGTGTCTTTCAGTTCCACGGGACCCTCCTTCCGTTCATCCCTTCGCGATTCGACCGAGGGACGATCACGCGGTAGCGAGAATCTCCTGTTGCTCAACGTCTGCTGCGGTACCGATGCTGATCGCCTTCACCTTGCGATCGATTTTGCGCATCAGACCGGTCAGCACGCGATTCGGGCCGACCTCGACCATACGGTCGAAGCCGTCGGCAATCAATCGTTCAACGCACGCCTGCCAGCGGACGGGCCTTGTGACCTGCTGCTCGAGCACGCGGCGGATCGATTCGGGATCGCCATGGTAGTCGCCGCTCACGTTGGACAGGACCGGTAAACGAGGCGGTCGAATCTCCGTTCTGGCCAGCACGTCGCGCATGGCGTCCGCCGCCGACTGCATGAGCGGCGAGTGAAACGCGCCGGCCACCTTGAGCGGCACGGCGCGGCAGCCGACTTCTTCGGCCATGTCCAGAGCGCGCTGACAGGCACCCTTGCTTCCGGAGATGACTACCTGGCCCGGGCAGTTCAAGTTCGCGGGAGCGAGGACTTCGCCGGCCGCGGCCATTTCGCAAAGGTCCGCGGCCTTGTCCTCGTCGGCTCCGATGAGCGAGACCATGCCGCTCGGACTGGCCAAGGCCGCTTCCTGCATCAGCTCACCCCGCCGCCGCACGACCTTCACAACATCCTCAAAAGTAAAGGCACCCGCGAAGTAGAGCGCCGTGTACTCGCCGAGGCTGAGCCCGGCGGCGGCCCGGAATGCAGCGGTCACCTCGCCCTGATCGGCCAGGGCTTCGAGGCAGGCGATGCTGGTGACGAGGATCGCGGGCTGCTGGACGTCGGTTCTTTCGAGCGTATCGGCCGGCCCCTCGAAGCAGGCCACTTGCAGGTCGAACCCGAGCGCGTGGTTCGCGCGGGCGAAGACATCGGCCGCGCGACGGCTGAGTTGAGCGACGTCGGCGCCCATGCCGACAAGCTGAGAGCCCTGTCCTGGAAACAGAATGGCTGAGTGTCCCATGCCTATGATCTCTTTATCGTTGCGGACCGCGCTTCCGCGATGCTGGCCGAGCTACATCCGCAGGACGAGAATGCCCCAGGTGAGCCCGGCGCCGAACGCGATGAGCATGACCAGGTCTCCCTGCTTGACGCGGCCGGCCATGCGTTCCTCGTGCAAGGCCAGACCGATCGATGCGGAGGACGTATTGCCCCAACGGTCGATGTTGATCGAGAACTTCTCGACGGGCAAGCCCATT
>JBECKQ010000374.1:0-5043 GCA_040235375.1 Phycisphaerae bacterium | reverse complement strand
CGCTTGGGACGTATGCCGACAGTACGTGGCGTATCATGCTGGACGCGGCCACGTCGCCGTACGACGTGAATCATGACCTGACTACCGTGAGCCATGACGACAACCTGATTCGCAGTGGGTATGGCGTCGATCCCGCGGGCTCAGGCGTGGAAGCAGACTGGGTCAAGCAGATTATGCTGCCGGGGAAACGTCCGAATTTCGCATTGGATGACTATCCATCGTTCCTGCCGGACGGAGACCCGCGAAAGGGCCGGCTCAAGTTGTCGTTTCCGTATTTCAGCAAATGGGCGAACGAGGGGGGGTTCTGGCCCAGCGGCAACGTGAACCTGGTTGCCCAACAGGCCGCCAATCCTAACCAGTACGCCGTAATGAGGCGGACTATTCAGGACACGTTCTGCCTTATGCTGCGCAACTATGCTGGAGTCCTCAATTGGAACCTGGACACCGGCGGCACCATCGACAAACCGCAGGACAATCCCGAGCCTAACCCGCCTGACCTGGCGGATGACAACTATTGGCTTTCGGTGACCGCGGCGTCGCTCACGGCCAACCTCCTCGACTTCGCGGATACCACGAACGTTCAGCCTGAGCAGCTCACGGAAGTGGTGGTCAGGGATTGGCGGACGGGGCAGCCGATCACCCGCGGCGGCCGGGAGGTGAAGGTGTATGGCATTGAAAGGCAGCCGTACATCACCGAGGTCTACGCGCGACTTCAGCTTGCGGCGAGCGGCAATCCGGCGCCTCTCGACGAACGAAATTCTCTGTTCGCGGTCGAGCTATACAACCCTTACGACACGCCGATCGATCTGTCAGCCTATGAGATCACGGATCTTCGCGACTCGTCGAGTCCGGCCATTGCCTTCTATGGCGAGGCAGGTGCGCTTTCCAAGATCACCGACGAACAATTGAGCGGCACCATTCCGCCAGGCCAGTACGCCGTCGTGACGGGTTACGGAAAATACTCAACAGGCGTTACGGGCACACAGGAGCAGATTGACGCCGAAGGCGCGTTCGATCACTACAGCAGGATTGCCCTCGTACGCACGCTGACCAGCGGGGCGAAACCCGTGGTCGACGAGGTGGACTTGTCGAACGGCCTGTATATCCGCGAAGCTGGCGCGAACGCATCGATCAACGATTTCTCCCTGTTGGCCGACAGTGGCAGCCTACAGGGCATTACGCCCGACGAACGGACGATCGGGCGCGATACCACGCCCGGGCAGTGGCGTTTCACCGTACCGCGGTACACGCGGTCGACGGGGGCGGGGCACACGCTAGGGGCCGTTAATTCACCGGACACTGTCAATCGGGCGATCCGATCGGTGCACGTTGACGTTCGCGGCGCTCAGCAGGCGCTTTACGGGCAGGATCAGGGCACCTTGCGCGACGCGTTTCCCACGGTGGGAACGATGCTCTTGCTGATGCGCCATGCCCACCTGTTCAATGGAACGACGTACATCCCGTTCAATCATGCAGGGCCGGCGGGCGGATCGATGGCGGATGAGTCCGATCAGATCGACAACGGGCGGATGCCGGTCTTCGATCTGCCGCGCCCCGATGGCACGTATCGCTACCACGTGGCCCCATCGACGACGGATGGCGCTGAGCAGGGCGTCGAGGCACTGCCGTGGGGTCAGTTGATTTACGATTATTTCACCGCGCTGCCGTTGCATTACGAGAATCCATGTGATCCGAACCTGAACCTTCCACCGGCCGCGCGGGGCAATCCGCCGGTGGACATGGACGGCATGCGCGTGTCCGGGCGAATTGACATCAACGCCGCGCCGTGGGCGGTGCTGGCGGGGCTGCCCTACGTGCCGATGGACGCCTTGAACCTGCCGGATGACTTTCGGACCGCCATCGGGCGAGCGGTGTATGGGAATCCGCCGGCCAAGCGATATTGGGAGAGCGACATCCTGGCGAACCCGCAGCCGACGGACATCGGACGTGAGATCGCCCAGGCGATGGTGGCCTATCGCGACGCGCGCCGAATCCCGACGCCCGAGAATGTGTTGGCAGCCTACGACGCTGACGATTTTGCTCCGTATCGGAGCCCACTGACAATCGGCACCTCGCCGCGGTTCCGCCGCGGATACGGGTTTCTCACGGTGGGCGAGTTGTTGAACGTGCGGCCGGTGCCCGAGCCGCCGCTGACTGTGCCGGGGCCCGGCCTGTGGGCGTATAGCATTGACAACCAGGCGGTGGCGTTCGGGTCATGGTTCGAAGCGAACAACTGGCCCGGCACGGGCACGGCGCCGGGTTACGTTACGGCGGTAGCGCGGATGGTCGCCCTGTCGGAGTGGGTGACGACGAAATCGCACGTATTCACGGTCTACGGGACGATCCGCGGGCAGTATTACGATGAGGGCAATGATGGCGAGTTCTCGTCGGTCAGCACCCAAGCCGACCGCGAGAAAGCTAGCCTGCGGGAAGTGGACCAGCGGGCGATCTACTTCCAGACGACGGTCGATCGACTGCCGGCGGTGTTCCCGGGGGGCCGGCCGGAGCGCGTGGGTTCGCGGTACATCGGAGCGTATTCGGACGTCCGGTCGCGGTAGCCGGAATCGCTCGGCTGGCGTGCTTGCCCGCGCGGGGCAAAGCTCGACAAGGCGAAGCGTACCGGCGGGGGGACCTCGACGAGGCCGGCGAGGGATGCGGGCTCACTCGGCGGTGGACGCACGCCAGCCCGGCGTCTGGGTCCGGAAACATATCGGGCAAGGCCGGAGGGGCCGTTGTGCGGACGGGATCGGCCGAACTCCCGGGAAAATTGACCATTCGCCGCCGTTGCTGTCCGATCTTATGTGGGGGAGCCGGCGGCGTTGCTGGCTCAGGCAGGGCACGGCTGGTATAATGACCGCCTCAAACCCAAACCGGCATAAGAGGCCGCGCCGGCACTCGCTGGGGAAACGGGTGCGCAGCGCGAAGGTCGGACGCTGGGGGTACGGGAAAGAAGTCGGACCGCCTCTGAGGGGTGCTGTTCGAAGAAGATGGGAGTAAACATGCGCGCCAGTATCAAGCTGACACCAAGGCTTCTGTGTAGTCTGATGGCTGCCGGCCTGTTCGCGGCCGGTACGGTGGCGTGGGCCCAGACGGAAGAGAGGGAGCCGATCGAGACGACGACTGTAAGCGCCGCCGGAGCAAACGCGGACACGGCGGCGGAGTCGTTTATGATCCCGGTCCCCAACTGTGTGGATTGTGATCAGATTGCACCGGAGGCGCCGCACTTTTTGTTCCGCGACGGCGTGCTGCGCGACAGCGAGTGCTGTCCGGTGGGTGGTACGGATTACCCGTACCAGTTTCAGAACTACTATGTGGGCAACATCATCCGCGTGTATGAAGAGCAGATGCTCAACAGCTTCGACGTGGCGCTGATGTGCAACCCGGTTCTCCAGACCTGTCCGTACACCGCGAACGTCACGTTCATTGTGTACCGTCGAGATTGCGACGGGCAGTATCGGCCGGTCGTGATCAGGGTCCGGCAACGAACGATCACGGAGGGCTGGCACTATTACAATTCCGACCCCCTCGACATCCTCATGACGCCGACGGTGGACTGCAACGGTAATCCGGTGACGACGTTTTACTCGTTCGGCGTCGGAGTATCGACGCCGCCGATCACGCCGGGGCGCGATTCCGACGTGTACCCGCAGGATTTCTGCGGTGTCGGGTACATCACCGGTAGCTGGTCGATCTCGGGGGCGCCGCCGCCGCCCGGCGACACGGGATCCCAGCCCATGGGCCCGCACGTGCAATCCGCCGTCTGGGGCATGCACTACTGCTTCCAGTCGCCACCGGGGGCGTGCTGCCTGCCCGACAATTCGTGCCAGATGTTCGACAACCAGGCGGACTGCGAGGCGCTGGGCGGGAGCTTTACCGCAGCGAGCGTGTCATGCAACGACATCGAGTGCCCGCTGCCGAGGGGAGCGTGCTGCTACGGGGCGACGGGGGAGACGTGCGAGTACGTGAACCACTACCGATGCGATGATCTGGTCGGGACGTGGACGCAGGATCAGCATTGCGCGCCGTTCAACCCGTGCAGGGCGGTCGGCGCCTGCTGCCAGGTCGATGGCAGTTGCGATGACGAGATGACGTACGACGAGTGCACGGCGCTGGATGGTGTATACGAAGGTGATCATACGCAGTGCCCGACGGTGTCGTGTACGCCGCGTGGGGCGTGCTGCCTGGTGGGTGGGACCTGCGAGGTCCGCGTCGAATCGAACTGCACACCGGTCGACGGCGAATATCAGGGTGATGGCACGCACTGCGAGCCTGTTGCGCCGTGCGATACGACGCTTGGGGCCTGCTGCTACTACGACGGGAGCTGCGATCGTGTGACGGAGTACGAGTGCGCGAACAATCCAACGGGCACCGCAGGGACGTGGACGGCGGGCGCAAGCTGCGGGGCGGTTGAGTGCCCGGTCCTGGGCGCGTGCTGCAACGATACGACGTGCACGGGCGATATGAGTTCCAATGCGTGCCAGTATGTGTGGTACGAAGGCAAGCCGTGCGAGTATGGGCCGTGCCTCGATGAGGGCAAACTGGGCGCATGCTGCGTGCTGGGGGATTGTGAGATCACCACTGAGATCGGCTGTAGCGATCTGGGAGGTGTATGGGGGGGCGACGCCGGCGCTTCAGGGTTCGAGGCATGCAGCATTGGCATTTACCCGGATGCGTGCTCGTCGACGGCAAATCAAGGTGCCTGCTGCCAGACGGGCCCGACGGGACCGTTCTGCGAGATCAAGACAGAGGCAGAATGCCAGGCGACAGCGACGGGCAGTTATGCGGGAGATGGAATCGCCTGCTCCGGCATCGTCTGCGCGGAGTGGGCGTGCTGCCTCCAGGGTGTTCCGCCGGCGGATTCGTGCGTGAATGCCCTTACGGAGGAATGCATCGACGTCTATCAGGGGATGCCCGTATCGGGCGATGTCTGCCATCCGTCGGGCGTCAATCCCTGCCAGCCGTCCGGCGCGTGCTGCTTCGCGGACGGGACCTGCGACGTGATGAACGACTATCAGTGCGACAATGCGGGCGGAATCTACCAGG
>JBECKQ010000320.1:0-15939 GCA_040235375.1 Phycisphaerae bacterium | reverse complement strand
CCCCTGCCCGATCCGCCCCACCTGGGCCTGGTCAGGAAGCCTGCCGAGCACGGCGTCAGCTTCGGCCTCGACTACAGCTCCGACTTCTTCACCAACGCCCACGGCGGCAAGAACACCGACGGCGCGTTCCAGTACCGCGGCGTCGTTGACGGGTACCTCGAGCTCGACACGAAGGAGCTGGGCCTGTGGTCCGGCGGCACGTTCTTCATCGACTTCCTCAGCCTCCACGGCATCGACATCACCAAGCGCTACGTCGGCGACATCCAGGCGTTGAACAACGCCGACGGACCCAATACGACGCACGTCTACGAAGCGTGGTATGAGCAATCCCTTTTCGACCGCCTGTTCCGCCTCAAGCTCGGCCGGATGGACGTGAACACGGATTTCGCCGCGGGCGTGTATCGCGGCGAGTTCCTTAACGCAGCCGCGGGTTACTCGCCCAACATCCCCCTGATCACGTATCCCGACGCGGCTCTCGGCGTGGAGGTCTTCTTCGAGCCGGTCGATTGGTTCTACGTCGGGGCCGGCGTCTATGACGCCTTGGCCACGGCCACGCGGACCGGCTTCGACACCGCGTTCCACTCGCCGAACGAATCGTTCACCATCGTCGAGAGCGGCCTGCGGCCCAAGCTGACGCTGTTCGGCCAGAAGGATATGCCCGGCCAGTACTCCGTCGGGGGCTTCTACCACAGCGGCAAGTGGCCGATCTACTTCAACGACCTCGGCGGCCGCCTCCCCGCCCGGTTCGAAACCGGCAACGCCGGCGTCTACGTCGCCTTCGACCAGCTTGTCTACCGCGAGCCGAACGCCGGCAAAGACGGCCAACAGGGCCTCGGCCTCTTCTTCCAGTTCACCTGGACCCCGCCCGACCGAAACGAAATCAGCCAGCACTACGGCGCGGGATTCCAGTACACCGGCTTGATTCCCGCTCGCGACGACGACATCTGCGGGCTCAGCCTCCAGCACGTCACGCTGAGCGGCCGCATCCAGTCGCTCGAGAAGCGGTACTCGGAGACGGACATCGAGGCCTTCTACAAAATCCAGCTCAACGACTGGCTGAGCATCAAGCCCGACGTGCAATACGTCGTCGATCCCAACGGCAATCTTCCCAACGCACTGGTCGCGGGTGTGCGGTTTCAGCTATCCTTGTGAGCCGACGCGGCCAGGCGCACCCGCCGGCGGCGAACGACCCGGGCGAACCACGGCCCGGCTGCTATAATCGGCCGACGCGAGTCGGACTAACGCGATGCGAAATCGACCACTTTTTCTGCTGTGCGCGGTCGGCCTGGCGATTGCAGCGTCCGGCGGTTGCGTCGTCAGCCTGCACGACGCCGTCAGCGCCGGCATCTTCGACTACATATCCGGTGCGGTGACGTCCGCACTTCAAACGATCATCGGCACGCCCGGTGGATAGGCGTCGCCGCCCACTCGGTCAGCGGACTACCATCCCTCCTGAGGACGACGCTTGCACGCCGACGAGGCGCAACCGCGCCGCCGGGCGGGACATGATGGCCGATTGCGTATCTCTGCCAAGACCGCCCGCCCGTGGCACGGTCTGACACAGCGCCGCCGGGCCGTGATCCTCGCAATCAGCGAATCGAAAGAGAAAGGGCCATCTAATGAAATCGAACCGTCTTGTCACGCTATTCGCTTCCGGCGGCGCGCCGCTGCTGATGCTCGCGTCAGGATCGCTCGCCCAGGAGAGCAGCGACGCCGCCAAGCACCTCGATGCCTCCCCGCGTCACCAGGAGTGGATCGACATCACAACAAGCCAGGGGCGGACCGTACGCGCCTTTCTCGTCTACCCCGAAGTTTCGAAACCGGCGCCCGGCGTGCTCGTCATCCATGAGAATCGCGGACTGACCGATTGGGTGCGTAGCGTCGCCGACCGGCTCGCCGAGACCGGATACGTCGCCCTCGCTCCGGATCTTCTCAGCCAGACGGGCCCGGATGGCGGCGGCACGGACAGCTATCCCGGCACCGACGCCGCGCGCGAGGCCATCTACAAGCTGCCCGACCAGCAGGTCCTCGATGATCTCGACGCCTGCGCGCAGCATCTTCGCGGGCTCGACGCCACCAGCGACGTTCTCTTCGTGGCCGGCTTCTGCTGGGGCGGCGGCCAGGCGTTCCGCTACGCGGCGCACAACGACACCATCACCGCGGCGTTCGTCTTCTACGGCACTGCGCCGACCGAAAAGGGCGTGCTCAGCAGGATCAAGGCCCCGGTCTACGGCTTCTATGGCGGCGATGACTTCCGCGTCACCGGCGAAGTGCCCAAGACCGAGGCGCTGATGAAGGAACTCGGCAAGAAGTACTCCCCCGAGGTTTACAAAGACGCTGGCCACGCCTTCATGCGCCTGGGCGAGCAGACCGATGCCACGCCGCCCAACCGCGAAGCGAAACAGCAGGCGTGGAAACGCTGGCTCGACACCATGAAAGCGCTGGGATCGTCAGCAAAACCAACTTAGTGATGAACGTCTTCACGCCTACCCGTCCCCGCAGGCTCACGCGAGTGCGGCGAAACGCCGGTGACGATGCCCTCAGCCAGCCGCTTGCCCTTCGGCGCCAGAAGCGAGTAGAACGCTGGCAGAACCAAGAGCGTCAGCAGTGTCGATGTGACGACGCAACCGATCACAACTGTGGCGAGCGGCCGTTGTACTTCGGCGCCGACGCCGGTGTTGAGGGCCATCGGCACGAACCCCAGGCTCGCCACCAGCCCGGTCATCAGCACGGGCCTCAGCCGAGTCAGAGCCGCTCCACGAATCGCCTCTCGCAGCGGTAGGCCCCGGTCCAACAGGTCGCGCAGGAATGACACAAACACCATATCACCAAGAACAGACACGCCGGACATTGCCACGAACCCCACACCGGCCGACACGCTGAACGGCATGTCCCGCAGTGTCAGGGCGATGATCCCGCCGATGGCCGATAGCGGAAGGGTCATGAAGATCCGCATCACGTCCGTGAGGCGGTGGTACGTAAGGTACAGCAAGATGAAGATCAGCGCCAGCGCCACCGGCACCACGATCAGCAGCCGCTGACTCGCCCGTTCGAGGTGTTCGAACTGGCCGCCGTAGCGCACGTAGTAGCCCGCCGGAAGCTCCACCTCTTTCGCGATGCGCTGTCGGACCTCGTCAACGAGGCTGGCGATGTCGCGTCCGCGGGCGTTGCACTGCACGATCAAGCGTCGCTTGCTCCACTCGCGGTTAATGGTGGAGGGCCCCTCGGCCAGCTTGATGTCGGCCAGGCGCGAGAGCGGCAGGCGCTGGCCGCTCGCAGTCGGCAGCATGAGCTGGGCGACCCGTTCCGGATCCGTGCGATATTCGTCCGACAGCCGCACCGTCAGCGGGAACCGAACCTGTCCCTGGCGGATCTCGCCCACCTGCACGTTGCCGATTGACGCGACGAAGTTGAGCACGTCGGCGGCCGGAACGCCATAGCGGGCCAGTTGGTCCTGACGCACGCGGATTTCCAGCATCGGTTGGCCGGTGATTTGCTCGACCGTCACGTCGGCGGCGCCCGGCACCTGCTCCAGCACCGCGGCGATCTCGTCTCCCAGTCGCCGCAGCGTCTCGAAGTCGTCGCCGAACACCTTCACGCCGAGGTCGCTGCGGATACCCGCGACCATCTCGTTGACGCGCATTTCGATCGGCTGCGTGAAAATGGTCCGCATGGCCGGCATGCCGGCCAGCACGGCTTCCATCCGCTCGACCAGGTCGCTTTGCGTATCGGCCTTCGTCCACTGGGCGGGCGGCGTCAGCGTGATGAATATATCGCTCAGCTCAATGCCCATTGCATCCGTCGCGACCTCGGCCGTGCCGGTGCGGGTCCAGATGTGCTCGATCTCGTCCGGGAACTCCGTCCGCAGCAGCTTCTCGATCTGCGTACCGTAGCGGACGGATTCCTCCACCGACACTCCTGCGAGGCGCACGGTGTTGATTACCACGGCCTCCTCGGACAGGCGGGGAATGAACTCCGCCCCCAGACGGCTGCCGAGCCAGACGCCCGCGGCCAGCGCCACGCAGACCGCAGCGATGACTACGTAGCGCGCCCGCAGCACCGAATCCAGCACCGGCGCGTAGACGCGCTTCAGCACGCGAATGATCCACAGCTCACGCTCCTGCTGCTGTTTCGGCAGGAGAAAGCTGGCAAGCACGGGCATCACCGTCAGCGAGAGGATGAGCGATCCGAGCAGCGCAAAGATGACCGTCAGCGCCATTGGCCGAAACATCTTCCCCTCGATGCCCTGCAGTGTCAGGATCGGGAGGTACACGATCATGATGATCAGCTCGCCGAAAATGGTCGGCTTGCGGACCTCGATTGCCGCATCCCGAACAACGTCGATCCGCGCGCAGCCGGCTTTGTTACGGGCCAGATGCCGCATCCCGTTTTCAATCTGAATGACGGAGCTGTCGACGATGAGGCCGAAATCGATGGCTCCCAGGCTCATCAGGCTGCCGGCGATGCCGGCCTGCAGCATCGCGTTGGCCGCGAAGAGCATCGAAAGCGGAATCGCCGAGGCGACAATCAGCCCGGCCCGCAGGTTGCCCAGGAAGATGAAGAGAACGGCAACGACCAGCACGGCGCCGACCACCAGGTTCTCTTCGACAGTCTTGATGACGTGATCGACCAGCCCGGTGCGGTCGTAGACCGTCGTAACTTCCACATCCTCCGGCAGCGATGGTACGATCTGCGCCATGCGATCCTTCATGCGCTGGGTCACCTCGCGGGTATTCTCGCCCATCAGCATGAAACCCAGCCCGAGGACCGTCTCGCCGCCCCCGTTGTAGGTGACGGCGCCGCGCCGGATCTCGTGCCCTTCGACCACCTGCCCGACATCACGCACGTAGACCGGTACACCGTCCCGCGCGGTGATGACGACGTTGCCGACCTCCTCCAGATTCTCCAGCAGCCCGACGCCCTGCACCAGCAACAGCTCGCCTGAGCGGGTGATGTTGCCGCCGCCGACGTTCATGTTGTTGCGTCGCAAGGCTTCGAACACGTCCAGCAGCGTCAGGTCGTACTTGAACAACTCGCGCGGATTGACGACGACCTGGTACTGCCGCTCGAGGCCGCCCCAGGTATTCACCTCCGCCACGCCGGCGATGCTCCTGAGCTGCGGCTTGATGATCCAATCCTGGATTGTCCGCAGCTCCGCCAGGCTGCGGGTCTCGCTGGTGAGGACGTAATGGAAGACCTCGCCGAGGCCGGTGGCCACCGGCCCCATCGTGGGCGTGGGCATACCCTCCGGCAATTCCACCGTGCCGAGCCGCTCCATCACGAGCTGCCGCGCGAAGTAGATGTTCGTTCCGTCTTCGAAGAGGACCGTCACCTGCGAGAGGCCGAATTTCGAGATCGATCGCACCTCCTTGAGGTCGGGCAGGCCACTGATCGCCTGCTCGACCGGGAAGGTGATTTGCTGCTCGATTTCCAGCGGACTCAGCGCCGGGGCGACGGTGTTGATCTGCACCTGCACCGGTGTCGTGTCGGGAAACGCATCCATCGGCAGGTGCGCCACCGCAAAGCCGCCGGTGATCATGAGGATGGCCGTCAGTGCCAGCACGATGAAACGGTGGCGCAGCGACCACGTGATGATCCAGTTCAGCATGCCCCCCTACCTCCCCGGGTCCACGTCGCAGCAGCCCACGCCGATGCTGCCCTTGAGAACCTCCGTTTTCATCAGAAAACTGCCGGTGGTCGCGACCTGCTCACCTTCTTCCAGCCCCTTGAGTACCTCCACATAGCCGTTCGCGCTGGCCCCCAGCACGACCTTGCGCGGCACAAACAAGGTGTCGTCTTCCCGCACAAAGACCAGTTGACAGCACCCGTCGGTCTGCACGGCCTCCGCGGCTACGCTCAGAACGTTGTCATCGTCATGCACGATCAGGTGGGCCAGGCCAAACATCTTGGCCCGCAGGAGCCCCTCTTCATTGGGCAGGTCCGCGCGCACGCGGATCGTGCGCGTGCGATCGTCCACCTGGCTGCTGATCCAATTGAGACGACCCTCGAAGCTCACACCCGGCAGACCGTCCACCGTGAACAGGACCGGCGCGCCTTCCCGCAGCAGCCGCACGTCGCGTTCGTAGACATCGGCGACCAGCCACATGGCTGAATTGTCCGCAGTGACGAAAAGTACACCCGACGCGTCGACCGCCTCGCCGGCCGCCACACGCAGCTCGACAATACGGCCGAAAGCCGGGCTGCGCAGCTCATACCGGGATAACTGCGTATCCGGCTCCGATCCGATGGCCTGCACCTGCTCGTCGCTGAGTCCGAGGATGTGCAGTTGCCGCTCGGCCGCTTCGAGGGCAGCGCGCGCCGTTTGTCGGGCCCCCTCTGCTGCCAGTTGCTCCCGTTCGCTGGCGAACGCGATCTCCTCGCGCAGGGCGAGGAACCCGGCCTCGGCGGCAGCCAGTTCGCTTCGCGCGGTCTCGTAGGCCCGTTCGCTGGTGACCTCCTGCTCCAGCAGCTTCGCTTTGCGGGCCGCCTCCGCCCGTGCGCGCTGCAGTTCCGCATGGGCACGCAACAGGCGCGCCTTCGCCTCGCCCACCGGCACGCCCTCCAGAACCTGCCGAACCTCCTCCGTCGTGGCCCCGGCCGTGACCGTTTTGAGCATACGCTGCTGCCCCTCGGAGATCGTTCTAACACGTTCGCGGTCGGCCTGCGCGAACAGGAAGGTCTGCTTGCGCTCGATGTACCGGCTCTTCGCCTCGCCCAGCGCGGGGCTGTCGATCACTGCCAGCACATCCCCCGCCCGTACCCTGTCGCCGATCTCCGCGACGACCTGATGCACCACCCCCGCCACGCGCGGCGTGATGCGCGTGACCCGTGTCGCGTCGAACTCGACTTCGGCAGGTACCTCGATCGCCGCCGAAATACGTCGAGGCTCTACTGCCTCGACTTCGATGCCCGACTTGCGAACTACCGAGGGGTCCAGGAAACGGACGCGCAGCGTGTCCACCTGGCAGAGCGGATCGTTCGTCGCCATGAGCAACCGCGGCACGCGCTCGAGTTTCAAGTCAGCCGGCGCTGCCGCCGCTTTGGGGCTCGATTGCCGCAACGCCGCCCATTTCTCCCGCACATCCGGATGGCAGAGTGCGTCCTGCGATTCAGGAAGTCCGTGCTCGGCGCACCAGTCGTTCTTCGCCTTGAACTCTGGAATCAAATCCGCGTTGCAGCGCGTGCAGACCGCCTCGGGTACGCCGTGCTCGGCGCACCAGCCTTTGGACATGTAGTCCGGCACGGCAGTCCCCGGCGTGGCGGTGTCATCAGTCCCTGCCGGTTCCGACGCGGCACGTGCCGTTGCCGCCTGCGTCGACGGGTCGTCACAACCAGAGAACGCCACGACAGCGGACACCGCCATGAGCGCGCCCGCGAGTATCAGTGATTTGGGTGAGTTCATCAGTCATTCCCTCTTTTCAATCCAATCTCGAAGCTTGGCAAACGGCTTTAGCGACGGAAGACCCGCACGCTTCGCCGAAGAGGCCGGAAGCGCGCGTGCTTGCGCTTAACAGCGCGGGCGTGACGTACCGATGCCATGCGCAGCGGCGAACCGCGCGCAGGCGAATCCAGGCAGCGGCCTGCTTCCAATCAGATCAAAAGCGGGAAATCGCTCGGCGGACGGGGAAGGCGCAGGAGGTCGTGAACGGCTTGTGTGGAAAAGCAACGCGGTTCGTCGTTCAGACGAGTACCGCTGGTGAGCGAAGCAGGCAGTCGGGCGAGGCTCTGGGCGTGGGCAGGAAACCGGCTCGCGGACACGCCTGATTCTGCCGGCTTCAAAACCGCGCCGCAGAAGTTCTCACAGCTTCCGCATTCACGGTTATCGGGCGGCGTAGAGCGGTCGTTCGACTCTTCGCACCCCTGGGCACAATCGCCGGGCACGCAGGGCTCAGAACGCTCCGGAGGAACTTGTTGATGCGGGGATCCCGCGCAGCATGCCGTAAGTGCCCCAATCCGGCACAATTGCGGGGCAACAGCCGTGGCCCAGGCGGCAGCAAGTAGGAACAGAAATCTCATCGCCCAGGATGATAGCTGGCGACCGCCGGCGGTCAAATCGGCGCCGACGCAACTTCGCCACACAACCTCGTTTGCCTGTCTCGCGGCGGCGCCATACATTCTGCGTTTGATGCGCGCCAGCCTGCTTATTTCCCGCCTGCCCTTCATTCCCTGGGGCATCGCCTTCGCGGCCTTCGCCGCTGCGCTGCCCGGGTGCAAGGTCGGCCCCAACTACAACGCCCCCACCGCGCCCGTCGAGCAGGAATGGAGCTCAACGGAGGAAGAAGGCCTGGGCGCGGCCGTCACCACGACCGCCGAGGCCCGGCCGGACCTCAGTCGATGGTGGGAGCGCCTGAATGATCCGGTTCTCACCGGCCTCATCGAGCAGGCGTTCGATTCAAACCTGGACGTACAACTTGCCGACGCGCGTCTGCGCGAGGCCGTCTTCCTGCGCCGCGGTTCCGTCGCCGACCTGTTTCCGGCCATCGGGCTCGACTCGAGCTACACCCGCGAGCGCGCCTCGCTCAATCGCGCCGGCGGCGACAACGACAATCCGTCGCTCACGCTTTCGCAGTCGGCGTCGAATCAGGCCGGCCTGCGAACGCCGACGGCCAACGTTCGATTCGGCAACACGTCCGTCTCGATCGTCCCGCCGGTGCCCGGCTCAGGTGAGACGGCCGACATCTCCGCGACGAGCTCGCGCACGTTCGGCGGAGGCCGCGCCAACCGGGTCAGCAACTTCTACGAAACGACACTCGGGGCAACCTGGGAGATCGACATCTGGGGCGGCATTCGCCGCGCGATCGAGGCGGCCGACGCCGAGGTACTTGCCAGCGCCGCCGATCGCCGCGGCGTGCTCGTCTCCGTTTCCGCGGAGACTGCCCGCAATTACATCCTGCTCCGCGGTTTGCAGCGGCGGCTGGAGATCACGCACGACAACATCGCCATCCAGCGCGAAACCGTCGAGAGCATCCAATCTCGGTTCGCCGCCAGCCTGGCGACGGGCACGGACGTGCTGCAAGCGCAGACGCAGCTTCGCCTGACGGAATCCGAGCTGCCCTCGCTCGAGGCCGGGATTCGCAGTGCGATCTATCGGCTCAGCGTGCTGCTCGGTGAACCGCCCGACGCGTTGGTCGCCGAGCTTGCCGAGCCCGGGCCGTTGCCGGACGGACCGGACATCGTGGCCATCGGACTGCCGAGCGAACTGCTCCGGCGGCGGCCGGACATCCAGGCGGCCGAACGGCGGCTCGCGGCGGAGACGGCCCGCATCGGCGTCGAGGTGACGGAGCTGTTTCCGCGCGTCTCGCTGACGGGCTCTTTCGGTCTCCAGGCCCGCGATGCCGAGCGCTATGCCGAGCGCGACAGCATCGCCTGGAGCTTCGGACCCCTCGTTCAATGGCGGTTGTTCGAGTTCGGCCGCGTGCTGTCCGCCATTAACGTGCAGGAGGAGAAGCAGCGCCAAGCGGTTATCCTCTACAAGCAGACGGTGCTCAACGCGCTCGAGCAGGTGGAGTCGGCGATCGCCAGTTACGCTTCGGAGCGCCGCCGTGCGGACGCCCTCGACGGCGTCAACAACGTGAACACCCGCGCCGTCGAGCTGGCCAAGAGCGAGTACGCCGTGGGCATGCTGAACTTTCTCTCCGTGCTCGACACGCAGCGCTCGTTGTTCTCGACGCAGACGGACTTGATCCAAAGTCGCCAGCAAACACTGATCGAGCTGGTCAACGTGTACGAGGCCCTGGGCGGCGGCTGGCCGGAAGAGCTCGATATGGCCAGGCCGATGCACGCCGCGGATGCCATCACCAGCGAACCATACCGGCTTGATTGATGGATTGGACAAACCGTAAAGCGCAGGACTGCATGAGGAGACCCGTGAACTCGACATCACCATTGCAACGGCCTTTCGATCGGCCCGGCGCGCGGCGCAACAGACGCAGGGGGCTGAATGAGGAGCGCCCGGCATGATGCGGACAGCCGCGCGAGCCTTTGTGCGCGTTCTCCTGCCGATCGCCGTGATCGGCGTCACCGCGTGGGTGGTGCGCATGCTCTACCTGACGCGGCCGACGGCCACGAAGCAGGAGGTCGATCCGCCCGTCCCGACGGTCAGTGTCATCGATCTCCAGCCCGCGGACCATCGCGTCACGATCGAAGCGTTCGGCACCGTCGTGCCCGCGCGGCAGGTCACGCTTCAGGCGCAGATCAGCGGGCGCATTATCGAGCAGCACCCGTCGCTCGTTCCCGGCGGCGTCCTGACGGAGGGGAGCGAAGTACTCAAGATCGACCCCACCGATTACGAGCTGCGCGTCAAGCAGGAGGAGGTCGCCCTCGAATCGGCGAAGGCCTCGTTCGAGCTCGAGCGCGGCCAGCAGGTCGTCGCGGCGAAGGAGTGGGAGCTGCTCAAGGACGAGATCGAAGCGCCCCAGGACATGGCCGACTTCGCCCTGCGAAAACCGCAGCAGCGCGTGGCTCAGGCCAACGTCGAGGCGGCCAGCAACCGGCTCGCGCTCGCCCGGCTCGATCTCGAGCGCACCAGCTTGGCGGCTCCGTTCAACGCCCTCGTGCTTAACGAATCCGTCGAGCTCGGCCAGTTGATCTCGCCCCAGACCGCCGTCGCCACGCTCGTCGGCACCGACTTGTTCTGGGTGCAGGTCTCGGTCCCGATCGACCGACTCAGTCGCATCCACTTCGCCGATGAATCCGGCCAGGGCGGCTCGCCCGCGGAGATTCTCGCGGAGCAAAGCACGACCGCGCCGCGCCAGGGGCGAGCGCTGCGCCTGCTGGGTGATCTTTCCGATCGCGGCCGCATGGCACGCATTCTCGTCGGCGTGGACGACCCGCTCGGCCTCTCATCCGGAAAGGACCGCAGCAGCCCGGTGCTCCTCAACAGCTATGTCCGCGTGGTCATCGGCGCCGGCATGCTGCACGACGTCTACGAGATACCGCGTGTCGCCCTGCGCGAGAATCAGCGTGTCTGGGTGCGCGACGCCGACGGCCGACTGCAAATCCGCAGGGTCGACGTGCGCTGGCGAATGGAAAACAGCGTCCTCGCCACCGACGGCTTCGAACCCGGCGACCAGTTGATCGTCAGCCGGCTTGCGGAGATTGTGCCCGGCATGCCGGTGCGTGTCGGCCGTCTGCCCGGCACCGCAACGACGACCGCCCCGGCCTCGACCGACCTGAACGGGGACCGCCACCGGGATTCCTGAATCGACCATACGGACCAGCGGAAGACGTGAGCGATAGCCCTGCTACAACCAATCGCAAGGAAGGCCTGATCGGCTGGATGGCGCGCAACAAGGTCGCCGCCAACCTGCTGATGCTCATCCTGCTCTGCGGCGGAATTTTCGCCGCCTTTAAAATCAAGCAGGAAGTCTTTCCCGCTTACGAGCTCGACATCGTCAACTTCAACATGTCGTACCCCGGAGCGAGCCCGGAAGAGGTCGAGCAGGGCATTGTCCTGGCGGTCGAGGAGCAGGTTCGCGGGCTTGAAGTCGTCAAGCGCATCGAGGCTGTCGCGCACGAGGGCTCCGGTTCGGTCACCATGGAGCTGGTCGACGGAACCGATCCCAACCGGGCGCTGCAGGACATCAAGAACGCTATCGACCGCATTACGTCGTTCCCGGAGGACGCCGAACGCTACACGCTCGAACTCGCCCTGCATCGCCGCAATGTCATTCAGATCACCGTCGCCGGCGACGTGAGCGAGCGAACGCTCTACCAGTTCGTCCAGAGCGTCCGCGAGGAGCTTCTTGCCCGGCCCGAAATCACGCAGGTCGAGATCGAAGGGGCCCGCCGGCCGGAAATCTGCATCGAGGTGCCCCAGCGCACCCTGCGTTCGATGAACCTCACGCTGGCCGACATCGCCTCGACCGTCTCGCAGTCTGCGCTGGACGTCCCTGCCGGCGGAATTCGCGCGGCCGGCGGCGAGGTCCTCCTGCGCACCACGGAGCGCCGCAACTACGCCAGCGAGTTTGCCAACATCCCCATCGTCAGCTTGAACGACGGGACCAAGGTCCGCCTCGGAGACATCGCCGACATCCGCGACGGCTTCGAGGACACGGAGATGGAGCGGTACTTCAACGGCAAGCGGGCCATGGACCTGGCCGTCTACCAGGTCGGCGACGAACGGCCGCTGGAGATCGCCGAGGCCGTCCGCAACTACGTCGCCGAGTTGCAGAAGCGCCTGCCGCCGACGATGTCCGTCATCACCACCCGCGACCGGTCAGTCGATTATCGCGATCGCATGAGCCTGCTGCTGACCAACGGCGGGCTCGGCCTGGCGCTCGTGCTCGTCACCCTCGGACTGTTCCTCAACCCGCGGCTCGCGTTCTGGGTCGCCCTGGGGATTCCCATATCGATCATCGGCTCGCTTCTGCTGCTGCCCGCGCTGAACTCGAGCATCAACATGATCACGCTGTTCGCGTTCATCGTGACGCTCGGCATCGTGGTGGACGACGCGATCATCGTGGGCGAAAACGTGTTCCACAAGATCGAGCAGGGCCAGCCTCGTCTCCAGGCCTCCATTGACGGAGCGCGCGAGATGTTCGTGCCCGTCCTCTTTGCCGTGCTGACCAACATCATCGCCTTCATCCCCCTGCTTTTCGTGCCGGGAAGGACCGGCCGGTTCTTCAGCCCGATGCCGGCCGTCATCATCGCCGTCTTCACCATTTCGTTCGTCGAGTGCCTGTTCGTGCTGCCGGCGCACCTTGGCCACGGCAAGCAGATCGCCGAGGGACGCCCTCATGGCGTCGTCGGTCTGCTGCGCTCCGTGCAGGAGCGGTTTTCCGCCGGCTTCGACTGGTTCACCACGAACATTTATCGATCGCTCCTTCGCCAGGCGCTCGTCCATCGTTATCTGACCACGGTGGTGTTTCTGGCCGGGCTCGTGCTCGTGTGGGCGTGGTACGGCAGCGGGCGGCTGGAGTTCAACTTCATGCCGCAGATCACCGGCGATCGCGTCGATTGCGAACTGCTGCTGCCGTACGGGGCGCCTTTCGAGGAAACCCGTCGCATCGCCCGTCATATCGAGCAGGCCGGCATGCGCGCTGTCGAACGCACTGGCGGCCCGGAGATTCTGGACGGCATCGCCCGCTACCTCGGTCGCCACGGTTCGAACTCCGCGGACATCAACATCTCCCTCGTGCCCCAGTCGCAGCGCGAGGTCACCGCTGCGGAATTCTCCCGTGTCTGGCGGGAGGAAGTGGGAGACATACCCGGAATCGAATCGCTCTTCTTCGAGTTCGCCGTCGGACCGGGATCGCAACGGCTGACCATCGAGCTCGCCCATCCGCAGACGGAAATCCTCGAGACGGCCGCCGCGACCATGGCCGCGCAGCTCGCTACCTACACCGGCGTGACGGAGGTGGACGACGGATTCGCCGCCGGCAAGCCGCAGTTCGACTTCAAGCTCCGTCCGGAGGCGCAGAGCCTGGGCCTGACCCCGGCGTACGTCGGCCGGCAGTTGCGCAACGCGTATTACGGCGCCGAGGCGCTTCGCCAGCAGCGCGGCCGCGACGAGGTCCGCGTGATGGTCCGCCTGCCGCGCAGCGAGGTCCGTTCGTTGCACTCACTCGAGGAGTTCCTGATCCGGGCTCCGGACGGCACCGAACTGCCGCTGGCCCAGGCGGTGGACATGGAGACCGGCCGGGCGTACACGGAGATCAACCGCGTGGACGGCCGTCGCGTGCTCAACGTGTCCGCCGAAGTCATCCCCGAACTGGCCAACGCCGAGAAAATCCGCGCCGATCTGTCCGCCGCCTTCCTGCCCACGCTGGCCAGCCAGTACCCCGGCCTGCGCTATTCCTTCGAAGGCTACCAGCGCGAGCAGACCGAGGCGCTGCACGAGCTCTTCATCGGCCTGTGCGTCGCCGTGCTCGCCATCTACATCCTGCTGGCCGTTCTATTCCGCAGTTACACGCAGGGATTCCTCGTGCTGTTGAGCATTCCCTTCGGAACCGCCGGGGCCCTCGTCGGCCACATGCTCATGGGCTACGACCTGAGCGTGATCAGCGTGTTCGGCCTGATTGCCGTCTGCGGCGTCGTCGTCAACGGCGGGCTCGTGCTGACCGTGACGATGAACGAGCGTATCCAGGGCGGCATGCCCCTGCCCGAGGCGGTCGAGTGGTCGTCGGTCCGGCGCTTCCGGCCGATCATATTGACATCATTGACGACGTTCATCGGCCTCGCGCCGATGATCTTCGAAACGTCGATTCAGGCGCGATTCCTCGTGCCCATGGCCATCTCGTTGGGTTACGGCATTCTCTTCTCCACCGTGGTCGTGCTGCTTTTCATCCCCGCGGTCCATCGTATCCAGTACGATTTCACCAAGCTCTGGTCCACTATCCGCCGAGAGGACAACGACCCCGCCGTGGCGGTGTAGCTCCGAATCTCCAGACCATCGCCAAACATCCGGTTATCACCAGCGCCCGGACCTTCGGCATCCCCACAATCACGATGACGGCGCCCAGCCAAACAGCCTGGAATCCCTTCCTTTGTTGCCTATTGCCGTCTGCCTTCCGCCATCGCCACTTGCCTGCCTGAAAACTGAACACTGAAAACTGAACACTGAAAACTCACCGCCGTGACGCGGCGGGCGCGTTCTATGGGTGTAAGGGCCTCCGTGCCCGCACAAAACTGCCCCGGGCTTCCCGCCCGCGATTCCTTCGAAAGGAGGGCAACAACCATGTCCGCCGAACCCAAATCTCCCAACCACGACGCTGCCGGCCACTTCACCCCCGGCAACAACGCCAGCCCCGGCCACTACCACGCCGCTCAGCATTATCGCTACCGCCGGCTCTTCCTCCAATGCGTCACCGACGAGGACATCTTCAAAATCGTCCGCGCCCTCGTCAGCGAAGCCAAGGAAGGCAACGTCCGCGCCGCCAAAGAAATCCTCGACCGCGTCATGGGCAAGCCCGGCCCCTACGTCCCGCCCGACCGCGAAACCCTCGTCGAAGCCGGCGCCGCCGGCCTCCTCAAACCCGACGCCGACTTCAGTGACCCCGCCGTCGCCGTCCGCGCCCTCGTCCAGGCGCAGCGCGAAAAGGATGAGAACACACAGCGCATTCGCGAGCAGATTCGCCGCATCTTCGGCCTTTTCCCCCTCCGCGACCGCGACGGTGCCGACGAAGACGATGACAACGCCGCGTCCCATGACGACGAGTGCAGCGACCCCGAGGACGACGAAGACTCGGACGATGACGCCTCCGATGACGATCCGGACGATGCCGATGCCGATGCCGACTCCGATGACGACCTCGACCTCGACGACGACCGCGAGATCCGGCGGGCTCTCTGGGCCAGGGCCCGTGAAATCCGGGCCATCTACGGGATCTACGACAACTCCGATCTCGAAGAGAACGATGTCGCCGGCAACCCCGAATCTGACGTGACCGCCCCAAGCGCCGACACCCCGTCCGAGCCGCGCCCGTCAGGAAGCGGACTGACGCCGTCAACCCCCACTTCGCCGGCAGCGCATCAACCCACCGCCGGCAACCCCGACTCCGACGTCACCGCCGCAAACGCCGACACCCCGTCCGAGCCGCGCCCGTCAGGAAGCGGACTGACGCCGTCAACCCCCACTTCGCCGTCAACGCATCAACCCACCGCCGACAACCCCGACTCCGACGTCACCGCTGCAAGCGCCGACACCCCGTCCGAGCCGCGCCCGTCAGGAAGCGGACTGACGCCGTCAACCCCTGATTCGCCGTCAACGTCTCAGTCGATCGCCGACAACCCCCACTCCGACGTCACCGCTCCAAGCGCCGCCACCTCGTCCGAGCCGCGCCCGTCAGGAAGCGGACTGGCGCCGTCAACCCCCGCTTCGCAGGCAACCCTTGACGCGCCGGCCGCTCGCGAAGCGAGCCAATCGCGAGCATCCACTCGCCCGGCGTGTCAAGACCCCAGTGCCGGCAATCACCCGACAAAACCCGCGATTCCAGCCAA
>JBECKQ010000315.1:0-3150 GCA_040235375.1 Phycisphaerae bacterium | reverse complement strand
CGGCTCACAAACGAGTTGCTGTACCTCGTCGGTCGGCGCAAGACCAACGCGGCCAATGAACGTCTCGCCCAATTCCTGTTCGAGCATCATGACGCGATCTTCAATTACCTGCGACACCCGGGACTGGACGCCACCAACTGGCGCGGCGAACAGGCCATCCGGCCCGCTGTCGTGAACCGCAAAGTCTGGGGCGGCAACCGCACCTGGACCGGCGCCGAAACGCAGGCCGCTCTCATGTCGGTGATGCAGACCTGCCTCCAACGGAGTCTCTCACCCGTCCGGTACCTCATGCAGGCACTGACTTCACCCACTGCGAACCTTCTCATTCCCGCGGCGGGGCGGTAAACAATTACAGATATTCATCCTCAACCCTCATACCCGTTGTCGCCCGGATGGTGATAGCGGGCACTACACTCGGGTAAGCGCTCGGCGCGCCCATACCCTTTGTCATCAACGCGGCCGGTTGGCTCGGGCTCGTCTGCGTCGCCGGCGTCGGTCGCGTTTGGCGGCGGCTTTGGTGCGTGACTCTTCGAGGCGGTGGGCCAGGACGAACTGGGGATTCGCGGCGGCCCAGTGATCGGGGAGCATCTCTTCGAGACATGCGTCATCGGCATGAAGTCGCACCAGCAACTCGCGAACGTAGGCCCACGGTTCGAGTCGATGCCGCTTCGCCCCCGCCAGGATCGTGGACAACACCGCGGCCCGCGGTCCCGCCTGGTCACTTCCGAGAAACAGCCAGTTCTTGCGGCCGATTGCCTGAGGACGCAGCGTGCGTTCCGAGGTATTGTTGTCGATGGTCAGTCGACCATCGCGCGTGTAGCAACGCAGGGCGTCCCACTGATTGTGGGCATAGGTCACGGCCTGGGCCAACGCGCTCTTGGGCAGCACGCGGCCGGCGAGCGTGGCCAGGTAACTCTCCAACTGGTCAAGAACCGGTTCGGCTTCCAGACGACGCAGTTCCTGGCGCGCCGCCACGGGCAGACTGCCGGCGCGGTCCTCAATGTCGTACAGCTGCTGGATCCAGTCCAGCACCTGATGCGCTTCACGAGGATAATTCTGGCGGGCCTCGTAGAACTTTCTTCGCGCATGCGCCCAGCACGCCACCTCCACCACCCGGCTTGCGGAGCCGAGGTAGATCGCGTCGTAACCGGCATAGGCATCAGCGTGCAGGTAGCCCCGGAAGTCCTGCAGGAACTGTCGGGGACCATCGCGAGAACGGCTCATCGTGAAGTCGTAGACCGAGTAGGGCTGCTGTTCATCGCCCACGTACGTCCAGAACCGACCCAGGCGGCTCCCCTCGTCACCTCCCACGAGCACCTTCACAGGCGTGTCATCGGTCCACATCACCGAGGACTGAAGCACCCGCTCCCGCTGCAGGTCGTAGAGCGGACGGAGCAGTTCCGCCGCCGCACGCACCCAGTCGCACAGCGTGCTGCGGGCGATGTGCAGGCCGTGACGCACGAAAATGTCTTCCTGGCGGTACAGGGGGAGGTGATCACCGAACTTGCTCACCACGATCTGGGCGATCAGGCCCGGGCCGGCAATGCCGCGGGCAATCGGCCGCTCGGGAGGGGGCGGGCTCGACACGCCGTCCTTGCAGTAGCGGCACGCATACTTGGGCCGCACGTGCACGTGCACTTCCAGCGTCGCGGGCACATGCTCCAGGACCTTGGTGATGTCTTCCCCGATGCGATCTTTCTCACGTCCGCAGCCGGTGCAGATCTTTTCTTGGGGCGAGAGGTCCGCTTCCTGCCGATGGTGCGGGAGGCGGGACAGGTCGAGTTCACGGCGCCGGCGGCGCGTATGGCCGGCAACCTGCTGACGTGGCTCAGCGGAACCGGGAGTCGCCTCTGGCCCATCGTCGCCGGGAGTTAATGCAAACAGATGCTGCTGGCCGTCCGCGTCGACATGCTTCTCACTTCGCCGGCCGTGTACCCAGCGCTTGTACCAGGCGAGTTCTTCGAGTCGGGCCGTGTGTTCCTGCTGGAGCTGCGCATAGGAATCGGCCGTCTGGTCCAGGACACGATTTAACGTCTCGACTTCCCGTCGAGAGACAGCGACCTGCTGCTGAAGTTCCCGGGCCTGCTGGTACGCGGCCAGCAGCAGCCGATGGCATTCCGCGGGATCGTCGGGCAATGCGTGTGTATCATCCATGTCACGCACGGTTGTAGCAACCAGCCCGGATCGCGCAAGTCCAATCCGCAGAAACTCACAGCAAAAAGAGAGTGCCGTTTCAGCCGCTGCGCCGATACCGCTTGCGCCGGCGTCCCGTGTTCAGGTCAATGCCGTCGAGCAACTGCACCAACTGCCAGTACTCGATCTCGATGCCCTGCGGATCACTGGTGGTCGTCAACACCTGGAAGTGGCCGGCTTCCAGACGCTTGTAGTAGATGCAGAATCCGTCACGGTCCCAGAACAGAACCTTGACGCGATCGCGGCGGCGGTTGAAGAACAGGAACAGGTGGCCCGACGTGGGGTCGTGATCAAAGATCTCCCGGGCGCGGCCCATCAGGGTGTCGAAGCTGGCGGTCATGTTCGTGGGCGTGGTGCAGACGAAGATCCGCAGTTGAGTCACGTCGATCATGGTTGCGACTCCTGTTGAATGGTGCTGACAGCCCGGATGACGTCGGTCAACACGTCCCGGTCGATGCCCACCGACAGCCGGAGCAGACCTCCGCCCGGCAACAGGATCTCGAGGAACTGTGCTCGGACCGTGACCGGCACGAACGCGGGGCCCTCCGCGGCGCGCGTCTCGGCGTCCGCCTCACGGGGAGATGTTCCTCTCAGGGCCAGCAGCCACTGCGAGAACTGGGAGCGACCGACCTCCTCCTGCTGGCAGAACGCGTCCATCGACAACCCGCTCAGTTCAAAGCGACTCAGCCGTTCACGCCACTCCAGAAAAGCGTCCACCCCGCTCACCGAGTCTGCCATCAATCACGCCTCCCATCGAGTGGTTCTTCAAACCACTCCAAGGTAGACGGCTCGGCAAGTATGGATGGTTCGGACGCTTACTGTACGCCAACCGGCGAGGGTGACGTCTGTGTTCGGTTTGATAGCGCAGCACGGCAATGATCGCGAGCGAATCTTGCAGTCTCCAACTGCTCCCGGTCGACAACACCGACGCACGCTGGGGATCGCGCGAACTTGCTC
>JBECKQ010000251.1:0-15161 GCA_040235375.1 Phycisphaerae bacterium | reverse complement strand
GATGTTGCCGACTGCCAAACGAGGCTTCCTGATCACGCGGTGCCGTCGCAACGGCAGTGGAGGAACTGCGAGAAGATCATCAAGCGATCGGGCATTCAGTACCACGTCGTGGTCTATCACGAGGCCGCCTACTCTCTCGTTGAGATACGCGTTCGCGGGGCGGACGGCAACTGGAGCAACGTGAAAGTCATCGACCGGCAGGGATGATGACGCTCGCACGTCCCCACGCAACGCACACGCCCCCTGCATAGGCGCGGGTCGCACCCGCTGTGGATCACGGCTCCGCCGCCTGAACGAAAAATCTCGAAGCAAGCGTGCATGTGTCAGGTTTTTGGGCATGCACGACTCGAAGGCGGTTACGCACCCACTAAGTGGTTATGCTAAAGGGACTTGCGGTAATTCGCGAGTCCCTTTTTTTGTTGGCAAAATCGGCGTGCGGTACCCTGTTTCGTACCCTGCCGCCTGCAGGAAACCCGCACGGATGGTCATGACGCCCGCTTCGCCAATCGCCTGCGGACACAAGCACGCAGTTCCACACTTCGGAGACACCGGAAGACAAGGAAAACAAGCCAACTCCCCACTGGAGTCCCCAGTTGTACACCGCCCTCCGGGTTATGAGCGGATTCCGCCCCTTGACGTAAACCCTGCTCACACCCGTAATCACCGCTGTTGACTGGCTTTAGGGGTTTGTCCTTGTGCCCCAAGTATAGTCAGTTGCATCATGTTTGTCGGCTGAGCGGGCACAAAAAACGGGCATGATTTCTGGTGCGGTAATAAGCCGAACGATAGGCATCGAGGCCTGCTCACGTCGGCAAGGACCTGAGCACGGAGCACCTGCTGAAGGCGGTCCGCGAGATCCGGCCGCTGTCGCAGACCGATCCCGAGCGGGTGGTGGCCATGACGGAGTGGCTCAACAGCCACTGCAAACCGGCGGGGAGCGGGAAAAACGGATCGACGGTGGTGGGCGGCAACGGACGGAAGCGGCGAGTGGCGGTCTGAGCGCCCGGTTCGTTGCAGTCAAGCCGCCCCGCCCGCCGAAGGTATCGACGGGCGGGGGCAGTTTTGTTCAATAAGGCTCGCCACGCATCACCCTGCGGTCTTGAACGCGTCTGCAGATTCGTGGCTTATTTTGGTGGCACCTGCACCACCCCGTCATGCTGGATCAACTGGGGCTGGTGATTCGGCGTCCCGTACACCGCGTCGGCCGTCGTTGTGTCGCCGTAGATCGCGACTTCCACCGTTCGGCGGCCAATCGGCTGTTCGACGCCATCTACGATCCAGTGGCTGAAGCGACGGTCACCCGAGTATGCGGGGGCGGTGAGCGTCACGACTGCGCCCACCGGATAGGTGCGTTCAAACTGGCCGAAGCCGCCACCGTCGAGCTGCTCATCGAGAACGTCGATGTCGAACCATCCCTCGTTGGCTGTAGATCGGACGGACAACAGGCCGGGTGGCATGCCCTTCGGCACGAGCCTGATGCAGTCGATCGTGGTGGTGAACGGCGTTCCGTCCGCAAGGCTGCCGCTCAACTGCAACGGGACCAGTGCCCCTGCAGTTAGATCGTTCAGCTGAAGCGCTGCGACAGCCGCGTCGGTACTGAAGTGCATCGACAAATCGGTGATGCCATCGCCCGCGCTGGTGTGGCAGCCACAGGGCTGCCCCATGAATGGTGTGCCGACATCGGCGAAGACCGAGTGCGGTCCCGGGGGGCCTTCGTTGGGAGCCACCATATCCCCGGCTCCGTCGGCGCGGGAGAGTCGGACCGTCGGGAGATCGATCATCATCGCATAATCGAAAGTGGACATACCCAGGATCGCTATCGGGAGCATCCCGTGACTTTCGCGATTGAGTGGGTTCGGGCACGATCCGACTTTGATGTCGCTTCCGAAGAGCGGCGGATCAGAGAATATCCGCTCCCCCGCGCTAAACTGGTATGTTCCCGTACCGCCGTCAGCATGGGTGACCACCGCGTGAAGTTGCGCGTTACCGCTCACCGGCACGGTGAGGGCGAGATAGGCGGCGCCGTCCGGAAGGTCGTCGATCGTAGCGGAGATGATCTCGGTGGTGCCATTCTCTTCCAAGATTCTGAGATGCGGCTTCATGCCCAGACCCAGCCCTGTCACGCGGAAGGTCATGAAGTTGAAGCCGAAGCCCGCGGTCGGCACGGTGAACACGTCCGGATCGCCCGAGAAGTCGACGCGACCCGCGACATCGCCGTTGTCGGGCAAGACAATCGTCCCCGGCGCCGCGTCAGGATGATCGTCCCCAACGACCCCCGAAACGAGCACTTGCAGATTCGCGCTCCTCATGAAACTTTCGTCGATCGACGGCAAAGGCGGAGGAACAGGGTCACCTCCGCCCTGAATCGGCGCTCGCACGTGGGCAGGTAGAAATGCTTCAGTGGTGAACTGGGCGGTAAGACCGACATTGTCCACCGTGACGGCAATGCTGTGTATGCCGCTCATCGTGTAGTCCACGATGGCGGAGTAGGTCCCGTCGCCGGCGAGGCCGTCCCCGTCCTGGCCTGTATCGACCAAGTTGATCGGGATAGTGGCTCCTGAGGGGTCGGTGATCGTGGCCGACAACACGTTCACGCCGGTGATGGGCCAGTCCCGACTCACCGTCGCCGTCAACAATATCGGATCCGGATAGCTCACCTCGGTCCCGTCTAGACTCGCGAGCACCAGATCATAAGTCCGAGTTGGCAGCGGGGTCGCGAGGATGTCAGCGTTCACGTCGATGGCCGAGCCAGTGTTGTTCGTCGCATTGAGCGACCAGGTTCCCGTTCCTTGGGCGGTCACATTCGCCTCATCGACCGCCGCGCTGCAACTCGTGGAGCCGGCCACGTCCGTGCAGGCGAAGCTGGCGCCACCAACAGGCCCACCGGGGCCGGAGAGCGAGAACGTGACCTCGCTCAAGGCGCCCACATAGTTGGCAAAGATCGATAGCTCCCGGAGCGTGCTGTCGACGGCGAAGGAGAAGTTCGTACTGCCGCTCGCCGGGACTGGGCTGCTTTCCTGAAGAACAGCAGCGGATGAGGTGAGTGCCGCCTTGACCGAGAGGAACGCGCTCTGCACCTCGGCCAAGTCGGTGGGCGAAGTTCGGAAGAGACCGCCGGTATCCTCGGCCATCTGGCGTAGGACGCCTTCGGGGGCAAAACCACCATAGGCGAAGGTGCTCAGCGGCACATCCGCGGCCTGGTAGGCGGCGGTCACGGTCGCTTGCGTTTCAGTGGAGCTGTTGTCCAGCCCGTCGCTGAGCAGGAAGACCAGTTGTGCCGCGTTCGTGCCTTCAGTCGTTGCGTAGCTCATGAGGTTGTCGAGGGCCAGATCGGCGGCGTCGAACATCGCCGTGGTTCCACCGGCCGTGAAGCCGTCGATCACATTCTTGATGTCCGCCTTGGAAATGTCCGCGGGGACGTCTAGGATCGCTGAGCTCTGCTCCACGTCATGATTGAAAGACACCACGCCCAACGCGGTCTTGCCGTCCTCCACTTCGTCCACCAGAGTCTTGGCCGCCTGCTTGGCATTGGCCAGCGGATCACCGTCCATGCTGCCCGAGCGATCGACCACGATTTGCAACTCAATGTCGTCCTGCATCCAGATGATTTCGAGTTCGCTGCGACAGTCGGTCTGCGCGCCCGGGAGGTTCTCGATGACCCATCCGTCCGCGGCGGTCGGTTCCTCGCCGACCAGTGTGGTGTAGCGCACACGCTGCGCCAGCGTTGAGCGGGTTCCGTCCTTGGGGTCGTCGCTGACCTCCCGGATCATGACCTCCCAGCAACTGGCCCCGTAGGCACGCCCTTGGCCCGTCTTGGCCTCGTAGTTGTCCTCGGTGGAGTGATTGAGCCACTCGAAGTTGCCGCCCACCGCGTTCCACTGATCGTTCATGATGGAGTCGGGTTCGATGTCCCCGATTCGAGGCCAATAAATGGGCTTGCCTGCACCTGAAGTGGAACCCTCGTACTCATCGTAGAGGCCGAGGACATAGTGACCGAATTCGTGTCCCAGCGTGTAGCCTGCGTCTTCGTGCCGCGCGGCGTTGAGGAAGTTGATGTCGCAGCCCGTGCCACAGCCGTCCGGGAACACGTCCCCAAAGGTAATGTGCTCACCGCTCACTCCAAACCCGGATGGCGCGGCCCGCGGCCACTCGTTGGCGTTCCACACCACGTCGGCTAGAGAGCCGTGGATCCCGTTCCGGAAGATCCTGACTTTGCCGAGCTTGAACGCTGCGTTGGACTCCTCGCAGATGGCGTCCGCCCAGAAACGGATGATCTCCTCATAATTGGTTTGATCCTCGGCGCCCGTGTCGTTGTTGGGATCGTCGTCCCCCGACGGATCGTTGTAGAGAGAGATCACGATGTCGAAGACCGTGGTGCCGATGTCACCCGGCGCGGTGGGAAAGGACCTGGGCATCGGAGCATGCGCGTACTGCCCGTAAATGGCCGGCGACATGTCGTCGGCTGGATGCAAAGGCGTGTATTCGTCCGGTGCGACGATTCGTGCTTTCGACAGCCAGGATCCTCCCGCCAGCGCGGGGGGCGGCCCGAGCTGAAAGGCGATCACAACGCCCACGAGCAGGGTGCACGCTCGACCCCTGAATTGCCATGTTCGATATCGCATCTTTGTGTCCTCCTTTGTTAGATTAGTTGGAATTGCCAAGGTTCACATAGGCCATGACCAGATAGACGATCTGCCCCACCTGAACCTGTACGGAACGATCCGGCAGAAGTGATATGCTTCCGGCGAGGACAACCTCTTCATCGACAGCGCCGAGGCGAATGAATGCTGTTTCGCGTCGCAGCATGGTGGAGAGAGGTGCGGCGTTGGCGGCCTCCTCCTCATCTAGGACAAGATCCGGAGTCTCGATGCTCGGATCGAAGACGAGGTGACGCTGCGCCCGGGCATAGAGCCCCGGCTCGGCATCAACCAGGTCTGGTTGCTCGCCCAGTGCGGTCACTTGAGCGACGAAAGACGCAACTCGCTCCGGGAGATGATCCTGGCGGTATTCGGTCATCAGGAACTCGCCGGACGGAGCTGCGTAAGCAAGCACGACGGCTGGTGGGAAGAACTCCGGTAACTCGTCAGACTCTGCTGAACCATCCACGGCGTCGGCGCTATCGGAAGGAACCACTTGGCTAAGACCATCGAAGAAAGACTCGGTGTCCAGTTGTCCTTGGCGTAGGCGATGTAGGACGCCGTCGGTCGACTCCTCGCTCACCTGGACGAGACCGTCGCGCCCGACATAAAACGACTCGGATGAGGCTGGTCGTCCGCCAACCTTCGCCCCCACCAGCGACACAAATACGAAAGGTGTAGCGGAAATGGCGGTATCCTCTTCGCCGTTGGGTGCGGCCGGACCGTCTCTTTCGCAACAGGCGAGCGTTCCCAAGGCCACGAGCAGTAAGACCGCGACGACGCCGAGCCCCAATCTTCCAGTCTTTCGCGCAGCACCCAACCGGTTCATTGAGAACATCTCCCTCAAAAATGGACCCCATTCAGCCCGACAGAGCCCGGCGACAAACAGTCGCTGTGCTGACTGGCCGTGACTTCGCGGCAACAGGTGCCGAGGCGGCCCAACTGAATTCAGCGCTTGCACAAACAAGCGCCATCTGATGGCGAACACGCGAAGCTCATGGCGCTTTCATGAGCGGCCCTCGCGGCGCACTTTCCCGCCCGCGCTTCTTGCCTGATCTGAAAGTGTCTTGTCCACCGCCGATGCGCGTTCGCGATTTTTCAGCGAGTCAGTGCAGAAAAGTGGATTGCGGCGGTCGCCGGCCCGAAAGCGGTTCTCGTTGCGAGGCTGCCGCCCATTCCCTCAAGCCGTCACGTTCCACCGCACTTGAACTGCAAGTATACAGAAAGGCGTCGGTTGGAAGCAAGACAATTCCAGACGAACAGTTCCTTGGTAGCCTAGGGTTTTCCATTAGTCAGGCCGAGGGTGAACCAGCAGGGAACATCATGCTTGAATTGACCGCATCCCTTGACAAGAAAGTCGGTGTTGCCGAATTTGCGAACCCGAAGGCGACGCCCGTGGGCGCGCAGCGCGTCGGTCAAATCTGTCAGCGCACGTCGGAGGAGGGCGCAACGTAACGTCGCGCCGAAGCGGCGGTTTATTCTCTGCGAAACGTAAAGCAGCACTTGCGTTAGGGCTGTGCCCGGTGCGCCGATCCTTTAATAATGCGCTCCATCGGAGTGTAGGACGGTGCAGTACAAGGCCGGGACGCTGCGTTAGTACCGTGAAGTCGGTTCAGCATGGCTTGAAATCACCAGTTTGTTATGGGAAAACCCCCTCCGGGTTATGAGGCGATTGGGGCAGAATTCGTAAGTGTGCGTCAATGCTGTATTTCTAGAAACACCATACGCTTAGCGGCGGCCAAGTCAATCACCATGGTCACCATGAACAACATGGTCACGCGAAATCGTGGCAGAATCGTGGCAGTTTGGGGACGCGGTCGGGCAGCAGCGCCGCTCCAGGCGACGTGAGGCCACCGGCTGGCGCGTTTGCGGCGGGGGTCCAGAATGTCGGGACGTTCTCATTGCCGTCTTTTCAACCGCTCAAGTCCAGGGATCACAGGTCCTGCTGCACCGGTTCCACGACGCACTTGACCTCCTCGCCGAAGCGGGCGCGGCACATCGGGATGTCCGCATCCGGTTCGTTAAGGCCAAAGTCGATATGCTCCGCTGCACGCTCGGCGGTAACCGCGCCATGTCCAGCTCTCCGATGCAGGAAGGGCCACCGGGGCTGTCGCGAATCGCACTGCCGTCCGCCACCAAGTGGTGAGTTGTGGGCGTGGTCGGGTTGTCGCCAGGCTAACGAACCAGACCCGCCGCAGTGCAGGTGTCGTCAAAGGAGAAAGGCGCGATCCGCCGGTGCCTCTGACTCAGCTTGTAACGCTGAACTGGTGGATTGTGAGGTATGGGACGCGCGGGCGTTCGGTGGACGAGCGTCGGCGGCGTGACCGCATCGACCGGAATGTCGGTGCCACGGGGCGCGCCGCGCGTTTCCCGCCGACACGCGAGAACGCAAGCGTGAAGGGGAGCAACGAAGGCACGCCCTATTGGCGAACTGGGCCCGCCACAGTGGGGCAATCATCACTGGAAGTCAGCCTGATCCCCGTTTTTCCTTGACCCCCTTTTTCCTTAAGGATGCGCTGAACGTATTGAACGGATCATCCAATGGTGACCTTGCAATGGAGATTGGCGGACGACTCCAACAATACCGACAACGCAAACTGCAGCGCTTGTCGCTTGCCAAGGCCGCGAACGTGACACCCTGAACATCGCCTGCAATGACGGTGTCTCTGGTAACTGGAATCACCGCACCGCACGTCGGCATGTTCCGGGGGGACAGAACCAGGATTCTGGTCAGGTCTGGGGTCCATGTGAATGGTCATTCGCACAGCGGTCGCGACGGCCGGAGATGCGTGAGAGGGCGGTGACGTTGGCTTTGTCGTGGTCGAGTTCCCGTCAAGCAGCTTGATTCTGAATCGCACGATCGGTAAATTCGGATTTGGACTGTTGGAGCCAACCTCGACGCCGGAGTCAAGCAGAGTGTCCAGGGTCTGGAGGCGTGGACCGGAAAGCCTCGATTGATCGGCGAGCAGCGGTGGTCCTTTGCGCGTTGGCAGGCGGCCGAACGGCCAACCGTCCTGTTCGCTGAAAGCAGCTGTGCGCGGAGCCCTTCTCCGCACCGTCTATGCCGTGCATTGCAATTTCGGAGTTCGAAACAGTGTTGCAGGGGAATAGAAGCTCTCCATCAGGTCATCCTTCTCGACGCCTGGGTGCAATCGTGGGGCCGGGAGCGTTATCGTGATCACGGGGCACTTTTTCAAACAAGTGCGGCAACGGCGTTTTTTCTGCATGCTCGCGGACCGAGTGGGCAGAGAAGAGCTCGAGAATCTTCTGCGCGAACGTGTCGTCGAACGGTTTGCCCGACTTACCGGCCTCACGGTGCTCGCTGTTCTCTTTCCTTCGCGCGGTTCGGAGGGAGACGAGAAACCGCCGGCCAACCCGCTGCACCCCGCTTGTGCGGCATTTGGCCCCGGCGCGTACTGCCGGGAGTCGTGGCAGTTGCACGTGGCCGCTTTGCAGCGCGACCCCCAGGCCCATTGGCACGAGTGTGATCTGGGCTTGCGTTGTGCAATCGTGCCGCTGGTCTGGCATAGCCGATGTCGGGCGGCCTTCAAGCTGGTATGTCCGAACTCGATGGCAGAGGAGGATTTCGAGGAGCGCGCCGAGCTCCTTGATATTCTCGTTCAGGACTTGACCGCCAGCGCGGCCGACGTGCTCGCTCGCTCCTTTTCCGCGGCGGGCGAGGTCCTCCCTTCCAACAACTGTGTGCGCGGCCCACGCACTCGATCGGCCGCCGGTCGTCCTGAGCACCCGCAAGTACGTCGGGCCGTGGAGTACATCGAGGAGCACCTCCGCGAACCGGGCCTGACTGTTGCCCGCGTGGCGCGCGAACTCGAGATCCACAGCGATTATCTGGCCAATCTCTTCACCAGGCAGATTGGCCGGCGCACAACCCAGTACATCAACGACCGGCGAATCGAAATGGCCAAGACGCTACTGACCGAGACGGACTGGCTGATCAAACGCGTTGCCCACGAATGCGGTTTTGCACACTCCAACTGGTTCTGCCACGTGTTTAAACAATGCACGGGTCACACGCCGAGCCAGCATCGGCGCATTGCAAGACGTAGGGCGGAACTGGAAGAATCGCCTATGCCTTCGACGCCCCGCATCGCCTCATGACCGGTTCGAGGCATCTCGCCGCGCGGACACAAGAACCCGCCGATACACAGTGCGGTCGAGGCGTTTGAGCAGCGGCCTTCGGTAAAACCTCTCCCATCTCCAGAGCAGAGATCTCGGGTGGTTACGTATGTGGTCCTTGTGCGCCATTTGTGGCCGGATCTGCAAGATCGTTGCGGCCGAGCCAGCGCTTCGCGACTCCGAGGACGTGTCCCAGCCGATTCAAGGACTCGCGAACGGATCCTGCAACAGGGCAAAGTCGAGCAAGTCGACCGCGCCGTCGGAGTTGACATCCGCGCAGTCGCAGCCGCCCGGTGCGGGCAACATCGGCCCCAGAAAACACGAGGTGAACTCTTGAAAATCGTCCAGATCGATGTCTCCATCACCGTCACAGTCACCGGCGATGGGCACTCCGGCGGCTGTCAGGCACGGTATCACACCGGCGTGCATGTCCACGCTTCCGTTCGATGCTCGACCGATCGCCACCTGGCCGACATTCATATGCATAGCCGGAGTCACGGTCTCAGCGCCCGCCGAGACAGCGTGGCACTCCAGTTCCGCGCGAGTAGCCGGGACCGCCAGAAGGACGATCGCCGCGCATACGGCCAATATCGTGTATCCCAACGTTCTCATGGTTTGTTTCCCTTCGCGCACCTCGGTCCGGCTCATTCGATGGTGACCGTGCCGCCGTCGGCGATCACGTCCACGTCCTTGTCCAGCACCAACGGCCCCTCGTTGTACGTTCCGGTGTCCAGTCTCAACGTGTCGCCTGCGACCGCTGCATAGTGGGCCTCGAACAACGTTCCGTAGGGGTGAGTGATGGTGCCTGTCTCCCAGGTGTTCGTGTATGCCCAGTCGGCATAGATCGTGTTGGACGCCGGCGGCTGATCGCGCTCGCGGCCAAACCACACGATGTGCGGCTGGGTGTTGGAACCGGGTTCCTCAGTACGGAGCACATAACCGGCTGCGATCCAGGTGTTCGCATAAGGCGAGGCACGCCGCGCCGTGTAATAATCTCCCCACCGGTTGGGTGTTCCGAGATTCCCCAATGCGGCACTGAGGGCGTCCATGGGGCCGGTCTGGCTCCCACCGTAGTCGTCGGCGATGGCCACTGCCATCGACGGATAGGTCGTGGCCCCGCCGCCGGTCTTGCCGCCGAACGCCATCGTGCCACCCACGTGCCCTCGATCGTTGGGGTACATGTCGGGATACGCCCAAGCCATGGAAGGGCTCCAAATCACACCCTGGTCCACCAGTGCGCGGTCGCTGGTGCGGAATCGGGCGATGCGGACGTTGGGGTTCGGGAACGCGCCGCCTTGGGCCGAGTCCCACATGAAGACCATGTTCGAACCCGAGACATACGCCGCCAGGATGTCATTGAAGTCGCGCGAGATCCAGTCGTTGCCGTCCGGATCGGGAGCACTGGACCCGGTGAACCACGCATCGACGTCCCGGTCGACAGACGTGGCTGACGAATCGGCTTCCGGCCAGCGGAAAATGCGCAAGGTATTGGTGTCCACCTGCGTACCGATGAACTGCGTTGTTCCGGCGCCCTGGCAAGCGCGCAGGTTGGGCAGCGAACTGACCGTGTTGTAGAGCGACACGGTACCGGCGGCGCGCAAGGCGTCGAGGTCCAGCCGTATGCAGATGGCGTTGTCACTGTGCCCAACGAGGTTCGTGGTAATGTAGAGTTCATTGGTCCCCAGTGCCATACCGGGAAAGTCAAACGAGACGCCGGCGGCATATCCGAACAGGCCCGGGGTGATGTCGTACAGGTGCCAGACGTTGTTCTCCTGATTCGGTTGGCCGACCGAAACGGCCAGACGCACCGCATTGCTACCCGTTGCGTCATCACTGTACTGAAGGTACCAGAGCATCATGTTATGAAGCCGATCGTATTGAACGACCTGGTCGCAGCAGAACCCGCCGACGATGGAGGGGAAATTCGTAGCCGGGTCGACGAAAGCGAAGTTCTGATTGTAGTCCGCCGACACGCCGCCGAACCAGTTGCCCGAGGCCCACAGAATGCGTCCGTTCATGCCCACACTCGGTTCGCAGGCGCTTTCGGAAACCTGGTCGTTGGTCTCGGTATCATCAAACACGTGATTACTGAAGATCAAGAGGTCACCCGGAGCGCGAAGCCCGGGGGCGGCCGGTTGTTGCGGTTCCGTCGGCAGGGATCGCACCGGGACCAGGTCGGGTCGCGCACCAGGGGCGATCGGGGCCCGCTTTCGCTTGGGATTGGGCTGGCATTGCGCCTTTTTGCACTCTTCCTTGAGCTGCCAGAAGGTAGCCGGGTCGATCCGCTTCACCTGATCCAGCGGAACGGCCTGTACGTGGATCGGCGTGACGGTCGGCACCGGGCGGCTCCGTGCGGGTAGCGCATCGGGGGCATCCAGTGTGACCTGAGCTGGCGCCGCGACGGCAAGCGCCAGGATGGTGGCTCCCGCCAGCGCGCACGCTCGCCGGCCGCCCGATGACCCCGGCGGGGGAAAGCGGCCGGCTTCGCCCGGCCGGTTAAAGCAACTCATTGCAAATCTCATTACATGTCTCGCTTTCTGGGATGTCGGGGGCAGATGCCCGTCTGCATCAACCAAGGTGTCACTGTTTGACGTTTATTCAGTGCAGGCTGACCAGCACGAGCACCAGTCCTTCCCCAGAGTCCAGCCCCGTCATCGCCTTGCCGATGATTGCGCCGGTGGCGCGGGTATGGTCCGTGACCTTCATGGCGTACCCCGCAACGTCCGCTGTCGTAAGGAGATCGCCGGGTCGAATGGCGCCATTGGCTGCCGTCGCCTGGCAATACACCCGGCCGCTGAGGGCCACTGCATGGTCGCCGTCGGCAATCGACCCGGCTTGTCCCATGATCATGCCTGTTCCGATACCCCCGGCGCCGCTGACAATACCGGCCGCCTTTCGATCGTAGGCCTCGGTGCTCACCATGAGTCGCCCAGGATGATCGGGGTCGATACTGACCACCATGCCGGGCTGCACCGCACCGGAGCCCGATTCCACCTGGAATTGTTCGGACAGGTCGCTGCCGCCGGTAATGGAGAGTTCCTGCGTGATGATTCGTCCGTCGCCCCCATAGTTCGCATCCAGGGCAATGACCTCGATACCGGCCGCATTGCGCAGACCGATCCTTCCGGCGCCGAGATCGTCGCCGTCAATGCGGACGGTCTCGTCGCCCGCAACGTCATACAGGATCATGCCGCCGCCTTGCGTCGTCCCACCGAGGCCACCGTCGAGGAGAACGGTGCGGACATTCGTCGTCGCGTTTGCGTTGTACAGCGCCAGTCCACCACCGGAACCCACGGACTCCTCGTTGCCCTGGAGGCGGGCCGTGGGGGTGCCGGCCGTGTTGTAGACGACGATCTCTCCGCCGTTGTTGGTGCCCTTGGCATCGAGCAGGACGCGGTCGCCGCTGTCGCTTACCGCCAGATAGGCAGCCCCGTCGGATGCTTCCGCATTGGCCTCGATCGTCAACGCCTGCGTACTGGAATAAAGGCCGATGAGACCTCCGGACGTGTCATCTCCCGCCACCAAGGCACCCACGGTGCTGCCGTCGGCTTGATAGAAGGTGCCGGAGCCCCCCGGCAGGGGAAATCCAAAGCTGCCGAAGATCGCCGTGGTTCCGGCGGCTGAATACGTCTCCAGTCGTCCGCCGTCCGCCCCGGCTTCGATGCCGAAACTGCCCCGGGCGGCGCCTCCGATCTGCTCGACCACGTTGAAGCTGTCTTCCACGGAAATCGAGCCGGTCGCCCCCTCCATGAAGAGCGTTGACGCTCCTGATGTGTCATATAGCGTCATCTGACCGCCGCTGTCGTTCGTGGCATCAAGAAGAACGGTAATGTTGTTTTCGTCGACCCCGTTGCTCCCCGAGTCAAAGAGACGCAGTCGACCGCGGGACCAGTATCCCAACTCGGAGGTGATCACACCTTCGTCATGAAAGGTCTGGATCAGGCTGTTGTTGCCGTCGATCCGCACGGTGAGGCCGCCAGGAGGCGTACCACCGGCAATTTCGCCGTACGCATCCAGTATCCCGGTTGCCGCGACGTCGGGTGGTCCCGAGCCCAGGGCGATCGCATCATCAAGCTCCTCGCTGGCAACGCGATCCACTCGATATGCGTAGGGGACCGAGGTCAGCTTGACGCGCGGCGAAAGCTCGGCCCCCCCGTCGACCGTGACTCCCATTTCGCGACCGCTGCCGTCCAGGCTCGACGCGGAGATCGGCACTTGCACGTCCACGATGCCGTTCACAATGGGCGCGTCCAGCACGTTGATGGGGCCTTCCAGGAGTGCGCCGCCGCTGGTGTAGATGTAAAACGCCAGATCGACCAGCGGTCCGGGCAGCGGATCGCCGGCGGCGTCAGTGAGTTGCGCCTGAAAGCTGACTTGGCGCGAGTCAGCATCCAAGATTGGAGCCTGTGGCAGGGGACCGCTGTCGTTGCGGTCGCTCTCCGGCGCATCAGGAACGGGCGCCGGACTGAGATTCGGCGGAGCGGGTTGGGGCACGGACTCGATCTGCGCGACGAGGCGCCGCGTCTCCCTGTTGTCGTGCGTGATGCCGGTTGTGACGGTTGGCACCTCTACGTCGCCGTTGCTGGCCTGGAGTGCGTCAGGGCCGGTTGCCCCCTTCACGACGGCCGTGTCCCCTGCGTCTCCAATCGGTTTGTCGTCGGCCTCGACTGCAGCGGTCATCAGCCCCATCGTACCGATCGCGAGGGCTAATCCTCGGAAAATGCCTATCGATCTCACGTTTGAGTCCTCCGTTATAACGAACGTCAATCTCCGAACGAAATGCTGAAGCTCGTCGATGCGCTGGTATCGCCGATCATCTGAAGATCCGGTCTGTGATCGGCGCCAGGATTGATTCTGCTTCGCTTGTTCCTGCCGCCGCGCGTCACGCCTGGTGCCGTCCGTGTCGGCTTCTCCCCGCTGGAGATACGGCACCTTGGACGATTAACGGTCAGGATAGCCGGCGCTTCAGATCCGCTACAATGTTCTTCAAGTATCGCGTAGTCGATTCAAGAAATGCTTACTATGGCTGCGCCGCGAGCCTCCGGGTTATGAGCGGATTCCGCCCCTGTTCGTAAGTCCGGCTCTCGCCCGTAATTACCGCGGAGATCTGCTTTTAGGGGTTCGTCCCTTGTACCCCAAGTATGGTCAACTGCACCATGTTTGTCGCCGGAGCGGGCACAAAAACGGGCGCAATTTCTGGGGCCGTGGGGCGTAGCTGCAGCTCATCGGGAACGTCGCACTCGCGGCGCGGGGGAGTCGATGGTTGTGCTGGCGCGCGTCGACCAAAGGGGAGTGGTGGTGGGGCGGTTGGGGATCTGTGAGCAGGCGTCCAAAATGTCGGGCCGTTCTCATTGCCGTCTCTTCAACGGTTCATGTCCGAGGATCACGCGTCATGCTGCGCTGGTTTTACGTCGCTGTGCACCTCCTAGTTGAAGCGGGTGTGGCGCGTCGGAATGCCCGTATCCGGTTCCTCAAGGCTCAGGTCGATATACTGCGCCGCAAGCTCGGCGGCAACCGCGTCATCCCAAGCCCTGACAATCGCGCCCGACTGCTTGCGATCGGCCAAGAACTCGACCACAACGTGGCCGATGTCATCGGTATCGTCACGCCCAAGACTTATGTCCGCTGGGTGATGAGAGCTTCGGGAGGGGCGCCGACCGAAACGAGTCGGTCGGCCACGCATTCCACGCAATATGCGGGACATCGTCATCCGCCTGGCCAAGGAAAACTCGGGCTGGGGCTACCGTCGCATCGTTGGCGAGCTGCGCAAGCTCCGGCTGCGCCTCGGATGGTCGTCCGTGCGACGCATTCTGAAAGAGGAAGGGCTGACGCCGTCGCCAATTCGCCGCGGTCGCGCGGACGAAACTGTGTGGCAGAAGTTCATCCGGCTCCATGTCAACACGCTCGTCGCTTGTGATTTCTTCACTAAGGCAGTCATCACGCCGCTCGGTGTGCGGCTCGCCTACTACTTGGCCTTCGTCCATGTCGGCACGCGAAAAGCCTTCTTGAGCCCGCCAACGCATCACCCAGAGGACAAGTGGGTCCAGCAGCAGGGCCGAAAAGTGCTGATGTGGCTGGAGGACGAGCAGTTGGAAGCACGGTTCCTGATCCACGACCGGGACACCAAGTTCACGAACGGGTTTCGACGTCTTTTCCAGGGTCCAGGCAGGAGATGCCTGCGCATACCGCTTCTCGCGCCAGACGCCAATTCATTCGTGGAAGCGTGGATAGGCGGGCTCCAAAGAGAGACTCTGGATTACGGTTCTCCTCCCGTTTAGTTGCTTGAGACTCTGCCCGGGAAGGCCTGTTTCACCTTCAGGGCGAAGTACTCGGTGTCGTGGAAGCCGTAGGCGATGCGTTTGATCACTTTGATCTTGTTGTTGACGT
>JBECKQ010000229.1:0-3758 GCA_040235375.1 Phycisphaerae bacterium | reverse complement strand
ACCCCGTGTTCGTCGATCACGTGAAACGCGGATCGCCCGCCGCCCGCGCCGGCATCCGCAAGGACGATCTGATCATCAGCGCCAACGGCCGGCCGATGCCGAAGCTCGCCGATCTCGAACGCCTGCTCGACAGCCTCGCCCCCGGCGACAAGCTCGAGCTCACCATCAAACGCGGCGACAAGGTCAAGATCGTCTCGCTCGCACTGGAAGAATCGCCATGACGCCGACGTATGCAAGACGAATCACCGTCGTGGGCGCTGTGCTGCTGTCGTTCGCGCTGCCCGCGGCGTTCGCCCAGCAGAACCTGCGCGACGCCGAGCAGCTTATCGAACGTGCCCGCCAAACCGCGCAGCGTTATGTCGTGCGTATCGACACGGTCGGCGGTGTGCAGCCGGCCAGCCCGGTCGCGACGCGACACCAGGAAGGCGATGAGGAACCGGACCAGTTCCGCGACAGTCTTGGCTCCGCCTTTCAGGTCGCCGAAGGCCCGACGACCGGCATCATCTATTCAGCCGACGGCTTCATCATCACCAGCAGCATCAACTTCATTCGCGAACCGTCCGTCATCACCGTGCGCCTGCCCGACGGCCGGCCGTTGCCCGCCAGGCTCGTTGCCCGCGATCACGTGCGCAAGCTCGCCATGCTGAAAGTGGACGCGACCGGCCTGCCGACGCCCGAATGGGCGACGCCCGAAGAGGTCCGCGTCGGCGAGTGGGCGATCGCGCTGGGACGCGGCCTCGGCGGCGACGATCCCACCGTCTCCGTGGGCGTGGTCAGTGCCCTCGGCCGGATGAACGGCTACGCGATCCAGACCGACGCGAGCCTCTCGCCGATCAACTACGGCGGTCCGCTGCTCGACTCGGCCGGTGAGGTGCTCGGCATCTGCGTGCCCATGGCCCAGTATCCCGGCGAGCTGGCCGGCGTGGACTTCTACGATTCCGGCATCGGCTTCGCCATCCCCGCGTGGCGTCTGCACGACATCGCCGGTGCGTTGTGCAGCGGCCAGTCGTTCGAACGCGGCTGGCTCGGCATGCAGATCGACCCGCACGCGACCGGCGCCGTGAAGATCGACCGCCTCGCCGACCCCTCGCCACTGCTCAAGGCCGGCGCCCAGCCTGGCGACACGATCGTCGCGATCAACGGCAGGACCATCCGCCATTACGGCCAGCTCGTGCAGGCGCTGAACCTGATTCCCGCCGGCGCGTCTGTTCACGTCCGGTTGCAGCGCGACGACAACACGATCGACGTGGACGTGCGCCTCGCGACGAAAGACGAGCTCGGCTCTCTGCCGCCGGTCGAGGAGCCCTTTGACCCGTCAATGCCGTCGACAGAACCGCCGCCCGAGTCGGAGCCGCCACGGTGACCCGACCGGGGCAGGGCATGCCGCTTGCAGAGCGGGCGGCTCCTTACCATTCTGTCATCGTTGCATCGTCACGCCATGCTCGTTATACAGGGCGCCTCTCTGCAATACGCACGATTCGCTCAAACGAGGAACTGATGCTCGGAAAGCTGAACAAGATTCGCAACTCGGATTTCAGCCAGGGTGGCCGCAAGCCCCAGTCATGGGGCTGGCTCGGGCGCGGCAAGGCTGTCACCTGGACTATGGACGGCGCGGCCGACAACGGCCATCTGGCCGGCATGCTCATCGAAAGCCGCAGCGCGGCCGGCCAAGGCCTCTGGTCGCAACGCTTTCGCTGCCGGAAGGACCAGCATTACCGCATCGAGGCGCTGATCTCCTGCGACTGCTCCGAAGCGGGCGACCGCGGCGGTCTCGTGCTTTCGCTGCATCCGTTCGGCGCCAGCGGCAAGGCGCTGCCCGCCCTGCACGCGGCGCCGATTCAGAAGGCCGATAAGCTTACGCTCCGGCTGTACTACGAGTCGCCGCCGCAGGTCCGCCAGGCCGAGCTGCGCATCGGCCTCTTCCGTGCGGCCGGCAATGCGACGGTGCACGATGTCCGCGTGGTGCCGGTCATCGAGCCGGAGTTTCGATCGTATCCTGCGGCGATTCCGCCCGCGCCGTTCGCGGACCCGCCGCCCGTTCGCGTCACCAGCGTCTGCGTGGTCACGGACAACCCCGACCGGCCGATCGTCGGCATCCTCCGCGCCCGCTACGGCCACAAGAACGTTCGCATCGTCACCGCCGCGCAGTTCCGACCGGATCAGCACGACGACGATGCGCTGTTGCTCCTGACGGAAACGCCGCCGGCGCGGTGCCGATCGATGAACGCCCTGCTCGAACTCGCCGAGCGCCGCGTCGTGATCGTCTCGCTGCCGTGTCTCGAATCGATCTCGAACGGGCGGGCGGCCACGCGCCTCATCCGCCAGGTGGACGATCCGATCCAGGCCCGCATCGTGCACTCGAACTTCATCACGAGCGCGTTCGCCCTGCACGACATCATTCCGTTCGCGGGCCGCAACGATAACTCGACAGCCATGTTCCAGCGGCAGTTCCGCAGCAACCTCAACTTCCGCGGCTTCTGCGAGCGCTACGGTCTGGAAGTGCTGATCGAATCGATGACCGACTCCGACGCGACCTCCGACAAGCCGATCGCGTTGTTTCGCCGGATGGAGCGCGGCGCGCTGGTGTGCGTGGACATCGATCCCGCCGAGGCAGTCAGCAGCACGCTCGACGAACCCACGGTGGCCGTACAGCTTCTGATGGCGGCGTTCGGCGACACGCCGCACGCCATCGGCCAGTACGCGACCGCCGCGCGCACGAACACCGAACTGCTCAATCAGCTTTCCGATGTCTCGGAACGCTTTCCCGCGCTCGCCTGGGCCGACGGAAAGAAGCCGGAGGAATTCGACGCCCCGCTCATGCTCACCATCGGCGATCAGACGAACACGTACGGCCTGCCGATGCCCGAGCGACCGGTGATCCTGATCCGGTCCGGCCTGTCCGGCGAAGATATGGCCGGCGTGTACGGCGTGCTCTTCTGGCTCAAGCAGTTGCTTCGTCCCGCGCCGTTCGTCTGCCCGTACGTCAAACCGCTCATCGCCAGGTACCGGATCGCCTGGATTCCGTTGAGCGCCCCCGTCGCGCCCTGGTGCGGGTGGGAGCCGCGCCGGACCGGTCACCATTGGCTTGTCGAGGCGGATTTCGATCCCGGTTCGATCGCTGTGTGCATCGACGTGACATCGACGCGGCGGCACGAGATCAACGTGATCGCGCCCGACGATGACCCCTTCCAGCGATTGCTGGCGGAAGCTCTGCCCGTACTCGCGTCGCCGCCGTTCGTCGGCCGGTCGATCTACCGCGCTGTGCCGCGCGGCGGGTCCATGCTCGATCGCTCGGAGATGACGTGGCGTCGCGATGATCTGCAACCCTGCGTGAAGACCGACCGGCAACTATTCGGCGAGCCGATTCACAAGTCCGCCGCCCGCGCCGGCGCTCAACTGCTGCGGATCGAAATCCCGACGACCTGCGGCGATCCGGCGGCGAACTCGATCTGGCGCACTGACTGGACGGCCATGCTCCTCGAGCAGGTTGCGGGCCTGTTGCTGGGCATGATAATCGTCAACCGGTCACCCTCGCCGGCCAGGCTGCGCCTGCCGGCGCCCTTGGCCGCGCTGCGCGACAAGCTGGTGATGAGACGCGTGAACTGCGGCGATGAAACGCTCAAGCCATCCACCGACGGCAACACCATCCTCGTCCCGCCCGGCCACGCGCTCACGGCGACAAAGTGACACTTCGTGTCATAAAAGGAAGTTACCATGCACAACGCTGCACACCTGTTTTCTCTTGTCGCCATAATCGC
>JBECKQ010000217.1:0-3499 GCA_040235375.1 Phycisphaerae bacterium | reverse complement strand
GGCGACTCTTCACTCCAGGCATCATTTCACGGTGGCGCCCTCACGCCAGCCAGCGAGACGACTTCGAGTCGTCCGGCGGCTCGCCCTGAGTACCGCGCCTGCCGGCTCGGCCTTTCGACATTGAGTCGGGCCGCTCGTCAGGCTGTTCTTGCGGCCGGCGGAACCACCCGATCACCGCCCACGCGGGTCCGCTGAGTGCGTACAGACCGGCCACCACCGCGACCGTCTGCGCCGGGAACCGGATCAGCAGCGCCGCCGTGATCACGAACAGCAGCACGTACCCGAACGGCGCGCGTCCCCGCAGGTACACGTTCGGCACGTGCACGTACCGCACGCGGCTGACCATCAGCGCCCCGACCGCCATGCTCACGAATGGCAGCGAGTTCAGCAGAACGTGGCTGCGCACCTCGGCCACGTGCTCGTACAGGATGATCAGCGACGCCACCACCGCCGCCGCTCCCGGGCTCGGCAACCCGTGGAACGAAGTGTGACGCAGATCCCCCTCGGCGTGTTCCACGTTGAATCGCGCCAGCCGCAGCGCGCAGCATGAGGCGTATACCGCGCCCGACACCCAGCTCAAGCGCGACCACCCCAGCATCGTGGCGATCCCCTCGCGCGTTCCGACACTCAGCATGCCGATCGTCAGAATCGCCGGCGCAACACCGAAGGTGACCATGTCCGCCAGCGAGTCGAGTTGGCCGCCGAAGTTCGTCGTCCCCGTAGTCATCCGGGCGACGCGCCCGTCCATCAGGTCGAAGAACATCCCCAGGAAGATGAAGAAGCCCCCGACGGAGAAGAACGTCGGCAGAAAGTGCTCGAGAAACCGGTTGTTCAACGTCGCCTTCACGCCGGGATCGACGTTCGTCACCGCGCCGATCACGCCCAGTATGCAGAAGTAGACCGCCGCGAAGCCGCACAGCATGTTCCCCAGCGTCAGCATGGTCGGAAATAGCGGTACGGCGCGCAGCCGGCGGATTCGGCTCTTACGCCGGCGAGGTTGTCGCGCGTGGTTCACTACTTTCATGGTTGTCCCTGTTGTCTTCGGACGCTGCGGCCGGCACGTCCCGGCGAACTACGGTGTGCAGTCCGGCCTTGACCTTGTCGCCCAGTTTGACGGTCACGTGGTTGCCCTCCGCCGGCACGATCAGCTCCGTTCGCGACCCGAACTTGATCATGCCGAACCGCTCGCCGCGTTTCAGCACGCTGCCCGCGTGGGCGTGGCAGATGATACGCCGGGCGATCTTGCCTGCCACCTGCCGGATCACGACCGGGCCGTCAAACCGCCCCGCCGCGTCGCATACCAGCGTGTTCGCCTCGTTACGGCCGCCGGACTCCGGGTGCCGGGCGTCGAGGAACGTGCCCGGCCGGCGCTCGACTGAACGGACGCGCACGTCGCATGGGGCACGGTTCGCGTGCACGTTGAAAATGCTCAGGAAGATGCCGACGCGCACGGCCGGCCCGCCGATCTCGGGATGATGATCCAGGCGGGTGACTTCGGTCACCGTTCCGTCGGCGGGCGCGCACATTTCGTCCTCGCCGATCGCCGCCTCGCGCCGCGGGTCACGGAAAAACGAGATCGCCCATATCCAGACGACGATCGGCGGTACCGCCAGGGCCCAGTGCAGTATCCCCAGCCCGACGGCCGCGGCGCCCAGCACCGCCGTCGCCAGAATCATCTCCCGGATACCTTCCTTCGCCAGACGCATACCCACATCCCCGGATGCGACTGTATCGGATACACCGGCCGCCACACCACCTACTGTATCACTTGCATCGCCCCTGACCAGCGATCGGTGATCGCGCCGCCGCGGCATGGTCCGGGAAAGTGCGGCGGGATGGGCGGCGCTGGCGGTTTCGGTGCGCGAGGGCGACCGTTCTTTGCACGCGGCTGGGCGCGAATCGTAGTCTTGGCGGCGGAGGGACAGAAGATGACCGCCGTCGAGCCATCCCACCAGAACGCACCGGCAACCGCCCGATCCCTGATCATCGACTTCGTGGAGGCCATACGCAGCCGCGGTGAGCCGGAAACCGAGAGCCCGCAACGGTCGGTCCGGCGATACCACCGCTCGTGGCCGCTGGGCGTGTCGTGGAACGGGCCGGGCGGCGGTGACATTTGCGTGGCACTGCACGACGCATCATACCAGGGCGTCTCGTTCCTATGTGATCACCGCTTCGAGGTCGGCGGGCACCTTTTCGTCCGCCTGTTCTGGCATGACGACACCGCCCCGGCCGTGCCCGCGGTCGTACGCCACGCGACGCCGACGCCGAACGGCTACCTCGTCGGTTGCGAGTTCAACGTCGGCGAGTAGCAATCGTGGCACGGGCATCCTGCCCGTGATCCACGGGCCGCCAGCCGGCGGCACTTGCGCCACGCCACCTGATGACACTTAGCCTTGTAGGGCGGGCTCTGCCCGCCGATCGTTCCGCCGGCCGCGAATCGCGCACGGTGGTTTAGCGGCCGGCACTCCTGTGGCATCCAATTAGACCAGCACGACCAGGCGCCGTGTCGGATCCGCGACCGTAAGGAACCGGACTGGTGCCGATGACTCTTCAATCGCCCCGCCGCCAGACCCCTCCCCCTTCCAGGGAGAGGCTGGGCGGGGGTGGGTTGCCGTCAACCGACGATTCGCCCCCCACGCGCATCCGTTCGGTCGCGGCCCTCACACGTCGCGTGCACGCACACGGTTATTCAGTCGCTCACGCCGGTTCGACGATTCGCGTTATTGCGTGCTATCCCTCGCCGTTACCGCCGGACTCGAGCCCGACGACGTGCATCAGCGAAAGAAGGTGGAAGTGATCGCGGGATGGCTCGGCTACGAAGATGTCGCGCTTCATCACGACGACAAGATCGGGGTTGGTGATTTCGAGGATGTCCTGATTGGAAAGCTTAAGCCGGAAGGGAACGAACGGCCGGCGATCCAACCATTCTTCGATGCTCTTGGCTTCCATACAGGCAGAGTATCACCTTCCGGACCGCACGACAAGCATTCCCAGCGCTGCCTGACGTGGCGAAGGCCACCACCCGCTTCGATCCGCCACCCGAGCCCTTCTTCGATTCAGCGAAACACCCGCGCCTGGAAGCTCGCGAAGTCGATCAGGTCAACGTCCACGTCGCCGTCAAAATCGAAGAGGTTGCAGCCAGCCCCGATCGCGCCCGCGTCCGGCGCCGTCTGGCAGTCGAAGAAATACGGGTAGTCCGCCGCGTCCACGTCGGCATCGCCGTCACCGTCGCCCGGCACGTCGAGCGGCGCGATGGCGAACTGCTGGCCGGCGATAGTCTCCATGTCCGGCGCCAGACCGAGATTGTCGTAGCCACCGCCAAGGCCGGGCAGCCATTGGTTGCTGACCTCGCCGCTCGTGCGCACCACGAACGCCGCCACGCCCATACCGCCGCGCGGATAGCCGGCCACGCCGATGTCAGCGTATGGCACAAACAGCTCGAATCCGGTGGTGGCCGTCGCCGCCCCGGAGGCATCGATATCTGTGACACCCGCCGTGT
>JBECKQ010000191.1:0-3504 GCA_040235375.1 Phycisphaerae bacterium | reverse complement strand
AGACCGCCGGTCTCGCCATCGCCGCGACGCCCCCGCGCGAAATCGTCCACGATGTCCTGCTGACACGCGAGCCGGCCACCCTCGAAACGCTGCCGCCCGGCGCCCGCATCGGCACCAACAGCCCCCGTCGCGCCGCTCAGCTTCGCCAGGCCGGCGACTTCGAAATCGTGCCGATCCGCGGCAATGTTCCCACGCGCATCGCGAAGATCGAGTCGCAGAATCTCGCCGGCGTCGTGCTGGCTGCCGCCGGTCTCACACGCCTCGGCATCGGGCATCCCTACCGCATCGATCTGTCGGTTGATCGATTCGTGCCCGCACCTGCGCAGGGAGCGCTGGCCGTGCAGACGCGTACGCTCGACGAAGCATTCGACCTCTGCGCCGTTCTCGAGCACGCGCCAACGCGACTTGCCGTCGTGGCCGAACGAATGATCCTCCGCCGCATCAACGCCGGCTGCCACACGCCCGTCGGCGCGCTGGCGAAGGTGGAGGACGGTCGGATCATCCTGCATGCCCAGCTATTCTCCGACGACTTTTCCGACGTGGCGGAAAGTAGGGAGGAGGGCAACGATCCAGTTGCCGTCGGCCAGACGCTGGCCGATCGCCTGCTCCATCAACTGCGAGGCCGGCCATGATCGTCTGGGTGACGAGAAACGAGCCCGCCGATGGTCCGCTCTCTTTCGCGCTGCGCGAGCGCGGGCTCGACGTTATCCTCGAGCCGGTAATCGAACAGACGATCCTCGCTTGCCCGGCGGATTTGCTGGCCGGACTCGGCCCCGACGACTGGCTCGTGCTGACCAGTCCGTTCGCCATCGAGGCGGTCACCGCCGAGCCCGCGGCACGCATTCCACACGTTGCCGTCGTCGGAGAATCGTCTCGCGCCCTGGCCACCCGCGCCGGTCTGCGCGTCGAACTTATCGGACCGGACGGCCACGGCAGCACACTTTTCGAAGCCCTGCGCACGACTGTTACCGCCGGTGTTGTCTGCTATCCGCGATCCGCCAAGGCCGCTGTCCCCCAGGCGTGGGCTGACGTGGAGCTGCGCTGCCCTGTGCTCTACGACACCGTGCCGCGCGACTTTGATCGCACGGTCGCCGAGCGGGTTGCCGTTGCCGTGGTCGCCAGTCCCTCAGCGGTCGAAGCGCTTGGCGACATCGACGTTCCCCTGGCCAGCATCGGCCGCGCCACGACGAGCGCTATTCACGCCCGCGGCCGAGCGCCGGTCGCCGTGGCTGCGTACCCCACGTTCGACAATCTGGCCAAGGCCGTGGCGGACTATCTCAGTTCGTCGCGCCACCAGCGGGCGTAGTCCATCGCCGCGTATGTGAAGATCACGTCCGCGCCCGCCCGGGCGATGGCGATCAGCGATTCGGTCATGCACTTGCGCTCGTCCAGCCAGCCGCGCTCGGCCGCCGCCTTGATCATGGCGTACTCGCCGCTGACGTGATACGCCGCGATCGGCAGGCTCGACGCCGAACGCAACAGCGCGATGACGTCCAGGTAGGGAAGCGCCGGCTTGACCATCATCATGTCCGCGCCTTCCGCCTCGTCGAGCATGGCTTCGACCGTCGCCTCGCGGACGTTGGCCGGATCCATCTGGTAGGTCGCCTTGTCCGCCGGCACGTCGGGCGCGTCCACCGGCGCCGAATCGAGCGCCTCGCGGAACGGACCGTAGAAGCCCGAAGCGTACTTTGCGGTGTAGCTGAGGATCGCGACTTTCTGGTGGCCCGCGCTGTCCAGCGCCGTTCGCATCGCGGCAACTCGCCCGTCCATCATGTCCGACGGGGCGACGATCTGCGCTCCGGCCTCCGCGTGCAGCACCGCCATCTGCGCCAGCACGTCCACGGTTTCATCGTTGACGACCTCGCCGTGGCGGATCAGGCCGTCGTGCCCCATGCTGCTGTAAGGATCCAGCGCGATGTCCGTGATCACCACCGCCTTCGGCACGGCCTCGCGGATTTGGCGGACGGCCTGGCACAGCAGGTTGTCCGGATTGACCGCTTCTGCGGCGTCGGCTGTCTTTTTTTTGGGATCGATGGCCGGAAACAGGGCGAACGACGCCACGCCCAGCTTCATCGCCTCGCGGATGAAGTCCAATGCCAGGTCGATCGACAGCCGGGCGTGCCCCGGCATCGCCCCGATCGGGATTCGTACCTTCGTACCGTCCACCAGGAACAGCGGGAGCACCAGCCGATCCGGCGTCAGCCGCGTCTCGCGCACCAGTCCTCTGATCACCGGCGACTGCCGCAATCGCCGCGGCCGCCTGTACGGTCGTGGTATGTTCACTGACTCTTCCATCATCGATTACCTCTTCTATTCCACCCGCGCCGAGAATACTATCATGATCGTACCAGAATCCGATTACGACTAATACATTTCTCTATCAATAGTATCGCCTACGCCACGGTCGGCGCCGCGCTCGCCACGGTGAGCCCTACCTTCCTGCCCAGCTTGATACAATCGTTGATCGACACGCCTTCAAGGTAGTTCCCCGCCAAGGTCAGCCCGACGAGCGACTCGAGGGCGGCGCGAATTCGCTCGACGCGCTCGGCATGATCGAGATCGTACTGCGGGATCGCATCGGGATACGGGCACACGTCCACCAGCACCGGCGAGCCTTTCACGTCCAGCACGTTGGCCAGCGCCCCCCGGGCAATCTCGACAAGCTCGTCGCCCGAGCGCCGCGCCGCGTCCGGCATTCGCTGGCCACCGAAGAAGACGCGCAGCAGCCGGTATCCGTTCGGCGCGTGATGTGGAAACGCGCTGTCCGCGAACAGCACGCCCATCAGCGGGAATTCGGGCTCGTTGTGCGGCACCAGGAAGCCGAACCCGTCGAGCGGATGCCCCACGTCCTCGCGCCGGAATCCCAGATTGACAACTGTCAGCGACGAGCTGCGCACTTCGCGCAACGCGTCGCTCGCCGTCGGCGCCATGGCCTCGAGCAGCCGGGCCGTCTCATGCGCCGGCGTCGCCAGGATCAACTGATCGCACACCACGTCACGTTTCTCGCCGGCGCGCGTCGCCGCGACCCGGTATCCATAACGCGATGGCGTGATCGACTCCACGCGCGTATCGACCGACAAGCCGTCGCCGATCTCATCCGCCAGCGCCTGGCATAGCCCGCCCAATCCGCGATCGATGCTCACCAGACCCTTCCACTTTCGACCCAGCTTCGGGTTCCGCTTCTTGCGGATCATGGTGGGAATGCGCCGGGCCGTCCGTCCCAGCGGACTGATCGACTTGCGGTCGAAATCTGCCAGCACGGGAAAGCAGTCGTAAGCGCTCAGTCGCCGGATATCCCCCGCGAGAATGCCGGACACCGCGGCGCTGACGATCGTATCCGCCACCTCCTGCCCGAACCGCCGCGTAGCGAACTCCTCGATCGTCGTCCGCTCGGCTGGCCCGCGCCGGCTGATGAACAGTCCGCGCAGCGCCCGCAGGCGCCCGGAGAAGCTGATCAGCGGCGAACGCAGGAACTTGATCGGCCCGGTCGGTACGGCATGCAGG
>JBECKQ010000090.1:0-18442 GCA_040235375.1 Phycisphaerae bacterium | reverse complement strand
ACTCGGTCATTGCCGCCACCCGTGCGGGACGAAGGCGGCAGGCTGCACCGTCGGCGACGTGGAGCAGCAGGTGCTCGGTGCTCAGATCCTTGCCTGCGTGGAACGCGATCTTGAGCCTCATGAGCACGACTTCCCTGACGTCGGCACCGGTGTAGCCGTCCGTTGCCCCGGCCGTCGCTTCCAGGTCGAACCTCTCCGGATCGCGCTGCTTGAGTCCAAGGTGGACACGGAAGATCTCTTCCGGCTCGGCCAGATCAGGCAGGTAGATGCCGTAGATCTCGTCGATCCGGGCCAACGTCCTTCTTCGACAAGTTGATCGTGGAACACCTTGGACCTGCCAACCGGAGCCCAGTAAACCGCTCTTCGACTTACACACTTTTTATCTGCGATCGGCGATTTTGGCATCATGAGGTGCGTCTTCCAAGTTTGGATACGTTCACCTGCATCCATAGAATGACCTTTATGTGCGACAGAGGGGCAATGCGCTGGCGGCGTGCGGGATATTCGGTAATCGGGCGACTGGTATCGCTGGGGGTGCAGGCGCCGCGGGTGAACCACTTCTCGAACCGGGGCGGAGGAGAAGTAAAATGCACCACTCGGTAAGCAATCTGACGTTCTTGACGATCACGCTGGCGCCGCTCGCTGTGGCGGCGGTGGCACGCGCCGATACGATCGTCGAACTCACCGGCCGCGACGGCGGGGACCAATTCGGATCGTCGGGGGTGCTAGCGGGAGATGTCAATATGGACGGCCACGCTGATCTCCTCATCGGTGCGCCGTCGTCGGATGCCCCGGCCGACTGGGCCGGTAGTTGCTATTTTTTTGAAGGTCCTTTCGACCGATCCATGGTGTCTGCCCGGCACGCCGATGCGACCTTTCTGGCGGAGAACTTCGGTGACAATCTCGGCGTCGCAGTTGCGGCGGCCGGTGATGTCAACGGCGACGGCTTCGGCGATGTCCTGATGGGCGCCCGTGGGTACGACCTGCCCGGGATCATGGCCGGCCGGGTCTACCTTTTCCATGGACCTCTATCGGGCACGCTTTCCGTGGTTCAGGCTGATGCCGTGTTCGCCGGAGAGGAGTATGACCAGCTCGGCTGGGCAATGGTGGGCGGTTTTGACTTCAATGGTGACTCGATCACTGACGTTGCCATGGGGGCGCCCGATGCGGACAACCTGGGTGAGGCTTACGTCTTCCTCGGCCCTTTGTCCGCCCTGCAGTCCACGACGGGCGCCGATCTGACAATCAGGGGCGTTATCCCGTTTGAAGACCTGGGCACCGCGCTGGCCGTCGGCGACTTCAATGACGACGGAATAGACGATCTGGCCGTCGGCGGCCCCCACACCAGCATCGGAACCGTCGTTCCGGGCCGCGTATACGTTTTCTTCGGCCCGGTGACGGGGACGTTCAATGCGACGGAGACCTCGGTGGTTCTGGAGGGCGAGCTGGTTCAGGATCACTTCGGGATCAGCATCGACGTAGGCGACGTGAATGGCGATGGTAAGGACGACCTGATCGTGGGGGCGGATCAGGAATTCGGCGCTGGCACGGGGAAATGCGAAGTCTTCTACGGGCCGCTGGTGGAGACGATCAGAGCAGACACTGTCGCCGACGCCGTGATCGCATCGGAGACGACCGGGCACATTGCAGCGGGCAAGTTCGGCGCCGCCGTCGCGTCGGCGGGCGACGTAAACGGCGATGGTTATGACGACGTGCTCGTGGGCGATCCGTGGGCGGAAGATCTTGTCAGTGGCGGTGCAGATTCCGGTGTCGCCTACCTGTTCCACGGCCCGCTGCGTGGCGCTATCTCGGCTTCGGAGGCGGATCGGCTCTTCGTGGGCCTGCCACAGGATGAAATGGGGGCGAGCGTCGCCGGGGTGGGCGACATCGACGGCAACGGTGCGGATGACTATCTGATCGGAGCGCCCGCGAGCGCATACTCAAATAAGCAAGCCGGTCGAACGCTTCTGGTACTGCCGCGGCACCCTATCGACCTGGATGAGAACGGGCAAGTTAACCTCGACGACTTCAGCATTTTCGCCGGTTGCCTGGCCGGTCCCGGCGCCAGCTTCCCCGCCGGGTGCGATTACGCGGATCTGGAAAAGGATGGCCTCGTGGACTTGCGCGACTTTGCCGAATTTCAGCAGCTCTACGGTGGCGTCCAGCGGTAAATGGGCATCGGATGGATGAACGTCCCGCGAAGCAGCAGTCGAAGGATACAGCTCGCTGGTGAGCGCGCGCCGCTTCGGCCACGCGCCGGGATGTGCGCCGCAGCGGCGAAGCGCTCTCCATCGCCGAGTTGATGCCGGACATGCTTGTGGATCGCTTCCAATCAGAGCAAGCCGCATCCAGATTCAGTAACTGAAGTTGACGACGCCCCGGGTTCATACCTCCCGGCTTGCCTTTACTGTCATGGGGACGTGACAAATCAACGCGATCTGCCACGCCGCCCAGGCATCGCGCTACGGACACATGTCGCAAGTGGCGCCCGGCCCAAGCCAATTGCCGGTGGCGCCGCCTTTGAAGCACAGGTTCAGCGTCGTCACGGCGCAGGTCCCGTCATAAAAGCAACATGCTCCGGGCGAGCCAGTGCAGTCCCAACAAGTCGTTCCTTCCCCCAGCCAGAGGCCATTGCTGCAGTAGTCGACCGCGACTTCCTCGCAAGTGCCATCATTATGGCAGCAGGCGCCGAGAGGGGCTGTCCCGGGACACATGTCGCACGGCACCCCATCGCCCAGATAGACGCCGTTGGTGCAGGCATCTCCAAAAAGCAGGTCGCACGTGCCGTCCTCATGGCAACATGCCCCGGGCGTTGGCGGCGGAGGACACATGTCACAGGTCGTGTCCGGACCCAGGAAGCTGCCGACCACGCACTCCTCGGGGGGCACGATGTCGCAGGTGCCGTCCTGCCGGCAACAGGCGCCGGGATTCGCATTGGCAAAGCACAGGTCGCACGTCGTCCCCGGGCCGAGCCATTCGCCGACCGCGCCGCCCTTGAAACAGGCATCCAGCGTCGTCAGCGCACAGGTGCCGTCAAAGAAACAACATGCCCCGAGCGCCTCGGTGCAGTCCGTGCAGGTCGTGCCTTCGCCCAGCCACAGACCGTTGTCGCAGTAATCGACGGCGACCTCATCACAAGTGCCGTCATAGTGACAACAGGCGCCCGTCGGCGTTGTCGGTGGACAAACGTCACACGGCACACCCTCTCCCAGGAAGACGCCGTCGGTGCAGGCATCGGCAGACAGCAGTTCGCACACACCGTCCGCATGGCAGCAGCCACCGGGCGCCGGGGGCGGGGGGCACATGTCGCAAGTCGTATCGTGTCCCAGGTAAGTACCATCCACACAGTCTTCAGCGGCCAAAATCTCGCACGTGCCGTCATCGCGGCAGCAGGCGCCGGTCAGTGGCGGCGGGCACATGTCGCATGTGGTGCCGCGTCCGAGCCATCGGCCGGTTGCCCCGGCTCCTACGCAAGCGTTCCTTGTGGTGATGATGCATGTCCCATCGATGAGGCAGCACGCGCCAACTGGCGGGACTTCAAAATGGCTAGTCGCCGACTCAACGAGCCGATCGGCTGGTGCCGGATCAACACGGGCGACCGCAGTCGGTGGACGAGCCGCCGCGCACGCGACAAAGGCCGATGTTACACTGAATATGGACGCCAGTTGCACAACGGTAAGGGGGATGCCTTGTTTCATGACTTTGAACCTCCAGGGCTGTTGGGGGGCGCACAACCTTGCTGCCGGCTGCACGCCTCGATGTGCGAGAATCCACGTTCTTTACACGATCGAACGTTTGGGCTGGCCACTCCGGTGGCTATCCGACGCTTCCTGATTACATAGGCGCGCCGCGACGCATTTTGGCGCGCCGTCATCGGAGGCTAGCGCTCAAACTCGCCGGGATTCTGTTGAGTCGACGATCCGCTTTTGGCAGAATAGACAGTGATGTTTTGTGACGACTCGACTCGCGCCAGTCTGCTACTGCGCCTCCGCGATCGCTCTGATCGACTGAGCTGGCAGGAGTTCCATCGGCGCTACGGTCACCTGCTTTACCGCTATGCGCGAAGCCGCGGAGTCGGGCACGAGGATGCCGAGGATGTTGTTCAAGTCGTCGAATCCTCGTTCTTCAAGGTCATCGACCGATTCGAATACGATGCGCGAAAGGGCCGCTTCCGGGCCTATTTACGTTCCGCGGTCGTGCATGCCATGGCTCGGCAGGCCGATCGGCAGGCGAAGCGCGCGGAGAAGTTGGACCCGCGCCAGTTCGATCTGCTCGCCGAGGCGCAGCAGGACGCGGCGGACGAAGAGTGGGAGCGGGAGTGGCAACTCAACGAGTTGCGCGAGGCCATGGCGCAGATCGCCGGCGAGCTTGACGAGATAACGCTCAAGGCCTTTGAACTCCACGTGCTGGCCGGCCTGAGCGTGGTCGAGACCGCGGAGATGCTGCAGATCAGCAAATGGCGAGTTTACCGGGCGCGCAATCGCGTGCTTGCCCGTCTGACGCACTGGAGCGATGCGCGGGACGCGCCGGAAGAGCGCGGCCCAGAGTAGCCGGCCCGCCGGCGGGTGACCTTCCCGCACGATACGTCGAGGTGGTCGGCTTCACGGGGCAGGGGCGCTCGTGACCGAGTACGTGGGGTTTTTCTGCTATTCTGGGGACCGCGCGCCAAAGTCCGCAAGACTACGTCTACGAGAAACGGGAGACCATCGCTTATGGACGCCGCAGCCGTTGACATCATATGCCCGGCGTGCGACAGCGTATCCGGGTTGCGGCCCGGCGCCGCGTCGGTCTGCCCCTTATGTCAATGCCCCTTCGCCCCTCCCGATGTCACGGAAGCGGAGGTCGGCGACCCTGCGGACCGCCGGATACCCGTCCGCACGCAGTTGTCGGCCGACCAGCAACGGCTGATGACGAGCCTCCGCCGGGCGTACGAGCATTTCTCCGATGCGCTGTCCCATGCCGGACCGCCCCTACTCCACCCGGGGCATGGCGATCCAGCGTTGCCGGTCGGGACCCGCATGGGGGATTACGAGATTCGGGGCGTGCTCGGTCGCGGCGGCATGGGCATCGTGTACCGTGCGCAGCAACTCAGCCTCGGACGCGAGGTCGCCCTCAAGTTGCTCCCGGGCCGCGCTCATCGCTCCGACGCCGCCGTCAAGCGTTTTCTCGCCGAAGCGCAGGCGGCCGCCCGGGTGCACCACACCAACGTCGTCCCGGTCTTCGCCCAGGGCGAATACGAGGGGCAATGCTACTATGTGATGGAGCTTATCGAGGGGGTCAGCCTCGACGAGCTTCTGCGTACGGAGAGCCGCCAAGCGACGTCCATAGACTTCCGGAAGACCGCGGCCATGTTCGCCGACGTGGCCGATGGGCTGGCCTCGGCCCATCGGCTCGGCATCATTCACCGCGACGTGAAGCCGCACAATCTGCTGCTGGATACTCACGGAGCGCTGCATCTGACGGACTTCGGGCTGGCCCGATTCACGGAAGCCCCGCACCTGACGCTCAGCGGCGAGTTGCTGGGCACGCCCGCCTACCTCTCGCCCGAACAGGTGCAAAGCGATGCCGGCGCTGTCGTCGACGGCCGCACGGACGTTTATTCACTCGGGGCGACACTCTACGAATGGCTGACGAGGCGGAAGCCGTTTGTGGCCGCCGGGCGACACCAACTGCTGCACGCCATCTGCACTGCCGATCTTGCCCCACCGCGTCGGCTCAACCCGCAAGTCCCACGAGATCTGGAGACGATTTGTCTCCGGGCGATGGAACGCGAGCCCAACAGGCGTCATCCGTCAGCGGAAGTGTTTGCCGAAGACCTGCGCCGTTTCGCCCGCGGCCGCCCGATCCTCACCCCGCGCGCCGGGCCGGTAGTCCGGGCCGGACGTTGGGTAAGGCGGCACCGGTGGCTGTCCACGGTAGGCGTGTTCATCCTGCTGATTGCGCTGTCGGTCACCGCATGGGCGTGGAGCGCTGCGGCGTCTCGACGGCGGGAGGCGCGGTACCTACTGGAGACGGCCTACACGCAACTTGCTTATCTCGACTATCACGAGCACGACGCCGTCCAGGACGATATTGCGCGCGCCGCATCACTCGGCGCTGACCCGGATGAGCTTCACATCGTTCAGGCGCTGGCCAGACTCGGCGCCGGGGAGCAGGAAGACGCCATCGCGCATCTCGAGGCCGTGTTGGCGCATGACCCATCAAACCCCCGCGCGGGCTACCTTCTGGCGTGGGCCCAATGGCGCCGTGGCGATCATGATGCAGCGTTAGCGACAATCAAGTCTCTCGGGCAGCGCCGGCTGCCCGAGGCGCCGGACGTGTGGTTTTTCCGCGGCCTCGCGCTGCATTTTGCCGACCCGTCCGCCGCGATCACGTCTTATCGCGAGGCGATTCGACTGCGCGCGCAGGAATCCGGTTTCTATCCGCTTGCGGTGCTGCACCTGGCGCGAGGGCGCAACCAACAGATGTACGCCACGAGAAGTCTGGCCCCATTCGCCGACGTCCAATCCAGTCTCGGGCAACTCGTCGAGCACGGCTACTACCGCGCGTACCCGTACTACCTGCTGTCGATCGCCCATCGGCTTGCTGCCGAGATATATGATGGCAGCCGGGGCACGCGCGACGCATCACTGGTCGAGGAGCACTTCGATCAGGCACTTGATTGGGCGCGGCGCGGACAGCAAGTGGATCCCACCAGTGACCGTTGCATCGTAGCCGAGGCAGAGTGTCTCGAAAGCATGAACCGCTTCGAAGAGGCCATTGAAGCGCGTACGCGAGCCATCAGTATCGCAACCGGAGCGAGTGCCGTGTGCGAGTCGTACCATTATCGCTGGCGGCTGCGCTATTGGACAGGAGACCTGGAAGGAGCGTTTGATGACGTTGAGCGACACTCGGCATGCGTCCCCGAGAACCGCTGCTACCGGCATGTCTATCCTGCGCTGATCCTTGCCGAACAGGGCGATCTCGACGCTGCACTCGATCATGCCCGCGCGCTGGCTGATGACGCACCCACATGCGCGCCCGCGGTCTTGTGGTCGGCGGCGTGCCTGCGTCTCCTCGGGAAGGAGGATGAGGCTGCCGAAGCGTTGCGTGCCCACGCAGATCTCGTGAATTTCTCCGCCGAACTCGAACCGCCACAAACTGAGACATGGCTTCGCGCCCTCTATGCATTCTGCCAGCGCAGCGAAGACCGGGAAACGCTCGACGCCCTAGCCGCCGAAGCGGATCAGCCGTGGAAACTCTGGGGCGAGTCGGCATTTCACGCCGGTGTCATGCACCTGGCCGACGGCGACCGAACTGCCGCACTGGCCGCATTCGAGCAAGCCTATCGCTCCTTTGATGGAGAGTTGCGATATACGTTCCACGCGAAAGTCCTCCGGAACATGCTCCGCTCCGACAGCGCCTGGCCGTGGTGGATACCCGCACAAGAGGCCTGCCCGGTCTCTCCCGCAACGGAACTGAATGTTGCCTCGCCAAAACACTCTGTGGAGACCGATCCTGAAGGAGATTAGCCCCGATGCATGCGAAACATCGTCATCAAACCGCGGCAGGCCTGTGCGGAGTACTGATCGGAATGACCGCCCACCTGGCGACCGTCTCCCAGGCAGGAGCCGCTGCGCCGCAAAGCCCCTTTCCAGCACCGGAATACTCCTTCGACGCCGCCTCGCCCTCGGTTATTGCGGGCATCGGAAGGGCGGGCGCCATTCTTGAACTGGCCCATCCCGATCCCCTGACCGCGGTCTCGCCGCTTGCTCTTGGATTATCGTCGGCCGACGACGATATCGATGGCTTGTCCGCCGCGAATGCAACGTCGGAACCAACCGACCCGTTTGCATTGCAGTTTTCCGTCGACCGGGGCACGGTGGGAGCCGCCGCACCGGATCCGTCGCTCGTCATTCTCGGCATTCCCTATAACGTTTCAGACCAGGCGGAGCGTCATCACGTCTCCGGCGACCAGTTCGTCTCCACCGGCGTGTTCGACCTCGGGCGGCTTCCCGGCGATCAAACGGGCTCGTCGATATCCAACAACGCGCTGTGCCGGAACAACTACAACGAGGGAGGCACCGACTTCGAGGCAAACCCTGCCACCCACGCGGCGGATCAACTGCCGGCACCGGTGCCCGAGGACCGCGTGGACGCAACGGCCCGGCTCGAGCGTGCCGGCGCGGAGGGCCCCGTCGCGCGAGCGTACTTTTCGCTGGCGGCCGCATCGCCCTCGCTTCCTCTCCTTTCAGGGCCGGCGTCGCCGAGCGGGGCGAACGTCTTCGTGTACTACTCGGAGTTTATGGGAGCCTGCTGCCGGAGTGAAAGTCCGTGCGAGATGTCCCTTCAGGACGTGTGCACCGACGGCACTTGGCTGGGGGCTGGATCCACCTGTGCATCGTGCTCCGGGGTGGAGCCGGTCGGAGCGTGTTGCATTCCGACGGGGACATGCAGCATGACCGCCGAAAATGCGTGCTTTGGAGGCGGTATGACCGGGATCTGGTTAGGGGAAGGCGTGTCTTGCGCCGAATGCGGCATCCTGGGGGCAGACGGCTCATGCTGTTTGCCGACCGGCGAATGCATAGTGATTGCCCTGTCGGATTGCACCCTTTTGGGAGGCACGTACGCGGTGGGAGACTTTTGCGAGGGCGATCCGGGTGGCGACGGATTCGACGATGCCTGTCAGGCTCCGCTCTACGCCACCGCCGCCGAACTTGGTCTCACTGCCGCGGACGATGTCGACGGACTCATCGTCTTCGACCGCAACAACAATGGTCGATTCGATGCCGCCGATCAGGTGGTGTTCTCGCTGACCCCGGCATCGCCTTCTTTGGGAACCATCAGTGGCGCCAGTTCGCAGGGTAGCGCCGCCGACGTGTTCATTGTCCACCCCAACATGATGCCGGTTACGCTGATCGCAGCTGGCGAAGTCGGCTTGGGGAACGCCTCCGACAACATCGACGCCTTGGACTTCGGCCCCGTCGAAAGTGCCCCCTCGCGCGCCGACATTCCTGCGCACGTGGTTGATCATGGCATTCGGGCGCTGCCCGTGACCAGTACCATCGACTTGCTGCGCTCCGCCGCTGATATTGCAGGCGCAGAACGTTCCAAGGATGATGCTACCGGGGCGACAATACCGGAAGCCATACAGCAACAGCCTCTTCCGTAGTAGTTATTCGGGGCGCCGGCTGGAGCGGCAGAATTTCGGCGACCCAGCCGCCCGCACCGGCGCCGAGCCGGAAACCCGATTATGTCGCATTCAACGTCGGCAGTTGCCGGTTCGTCCCAGCCACATCATCAGAGTCCGGCCTTGCTGCTGAACCCACTGATCGTGCGGGTGATAGGTCGGCAGACTCAGGAAGCCTCTCTGTGTCGCGCAGGTCCACGAGCGCCGTTCCGCTTGCATGCGACGATCCAGGCCTCGCAAAAAGAACTCGCGTCGGGTGCAAGGAGAGGGGTTCACAGGCCTCGAGTGCCCGAAGCCTTGAAGATACGACGGAATCCGTTCGTGAACTTGGTGTCGCGGTCGTGGATGAGTAATCGGGCGTTCAGCTGCTCATCCTCCAGCCGCATCAGCACGTTTCGGCCCTGCTGCTGGACCCATTGATCGTGCGGGTGATAGGTGGGCGGGCTGAGGAAGACCTGGCGCGTCCCGATGTGGATGAAGGCCAGGTAGTGGGCGAGCCGGATGCCGACCGGCGTGATCACGGCGTTGGTGAAGAAGTCACAGGCAACGAGCGTGTTGACGTGGAGCCTGATGAACTTCTGCCACGCCCTCTCGTCGGCGCGCCCTCGCCGGACGGGGGAGGGCGTCAGCCTTTCCTCCTTCAGGATCCGCCGTACGGAGGATCGTCCGAAGCGCAGCCGGAGCTTGCGCAGCTCGCCGCTGATGCGACGATATCCCCAGGAGGCGTTTTGGCGGGCCAGGCGGATGACCAACTCGCGCACATTGCGGGAGATCCTCGGCCGCCCTACCCGTTTCGGCTTGCGGCCTTCTCGAAGTTCCATCACGCACCGATCATACGTTTTCGGCGTGACAATGCCGATGACGTCGGCCACGTCATGGTCGAATTCCTGGCCGATCGCCAGCAAACGCACCCGGTCGTCCGGGCTGGGATTAACACGGTTGCCACCGAGCTTGCGCCGAAGTACATCGACCTGTGCTCTCAGAAACCGGATGCGGGCGTCCCGGCGTGCCGCACCCGCTGCAGCGAGGAAGTGAAGAGCGACGTAGAGTCAGCGCAGCATGACATGTGATCCTCGGACATGAACCGTTGAAAGGACGGCAATGAGAACGGCCCGACATTTTGGCCCCCCGCTCGCAGAGCAGCAGGCGGCAGCCAAGCACCGCCCATGTTCCGCAGCCGGCGCCATCCGACCGGGTGTCGGTGATCATCGACGAGGCCTCTCCGCAACCTCCCTTTTCGACACTTCCCTTCCACAAAATCGGCGTTGACAACGCCGCTCGAGTGTGGCGTTATTGTGGCGTTCTGGCGTGCAACATGTTGCATTGAATTGTCACGCGATAAACCACTGTCGTTTCTATAAGTCGCTTTCGCTGCCGGGTTTGCAACATCTTGGCGAAAATCAGCCGATTGTGCTCATAACCCGGAGGGGTTGCCACAAAATCTCACAGGCGGTATCGGCAGCGGCGTGAGGCGAATCTTCGTGGCCTCTGCCGCTGGTGCCGCTACGATCTGCGGGGCAATGTCTCCGGCATCTGGCCGGAGTGCGGTCAGCCCGCCGAGCAAACAAATGGCCCGGTACGATGGCTCGCCTGTTGCGCGCCGACCGGCGGATCTTCTGGCCTGCCAGGCAAGACCGCATTCCTTTCCACGCGGTCGAACCAATGAACTGAACCAGACTTCACACCGCCACCCGCCGCTTCCGTGAGTTGCCGCCGATCGCCCGCGGTGTCGCCTCCCCTCTCCCTGCCGGTTTGCAGTGGCTGTTGAACCACCCCTCAGCGCCGTGTACCCGAATAAGGCCCAAATGTTGCTCTACATGCTGGACACGTTGCACATGTAGAGCAGGTCAGTTTGTCTACAACTCCTTGAGAAAGTAGTAAGTTACGCATGCGCAGCCACTTAGCGATGTTGTACGCTAAAGGTCTCATAACCCGGAGAATTGATCTTGGGCCATCGTCGACCGCCGAAGCGGGTTTTCGACCTCAACAACCCGGTGTCACATAATGGCGCGTGGTGACCCAGACTATTTGAGCCCGTTTTTCTAAAAGCCCGCTAGACAATACCGGACCACGAAGTCTAATTGTCTGGCCACGCTTTGTATTGTACTCAATAGTCGCGGCCGATGCCGCGCACCAGCCTGACGATTCGCCTCACGGTGAATACTGGCCAAGATCGGTCACGCCATTTGCGCATGCAAGGAGTGGAAAGAACATGAGCCGACACGTTATCTTATGGGGCGTAGCTATGCTCACCGCGGGTTTGGCGCCCACCCTGTGGGCGGATAGCGGGGACAAGCCGCCCAGCGTAGCACAGTGTAGCAACGTCCATGCAAGTCGGGTGATAATCAAGTTTCGCCCTGGGATTCCGGCCAACGAGCGGGCGGCACTACACCGGGCCCACGGCCACCAACTTGACCGAACCATCCCGCAGCTCGACATGGACGTCGTGCGAGTGCCTCCGGGCAGGACGCCTGAAGAGGTTATCCAACGCTATCGATTCCATCCGCTGGTCGAGTTCGCGGAACCGGAAGTGTTTATGGAGCCCCAGCTAACTCCGAACGATCCCTGGTTTCCCAACTACCAGATACCGCTGCGGCAACTCAGCGCGGAAGCCGCCTGGGACGTCACCATCGGCTCACCCGGCGCGCCAATCGCCTTCATCGACACGGGTCTTGACGTCGACCATTTCGAATTCCAGGACCGGATCACCGGCGGGGCAATATATGGCTATGACTTCGCAGACGACGACCCCGACTTCGATGACCCAATGGGGCACGGAACGGTGGTCGCGGGCGTGATCGGTGCCATGACTGACAACGGCGCGGGAATGGCCGGTGCAACCTGGCAGAACCCGATGGTGGTACTTCGCAGCGCGTTCGGCTTGGACACCATCGAGGCTATTGCGTGGGCCACCGACAACGGGGCACGCGTGATTTCGATGAGCTATGGTGGCCATACCGCGACTTCGTGGGCAGAGGCGGCCATGCAATATGCCTTCGATCGAGGTGTGGTGCTGGTTGGTGCGGCCGGAAATGAGGGAACGAATCTGCCGGTGTATCCGGCTGCGTATCCCACGGTCCTGGCTGTCACGGGTGTCAGCTCCGGTGGACAGCCTATCGGCTACAACTGGGGGAACTGGATCGATCTCTCGGCGCCAGGCGGAGGTGTTCTGACGACCAAGCGACCGGAGGACGACCCGGATGGTGACGGGTTGGGCTTTGCGGGAGGTACGTCGATTGCTGCGCCGTTTGTGGCCTCTGCGGCGGGGCTGGTCCTGTCAGTGAACCCGGACCTGACGCCGACGCAGGTGATGGACATCCTACGCAGCACGGCCGACGATCTGGGCGATCCCGGCTTTGATGAGCTGACCGGCTACGGTCGGGTCAACTTCCGCGCCGCCGTCCTGGCAGCCGCGGCCACGCCGCCCGCCCCAGACATCACGCCTCCATCTGTCGTCGTCGTCGCGCCCCCCGCAGGTGGCATTGTGTCAGCGTCGATCACCGTCGTAGTGGAGGCAACCGATAACGTCGGCGTGTCACATGTTGACCTGTACGTTGACGGTCTCTTCGTGAGTTCGGACACGGTTCCGCCACACGAGTGGTCCTTCGATACTTCCGTGCTGGCCGATGGCGAGCACACCATTTCACCAGTGGCTTATGACGCTGCGGGCAACAGCGCTCAGTCCGACCCCGTTCAGGTCACGGTTGACAATTCGACCTCGTCTGGGGAGTGCCTAAGTGACAACGACTGCAACGACTGGCTGTTCTGCAACGGATTGGAGACCTGCGGTGCTGACGGGGCCTGCCAGCCTGGTAGCGCCCCGTGCCCCGGTCAGGATTGTGATGAAGCGAGCGACTCTTGCGCGCCGATCGGTTGCGACGACGACGGCACGTGCGCGCTGGGCGAAGACTGCCAGAATTGTCCGGGCGATTGCTTCAGCGGCGCCGGCGCAAGCTGCGGAAACGGCGTCTGCGAGGCTGCCCACGCTGAAGACTGCCTGTCCTGTCCCCAAGACTGCAACGGCGAGCAGACGGGCAAGCCCAGCGAGCGATATTGTTGCGGTCACGGTGGCGGGTACAACCCGGTCGGCTGCGATGATGCTCGCTGCAGCGACGGGGAGTTCGAATGCACCGACCAGCCCGTAACGGCGTCGTGCTGTGGTGACGGTCTCTGCGAGGGCGGCGAAGACGGCTTCAACTGTGAAGTTGACTGCGGTCCGCCGCCGTTCTGTGGCGACGGTCTTTGCAACGCGGACGAGGATTCATGCAATTGCCGGGTTGATTGCGGCCCGCCGGCAGTATCTGAAGCTCACTGTGCGAACGGCGTCGACGACGACTGCGACGCTGACAGGGACTGCGATGACCCCGACTGTGCCGGCGATCCTGCCTGTGAGTGTCGGCCGAAGGGCGGGGCCTGTACTTCCGACGGTGAGTGCTGTGCTGGCAAATGCAGGAATGGCAGATGCAGGTAGTCGCCTGCGGATCGAGTCCGCGGTGAACTGGTACGAGCGATCTGTAGCCGAGGAGTGACCCGCGAGGCCGCCAGCCTCGCGGGTCTTATTGGCTCAGGACACCCTATTGGACCCGCGTTGCTTTGCGGACCGCCGCGATCCTACAGCTTTGCAGGCGACCTCACGGAGTTTTGACCTTGCTCCATGTCCAGTAGACATTAAACACGTCATCGAACGTGACGTTTCCGGCAAAGGCATCCTCCGTGTCCCGCGGAGGTTGGCAGTCATCCCGGGCTACGTGCCGAACACCCGCGTGAACACGGCGAAATCGGCCAGATCCACATCACCGTCGACATTGAAGTCGAACACTTCGCAGCCGGCCGGATACGGACCCGTATCCGGACCGGTCATGCAGTCGTCCCAGTGGTCGTAATCGTACAGGTCCACTTGCCCGTCTCCGTCATAGTCACCCGGGGTGGCGCAGCCACAGGCGTTGGCAATAAGCTGGGGCCAGTCGCCGGTGCCGCCCAGCGATTTGGCCCCGCTGCCGTTGCTGTAGATCACGCGGAAGTCCGGCCTGTAGGCGTGGGCAATCTCGCCGTCGAGATACGATCCGTCATGCAGGCCGGCGCCCTGGAGTACGAGCTCGTCGCGGTAGATGCTCTCGTAGGCGGTGATACCGTCGTGGATGCAGGTGGCGCCGTCGCCGGCGTAAGGGGACAAGACGCCGTGCGCTCCACCGGTCGGCGAGGTCACCGGGCAGAATCCTGCGGTCATGATCGCCCCGGCCAGGTGGTTCCATTGCGTAAACGTGCAGAACACTCCCAGGACCACCTTGCCGCCTTGATCCACGTAGGCTGCGAGGTTGTCACCGAACTGGACGTTATCCGAATAAGCGAAGTACGTCCATGTGTAAACGCAGTCATAGTTGGAAAGCAGGGCGACAGATGGGGTAGCTACTCGGGCGTCAAAATAGTCGACGGCCACGCCGCCTGCGGCGGCGGAGATGGCCGCCCGGTAAGTCGCGTCATCCTCATCGGAAGGTGCGTACAGTATGCTGCCCCGAGCCCGCCCTCGGTTTCCGCTTAGAACGTGGCCCGTGAAGACCACCGCACGTTCGGTACCGAGATTCGTCTTCTGCAGGCGGGAATACAGACCTGGCGATGGTGTGGGAGAGTTCATGACAACGTTGGGCTCGCCGGCGACCACTCCGTCTGGCTGGTGGGGCGATTTCGAGACGTTCGTGTTCGCCATTGCACCAGCGACCAGCAGGGCACCCACCACGATTCCCAGCGCCGTCGGCCTGGCGCGCTTCAGTGATACGCGTCCCGACGTCGCAAGGCAGGTTCCTCGGCTCATGCGACTTCCTCCACCTCCATTACGATGCCCGCGCAACGTACGAGCACCCGCAATGCGCACGGGCCTGGTCTGCCGCCGCCCAGACCAGCTGGAGTTCATACCCGTCCGCTCGTGCGGAAGGCATGGTCACCCGACCCGTCGCGCATCGCTTCCGCGACATCCGCCCGTGGAAGACCCGCGAGGCCGACGACCTCGCGGGTCTTCTTGGTTACGCGCTCTGAATCACCCGCACGATTGCACGGGCGGCAAGAACCCTAGTTAAGCGGACATCCACCTTCAGATTCGGTCGCATTCCAGGTCGCGAATATCTGATGCGCGGCCGAGAACGTTATCGTGCCGTCGAAGGCGTCCTGCATCACGTCGCGTACGGCCTCCGGCCCGACCGGGAAGCTGACTGCGTACGAGCTCAGCAACGCCGCGCTGCCATGGAAGAGTGTCTGGTTGAAGCTGCCTCCGGACGTGCTAACCGCCTCAAGAAGCGTCGGGGGCGAGACGATGAACGCGTTTGGAACCGCTGAGCAGGCCCCAGGCACCGTGCAGTCAATCTCAAACGCCTCCAGGAACATGGTCGCGGGTCCATCGAAGCACCAGTCTTCGACCGGGTTGAACGGCGTCAGGCACCACGCATCATTGTGGTTTCGCCAGAACCCCGGCGAGCACGCCTGGTTGCAGGTGGCGTCCACGGTAAACGAGCACGGTGCGCTTGCGTTACCACAATCGTCCGTCGCGGTGCACTCGATCGTTGCCGACGCCGTGGCCGTCAGCGTAACGCACAACCCTACGGGGTCAAACTCGACGCGCGTAGGATCGCTGCTCTCGACCACCTGGCACGAGATGTCCGGATCAAGATCACAGTTATCCTCGGCGGTAGGCGTGAAGCACAGCGCGACGTTGCACTGGATCGTCTCATTGCCCTGGTTGCAGTAGACCGTCGGCGCGGTGGTGTCATCCACGATGATGGTCTGCGTGTCTTCAACGCTGTTGCTGCACGCATCCGTGCACCGCCATGTCCGCGTGATGGTCCTCGGACACGTCTGCCCGTCGTCCGTTTGGCCAAGATACTCCGCCGGATACGTGCCATCACAGTTGTCCAGGCAGGTCACGTCCGTCGCAGGCGGAGGAACATCGCCATCGCATTGCGCCGTCTCGGGCCCCGGCACATTCTGGATCGCCGGGTCGGTGGTGTCATCCACGATGATGGTCTGCGTGTCTTCAACGCTGTTGTTGCACGCATCCGTGCACCGCCATGTCCGCGTGATGGTCCTCGGACACGTCTGTCCGTCGTCCGTTTGGCCAAGATACTCCGCCGGATACGTGCCGTCACAGTTGTCCAGGCAGGTCACGTCCGTCGCAGGCGCAGGAACATCGCCATCGCATTCCACCGTCTCGGGCCCCGGCACATTCTGGATCGCCGGGTCCTCGTTGTCGGTTACCGTAACGGTGAACGAGCACTCATCCGTCGCGCCCGGAATGTTGGCGGTCGCTTCGGTGGTTGCCGTGCAGGTGACCGTCGTCACGGCAGGACAAGCGGCGGGGAAGTTGCCGCACAATTCGCCAGGTTCGTCACCCGGCACCAGCGGAATTTGGCCATCAGGGCCAGTGGCGGTGCAGGTGATGTTCACGTCACCACATTCATTGGCCGCCGTGGGCGTAAAGCAGTGCTCGGCCTCGCAAACGCCCGTCTCGTTGAAGATGGTGACGTCCGCCGACCCACAATCGATAGTCGGAATCGACGTGTTGCCCACGTGCACTTCAGGACACGGCGCCTCGCCAGGCTGACCCGAAGCGGGAGGAACAAACACTTCCTGCTGCTGCGGTGTTGTCTCAAGCCAGCCGGCGCTCATGTTGCCTGACTCGCATGCCCCGCCGGTCAGGTCCTCCGTGATCCGATAGCTGAAGCCGGTCGCCACCGGAATCGTGAAGTCGCCGGCCGGGCCCGTGGTCCCGCACATGGTGGTGTCAGGACCCGGAGAGCCGTCCAGGGGTTCGACGCATATGCAGAATCCTCCGAGGAGATAATCACCGGGCGCATCGAGCGTGCCGTCACCATCCTCGTCGCAGAACTTGAGGGTGGTCATGTCGCAATAGATGGTGGACTTGTAGTTGCGGAAGTCCTTCTGCACATCGGTCTCGAGCGTGAACGCGGGGTGGCAATATTCGTCCCCACTGCCGGTCGGACACGCTCCGGGAGAGACAGGACCCCCGACTACGCCGGAGTCCGGGAAACAGGGCTGCCAATTAAAGTTCTCCCCAGGCTGCCGATCCGGTACGACCTCGCACACAGTGTACTCTTCGCCGTTCGGCACGTTGGCGAACGAGTAGAATCCAGACGTATCGGTGCAGACCGGGTTCGCCAGCGGGTTGCCATCACCATCCTGTGTGACCAGACTGCCGTTCGTATCGAGCAGGCGGATCTCCCAGCCTGCGAGCGGACCGACAACCGTCTCACACGTGCCGTCGTCCTCGACTTCCAGCTTGGTCCCTGAAATATCCGAGCAAGTGTCGAAGCCACCCAAGATGAAGTCCTTGAGCACTGCATCGATACTCTGCGAGGACCGCGTCTCGCCCAGGAAGCTGCTGAAGCACCCGCCTCCGACGTTGAGGGCCGTGAGATCCGCCGCGCCCTCGAAGTAACTCACCGTCGGGTAGTAGCCCGGGTTGTCTGGCGCGAACTTGGGCTCATAGGCCCAACAGGTGGGCACTTCAATGGCGTTCGTCGCAGCGACGATTTCCCCGGACATTGTCAGGTCGGCCACAAAAAGGAGGGAGCCATCGGCCTGCCATTCGTAGAGCTCGAGGTCAGCCACCGCGCCTCCCTGCAGGAAGTGGGCCAAGACCAGCAGGTCGCCCGGGGTGTGCTGTCCGCTGAACGTTCCATCCGGGTTCAAACCCACGGGATTGTGGAAGACCCAGAAACCAATCTGGGCGTCGCCGTTGTTGGCGTAGCGGTCGCCGGCGACGGCCAGAATCCGGTGGTGCGTAACGGGATCCTCCATCAGGACCGCGATTCCGTTCGTGAAATTGTCCTTGGCCGGGACACTACCGTCCTTCCATTGCCAGTTTGGGATGTCGAGGTCATCCTTGGAGCCTCCCCCCGTAAAAATGGTCAGAGGTGCCGGGTCCATGACGAGACCGCTTGAAACGATAATCCGCGGGTCGCCAGCCGCGGAGCCATCGGCCACCGCACCAAAGTCGAGCCCCCCGCCTGCTTCATCGGTACAGTTGCCGTCGATCTCGATCACGTTTTCGATGGGCCCGCCCAGTGCGAGACAGGGAAGCGCCCCCAAAGCAAATACGATAACACACCACTTGCCTGGTCCTACTTTCTTCGCAACCATCGCAGTCCTCCTCACGCTGCCTGCGTATTCGCACGCAGCACAAACTAAGAATTGAAATACGAGATGCCGGCCCTGGCGTCACTGTCGAAGAACCATCTTGGTCTTCGCACGCGCTTCGGCGCGCCG
>JBECKQ010000038.1:0-10649 GCA_040235375.1 Phycisphaerae bacterium | reverse complement strand
CGCCAGGTCGCCCTGGTGAACACCGGCACGGTCGATCTCGAGGTCGGCCTCGCGGAGCTTTCTCCACCTCCCAAAGACGGCCGGCAGCGCTGAGCAGTTTTCAGTTTTCAGTGAGTTTTGTTCCCTTACAGTGTGCCACCGCTCTGTGAGCAGTGCTCTTGTGGCGCGGGCTTGAAGCCCGTGAATCACGGCAAGATGCCCGTGCCACTTTGGTTACGCCAGCAGCTCTTCGGCGCGCTTGATGATTCGGGCGTAGTCGAGGTGGCTGCGGCATGTATGCGAGGCGGCGGCCAGGTCGGCGGTTGACCAGTCGAGCGCTTCGGGCGGGAGCTGGCGGAGCAGTTCGCGCGCCTCGTAGACGTTACCGTCCTGCTCGGCGTAGCTGACGTAGCGAGCGACGGTGTTGAGCCGGGCGTCCGTGCAGGCGCCGCGCCGGCAGCTTCCATCGCAGCCGACGCAGAAGCCGCGGCGATGCTCGCGGATGAGGTCGTGAACCGCGGCGAGATCGGCGTCGCTGAGCGGCTTGAACTTGCGGCAGGCCCCCGCGTTCTCTTCCAGCTCTTCGATGCTCTTCATGCCGGAGCACACGCTGGCGAAGCGCTCGTCGGTCCACATGGCGTAGAGAACGGCGGTGTGCGGCGAAATGCCCTTGTCGGCGAACTTGGGGAAAACCTTCTCGATCGTCTCGACGCCGCGGCCCTGCTTCATCGAGACGAGACCGATGCCGGCCTTGTAGCAGGCGTCGATGGCCTTGTTGAACGCGTCGTTCTCGCGGATCGACGTCGGGTCGGCGGAGATCAGCATCATGTCCACCCACTCGCCCTTGGCCGCGCCCTCGAGAAGGGCGGTGCGCACGTCGACTGGATCGCTGTGCGAGCTGAAGCCGAAGAGCCTTACCTTGCCGGACTTGCGGAGCTTGTCCGTTGCGGCGATCCACTCCTTGTCGGTGAACCACTTGATGTCATCGACGCCGTGGTAGTGATCGGTATCGCCGAAGCCGTGGAGGAGAAACGCGTCGATGTAGTCGGTCTGCAGCGCTTCGCAGCGCTCGTTTACCGAGGCGATCATTTCGTCGGGCGTGAGGGACTGGTCCTTGGTGACGAGGAAGTAGTCCTTGCGGTGGCCGGACTTGGTGAACCACTCCGCAAGCGTGCGTTCGGACGCGCCGCGCAGGTAGGCCTTGGCGGTATCGACGTAGCGCACGCCCTGCTCGTGCATGACGTAAAGCTGGCGCTGGTTGGTGCGGAAGGCCGCGCCCTGGGCGAGAATGGTGACCTCGATACCCGAGCGGCCGAGCTTTCGCGTCGGCAGGATGCCGGGCTTTTGATCCTCCTTTTGCTCGGTCGGCTTCGTGGCGGTCTCCTGGGCGAGAACGGGCAGGGCGGCCGCACCGGCGGCAGCGGCTGCGCTCGTACGGAAGAAGGCTCGTCGCGAGAGTCGGGCATCGTCGGACATCGTCGGGCTCCTGGGTTTCGGGTAAACACCGACGGTCGAAGCGAGCGGCCGCCGGCTGAGTCGGCACAAGATACATGAAAGCAGGTCCGAAGCGGTAGCGGCGGGATGTTGATTCTTGCAGCGCCGGCAGGTGCAATTGTCGTTCGTGCCCCCCACTGGCGTGGGGGGTCTGGCGGCGGGGCGTATGTGGGGTTGACGTTGTATCCGCTTCCTTACGGGCGCGGCTCGGACTGGGTTGTTGCGTCAAAACCCCGGACGCGAGTCCGGGGCCGGGGGTCGTTGACGTTCCATGAGCGCGGCGGCCCAGCGCGCGCCGTTCTCGTTCGCGCCCCCCACTGGCGTGGGGGGTTCTGTTTCCAACGCGGCTTCGAGGCGGCGTTGCGCCCGCGGTGATGGTTTGTTGTCGGCGGAGGGGCGGGCGGTTATCAATCAGCGTATGGATGGCTCGTTCGAACTGTTCGACCACACGGCGGACGTGGGGGTGATTGCCCGGGCGGCGGAGCTTCGCGGGCTGGTGTGGCCGGCGGCGATGGGTCTGTACGAGGTGATCGGCGACGTGCAGGCCGGCGGCGAGACGAACCAGCGGGAGTTTCACCTGGCCGGCGAGGACGCCGCGGACATGCTGCGCGACTTTCTGGCCGAATTGCTGTTCGAGTTCGAACAGCACAAGCGGCGGCTGACGCACCTGTACGTCGAGGCATTCGACGAGCATCGGCTGGATGCGATCGCCTCGCTGGCGATCGTCGACGACCAGCGCAGCACGTACTACCGAGAGGTGAAGGCCGTTACGTATCATGAGCTGAGCATCAAACAGGTCCCGGGCGGCTACGAGGCCCGCTACATCCTGGATATCTAGTCATGACCGATCGATACACCGGACCGCTGGAACGCGTGGACGCGACAAGGTGGAGAATTCCCAAGTCGTACAAGCCCGGCATGCGCGTGGACGGCCTGATCTACGCCAACGAGGTGCTCATCGAGGCGATCAAGCAGGACAAGTCGCCGGAGCAGGTGGCCAACGTCGCCTGCCTGCCGGGGATCGTGGGGCATTCGCTGGCCATGCCGGACATCCACTGGGGTTACGGCTTCTGCATCGGCGGGGTGGCGGCGACGGATCCGGCCGCCGGCGGCGTGATCAGCCCCGGCGGCGTCGGCTACGACATCAACTGCGGCGTTCGCCTGATCCGCACGGACCTCACCATCGACGACGCCGAGCCAAAAATGACCAGGCTCATCGACAAGCTCTTCGAGACCGTGCCCTGCGGCGTCGGCAAGAGCGGCCGCGTCAAGTTCGACAAGAAACAGATGCACCGGCTGATGGAGGAGGGCTCCCGCTTCGTGGTCGAGAAGGGCTACGGCTGGCAGTCGGACATCGAGAACACCGAGGGGCACGGCAAGCTCGACGGCGCCCGGCCGGACCAAGTTTCGCAACGGGCGTACGACCGCGGGGCGACGCAGTGCGGCACGCTGGGCAGCGGCAACCACTTTCTCGAAGTGCAGGTGGTCGAGCAGATCGACGACGAGCAGGCGGCGTCGGTGCTGGGGCTCGAAAAAGGGGCCATCACCGTGATGATCCACTCCGGCTCCCGCGGGCTCGGCTACCAGGTGTGCGAGGACAACCTGAAGGAGCTGCGCGACGTGCCGCGCAAGTACGGCATCGACCTGCCGGATAAGCAGCTTGTCTGCGCCCCGGTGCACAGTCCGGAGGGGGCGAAGTACCTCGGGGCGATGCGCGCCGCGGCCAACTTCGCCTGGGCCAACCGGCAGATCATGACGCACCTGGCGCGGGAGGCGTTCAGCGACGTGTTCGGCAAGCCGGCCGAGCGCCTGGGCATGCACCTCGTCTACGACGTGGCGCACAACATCGCGAAAGTCGAGCCGTACGACGTCGAGGGCGAGCGCCGCAGCTTGTGCGTGCATCGCAAGGGGGCGACGCGGGCGTTCCCGCCGGGTCATGAGGAGCTGCCGGATCGCTACCGGTCGATCGGCCAGCCGGTGCTGGTGCCGGGCGACATGGCGCGTTTCAGTTACGTGCTGGTGGGCCAGGCGGCGTCGATGGAGCAGACGTTCGGCAGTTGCTGTCACGGTGCGGGTCGCATGATGTCGCGCGGGGCGGCCATCCGGGCGAGCAAGGGGCGGTCGATTCGCAAGGAGCTGCTCGAGCGCGGCGTATACGCCCGGGCCCGCGGCCGGACGGGTCTCGAAGAGGAGCAGCCAGACGCCTACAAGGACGTAGTCGAGGTAGTAGGCGTTTTGCACGAGTCGCACATCAGCCAGAAAGTGGCGAAGCTGAGGCCGCTGGGCGTCATCAAGGGGTAGGCAGGCGGCGATAGGCAACTGGCAATGAGAGCGCAGGATAATCCCGCATGGAGTCGCGGATGCAAGACCGCACAGGGAAGCAATAGCGACGGGCCGTAGCGAACGAAGTTCGCGGCCGCGTAGCGGCCTCTGGCGGCATGTCACGGGTGGAGCGAAACGGCCACGGCGAGTTTTGAAGCATGAGCGGTTTCGACCGGTTCGCCGGTATGGTCCGGACATGGTAGAATGGTGGTAGATGGCACGCGTGTATCTGGAAACGAGTTTCTTCGGCGCATGCGTCAGCATGCGGACAAGCGCGAAGAGCGTCAGTTGGCGCGAGACGAGCAATGAATGGTGGCGAACACAGGCCGCCCGACATGAGCTTTACGTCTCGGATGAAGTTGTCGCCGAGCTGTCTGACCCTCAGTTTGCGCAGGGAGCCGCCGCGCTGGCCATGCTGCGTGGGCTGCGCCTTCTGGAACTTGGTCCGGAAGTGAGGGGGCTTGCCGAGATTCTCGTCCGGGAGAAGTTGATGCCGCGTCCCTCGCTGTCGGGTGATGCGATTCATGTCGCAGCGGCAACGATTCATGGGATGGAATATATCCTGACCTGGAACGTTCAGCACATGGCCAACCCGAACAAGCGGACGCACTTTGCAACGATATGCCTGCGGCTGGGGCTGCTTCCGCCGCAGATCGTGACGCCCGACCTGTTGGTGGAGACCGACGAATGAGCAGCGCAAAGCCCGCACGAAAAGCGGAGGAGACGCCGGTCGACGACGTGCGCCGTATCCGGGAGAAGCTCAGCCGAGAGACGGACAACGACGTGAACCGCCTGGCCGAGCGCGCTCGGCAATGCGCCGAGAAACTGCGCGATGAGCTGGGGCTGCGGCCCGCCAAGGACTAGCGGTCGGGACCGTTGGCGGTGAGCGGGTGCGAAAGTGAGCACGTGAGACGGGGTTGGTTGCGCCGGCCGTCGTTGCCCGGTCGGGTCTGCGGGTTGGTTGGGTTTGCAGCATATTGGCGCGCCTTTCACATTGGGCCGGTTGGTCCCTCACCCCATATGACCGCACCGCGTTTCACTTTTTCTCTTTGGCCGGTTGGGGCTCGAAGAGGAGCAGCCGGACGCGCACAAGGACGTGGTCGAGGTGGTGTTCTGTACGACTCGCATATCAGCCGGAAAGTGGCGAAGCTGAGGCCGCTGGGGATGATTAAGGGGTAGGTGTCTTGGCATACCACGTCCTGAATCGCGGCAACGGCAGGATGATGCTGTTCCACAAATACGGCGATTCGGAGGCCTTCGAGAGCGCGCGGGGCGAAGGATCGCCCGCGCAACGGGTGGGCGTTGGTTAACGGGGAGATGTCGGAGGAGAAGCTTGATATGCTGCGGACGTGCGTAGACCGCGGTCCGCCCTTCGGGGACGCGGGATAGGTTTGCCGTACCGCATTGCGTCTGAGACTTGAGCTCACGGTAGGCAGCGCTGACCGGCTGGCGAGGGAAGGTAACGGTGACGATTCTTTCTCTTCGCCCAAGGCGAGGCGACTTGCCTTACGATGAGTAGTGCCTGGCGATGGATAGATTATACGATCTTCGAGTGCTCAAGTTCCTCGATACGGCATCGCCGGAACTACTTGCACCATTCCTCAGCGCATTTTACTTGGCAAGTGGCACGTGGGCTCGAGGCCAAAGTGGCGAGCTGTTCATTCACCGCGTGCGAGGCACCGCTTTTTCGCGACGAATTGAGCGGAGGTACCACGAGGCGTCCGATCTGCAGTCGGAGTTTGCCGACCTCTGGGCGGAGGACGTCAATTGCGGCCGTTTTGATGTCCAAGCGACCTGGTCGACTGGTGGGGAAGAGCAGGAGTGGGTTATTGTCTACGCGCGACACCGCATCCCTTTGATTTGCGCTCTTCGAAGGGAGTCGCAAGGGCCGGTCGGAGATATTCACGGTGTGATGGCTGGCCTCCTTGGCTCCACGTGTGGTGACGTCGTGTGCACCGAACTGGTGAGGAATGGGGGCCTGGTAGTTGGAGAAGTGACGTGGCTGTACCTGGAAGGGAAGCTACGGCGACTAGATGACCCCTGCGGTTGGCCGGGGCACATTACGACCGTCGTGAGCAAACAGTCAATGCGGGACAGTTTCGAGGCCTTGAGGCGCGCGTTCCAGGAAGGTGGAGACCTGTCGGCCATGCAGGAGGTCCCAATGCGAGGAAGGGCGGCAACGGCGTTCCTTCGCTCAGCAGATGCAAAGTTGTTGGCGAACCTCGGCGAAGACTCTGTGGGGAGAATAGTTGCGTCGATGGGATTCTCGATGGACGCATGGCTCCGTGCTGCTTGAGCGTTCAGCGGAAGAAACGAGCGAATCGCCGAACAGGGCTCGAGAGGTTCGGTTTTTTGGGCATCGGATCTGTGCCGTTCGCTGATGGGAGGGTGTTTGGCGATGGTGGGCGAGGCCGTGGTCCGACCATCCACATCACCTGCATCGGTCAATGAGTCTCGACGCATCCGCATACCGGCCGCTTGACCAACGAATCCTCATAGACGGCACGGTCTGACCTGCAGGGGCAGGCCGTGGGGAGTTTCGAGGAGTTGCGTTTGCGATTGTGGCACGGGCATCTTGCTCGTGCCACTCAGAGCCTCCGGCCTCACGCCTCCGGCCTTTGCTACGGCACGATCTCCAGCAGGTCGACGTCGAAGATGATCGTGTCTGTTCCGCTGATGCCGGCGCCGGGGGCTCCGGCCTCGCCGTAGCCGAGGTCCGGAGGGATGATCAATCGCCTCCGGCCGCCGACGTTCATGCCGGAGATTCCCTCGCGGAAGCCTTCGATGACCTCCTGAAGATTGAACTGAATGCCGTCGCCCTGGTCGAAGATCGTTCCGTCCTCCAGGTAGCCGACGTAGTTGACCTTGACGGTCGAGGTGACATCCGGTGACGCGCCGTCGCCGACCGTGTAGTCGTAGTAGCCCAGGCCGGAAGCGGTCGTGGTGACCACCGCCCCGTCCGGAAGCGGCGGGACGCCCGAGGTGTCTGCGTTGTCGCCGTTTGTATTCATGTCTCCGTTCGTATTCACGTCTCCGTTTGTGTTCACGTCGCCATTTGTATTGACGTCGCCGTTGGTGTTGACGTCTCCGTTGGTGTTCAAATCCGTTCCATTCGTGTCGACGTTGTCGGTGGGCGGCGGAACGTCCGGACCGATGGGCGTGTCGTCCTCGACCGTGGTGTCCGGGGTCGGTGTCGGCGTGGGCGAGGCGGCCGGCGAGGGGACAAGCAGGGCGTTCAGGTTGCTGATCTCGATACAGGCGGCCGCGAATGAGAAGGCCGCAACCAGACCGATGAACAAGAGCCCGCGTGTCATTGCGTATTGCTCCGCGTAGCACCAGGATTCCAGGCCGCCGCTCGCGCTGCGCATCCACGGCAGCAGGCGACGGCTTCAGTATACGCATTGTGCGCCACGGAAAAAGTCTCGGTCGGGGAGAGGGGGTCAGGCACGTTTTCGGGACGGCTTTGTTGATCAGCCGATTGCGGCAAGAGAGTCGTTATCGACGTTCCTGACGTCGCGTTGCAGCGGCGAATAAGAACCAGACCCCTGGGCGCTGCGCGCCGCGGAAAAAGCCTGCGTGCCTGAGCGTTTCCACGTCGCGTCGGCCGTTACCGGCTTGTTTCGCGAACCTCGTTTGTTTACGCTATCGCAATGGGGGTAACTCCAGCGTCGTATTCTGCGGCGCCGGGCGAGGGGGTCAGGCACGTTTTTGCACAGAGTATTCAGTTTTCAGCACGGGCTGCACAACGCCGATCCTGGCCGGTCGGCGGCGACTACGAGCCGGCGGCTTTCGGCTGCGGAGCAGGAGAAGATGGAACAGGTGAGCCGGAGAACTGAATCGGCGGCTTGCGCCGGCGGAAACGCCCACCCGGCCTCCCCCTGCGAGGGGGAGGGGTTCCAGAACCTGCCGGCGGCGATCATCCGGCGGTGGGCGTGTTGTGTGGTTATTGGCCTGCTGTCGGCGGGGCCGGTGCGGGCGGAGCGGTTGCACTTCACCTACCTGTGGCACCTCGAGCAGCCGATCTACTGGCCGGACCAGCAGGCTTCCGGCGCCGATCGCTACGAGCGGGCGTGGGAGTCGATCCTACGGACGGACGGTGGGGCGGCCCACCCGGAGAACAACCTGAGAGATATCTTCAGTTGGCCGGACCGCGTGGCGGCGTACCAGTATCGCTGCCGCGATTCGATCAACGCGATTCGCAGTTACCCGGAAGCGGGCGCGCAGATCAGCTATTCCGGCGGGCTGATCGAGAACATCTTCAGCCTGGGCGATGCGAACCAGCTCGGCTACGGGCCGACGTGGTATGCGTCGCTGCGCGAAGCGCGAAGCTGGTCGACCACCGGCCAGGGCGTGCCACGCTGTGACATCGTTCTCTTCCCGTTCCACCATCCGCTGATGCCGCTGTGCGACGAGAGCGCCATCCGCAAGGAAATCCAGCTCTACAAGGCCATGTACGACGACGTCTGGGGCTCGACACCGGGTATGAGTCACGGCCTGTTCCCGCCGGAGATGGCCTTCAGCACGGAACTGATCAAGGTGCTCGACGAGGAGGGGATCGACTGGGTGATCGTCAGCGGCGAGCACCTGTCGCGGGCGTGCACCAACTTCCCCGTTGTTTACGGCACGGGCGGCATCAACTGCGATCCGCCGAACGCGGCCGACCAGCTCAATGCGCCGCAAGCTTTCTGGTATCGCGAGCACATCGATCGCGGCTGCTCGCCGGCCACCGCGTATCCGTTCGGCTACACGCCGCATCGAACGCAGTACGTCGATCCCGAAACCGCGACGGTCTACGAAGTCATCGCCGTGCCGGCCGCCCAGGCCCTCGGCTGGGACAACGGCTACGGGACGATGAGCACCGGCCCGTTCGCCACGCTTGACGAGCAAAACGATGCGTCGCGGCCGATGCTCGTGCTGATGGCCCACGACGGCGACAACGCGTGGGGCGGCGGGTTCAGCTACTACATGGAAGCCACGCCGAACCTGGTGAGCACCGCGCAGGCGGAAGGCTACACCGCGACGGTCGTGCAGGAGTACCTCGCCGATCATCCGGTGCCGGCGGGGGACATCGTCCACGTGGAGGACGGCGCGTGGGTGAACGCCGACGGCGATTTCGGCTCGCCCATCATGCTTAACTGGAACTGGCCGCTGGTGAACGCTTCCGGCCAGATCGACATTCCCGCCGGCTGGGCCGAGGACGAACGCAACTGGGCGGTCATCACCGCGGCGCAGAACCGCGTGGACACCGCCGAACAGATCGCCGGGGGCGTCAACATCGAACACATCCTCTACCCAGGCCCGGCGACGACGGAGGCGGAGCGAGCGTGGCACTACTTCCTTGCGTCGCTGAATTCCGGCTACATGTACTACGGCACGTCGCTCGACATGGAGGTCAAGCCGAGCGTCGCGTGCAACGAGGCCGTCCAACACGCCGACGCGGTGATCGGGGCGGGCTCGCAGGACGCCACGCCGCCCACGATATGGCATCCGCAGCGGCATCCATGGAATCCCGGCTCGACGAACTTCGGCCCGCAGTACGGCTACACGCAGTATGAGTCGAACGGGGACTTCTGGGTGTGGACGTTCGTGTATGACGTTTCCGGTGTCACGAATGCGACGCTCAAGTACCGCATCGATACCGACGGGGCGAATGCGCTGAACAGTATCGAGAACGAGACCTACGCCGGCGGGCCGGAAGTAGGCGCGTGGCAGTCGCTGGCCATGACGCACCGCAGCTTCCCCACCGGTAATTTCCTGAACGATCCGAGCATCAACTTCTTCGAGCTGCCGCAGTACATCGCGGACGAGTATTACGTGGAGGTCACCGACCTGCGGGAAGTGCTGATCGATTACTACATCGAAGCGACCGACGGCAAAGGTTACGTCGCCAAGAGCCCTATCCAGCACGTCTACATCGGCGACGGCTCGGGCAGCGGCAGTTCCGGCGGCGACGTGGTGACGATCGATCCCGACCCTGCCCAGGCGGGGCAGAACGTCACCGTGTCGTATAACGCCGAGGGGCGGGCGCTGGCCAGTTCCGCGCAGGTGTACATGCACTATGGGTTCAACGGGTGGAATCCGGTCGTCTCGCCGGACCCGGCGATGACGTGGAACGCCGCGGAGTCGCTGTGGCAGGTGACCGTGCCAGTGCAGTCGAGCGCGACGCAATTCGATCTGGTGTTCAATGACGGCGCGGGTACGTGGGATAACAACAGCGGTCAGGATTGGCACTTCACCGTCGAGGGCGGATCGCCCGGTCAGGACAACTGGGTGATGGACGGCGCGCTCGACACCGTCGCGACGCTGATCGGCGAGAACGGCGGCATGGTTCTTTACGCCGGCCTGATCGGCCAGGATCTGTATCTGGCTACGTGGGATGCCGGCGAAGGCAACGATCACTTCCTGTTTGTCGCCAATCCCGCCGGGGCCTTGCGCGCTGCGCCGTGGACCAAGGCCGGACAGGTCGCCAACTGGGCGGCGTACGTGGGCAACGAGAACGACAACAACTGGTCCGGTTGGTTCGACGCCGCGGGCACGACGCACGTGGCAACCGGCGGCGGCAGCGGATACCTGGAGGCGACGATCAACCTGGCGGAAGAGTTCGGCGCGATGCCCAGCCAGGTATACCTTGCGGCTGCGGCGTATCCCACGTCCGACGGGGCGAGCTTGCTGTGGCAGCAGCAGGTGCCGGCTTCGGTCAACTCGGACGGCAATCTCGACGCCGGCGAGTACGCGGTCGTCAACCTGTGCGACATTCAGGTCGAGCACGATCCGCTGGATCTCAACAAGGACTGCGCGATCGATACAGGTGACTTGGGCGTGTTGGTTGATTGTCTGGCGGGTCCGGACAATGG
>JBECKQ010000007.1:0-4977 GCA_040235375.1 Phycisphaerae bacterium | reverse complement strand
ATACGTCGGCAGTCACCTCGCCGGCCTTGCAGCTCACCCCTGATATGTCGGCGGGCAGGCAGTGCATGTAGACGCCCCGGCCGTCGCGGGTTTTCGCCATCAGATCCGGCGTGCACTCCCAATCGTCGTGCCCGGCGTTGATTTCCAGGCACCGTTTCTCCAGCCTGGTGAGTTCGTCATGGGCGCGTTTGCGGAGCAGTTCCGTGCGCTCGCACATGACCGCGTACGGCGCCCAGCTCTTGGGATACACGAAGTCCGCCTTCGTGAACGCGTCTGCCATGCTGTGCGCGATCTTGAACGAGCCGCCGGACTCGCCGGCCTGCCGTCCGGCCTGCTCGACGATGTCCGGCAAGAGGTCGTAACCTTCGGGATAGGCCAGCGCGACGTCCATGCCGAAGCGGGTCATCAGCCCGATCACGCCCTGCGCGACGGAAAGCGGCTTACCGTACGAAGGTGAGTATGCCCAGGTCATCGCGATCTTCTTGCCGCGAAGCGCTTCGAGCGAACCGGCGGTCTGCTGCATGTGCAGCAGGTCGGCGAGCGTCTGCGTCGGATGGTCGAGGTCGGATTGGAGATTGATGACCGCCGGCCGTTGTGGCAGAACACCCTGCTTGAAACCGTCTTCGACCGCGGCGGCGACCTGCGTCTGGTACTCGTGGCCGGCGCCGATGTAGATGTCGTCACGGATACCGATGACCTCGGTCAGGAAGGAGATCATGTTGGCGGTCTCACGCACCGTCTCGCCGTGGGCGATCTGCGACCGGCTTTCGTCCAGGTCCTGAACGGCGAGCCCCACCATGTTGGCGGCGCTGGCGAACGAGAAGCGCGTGCGCGTGGACTGGTCGCGGAAGTTCGAGACGGCCAGGCCGCCGTCGAACACGCGCGCGGAGACGTTCTCCCGCCATAGTGCTTCAAGGGCCTCAGCGGTTTTCAGCACGGCGCGCAGCTCGTCCAGCGAATGCTCCCACGTCAGCAGGAAGTCGCGTTGGTAGAGCCGCGGGCGCAGGCTTTCGAGATCGTCGAACAGTTGATCCGGTTGTGTGGTTGTCATCGGTTGCTTCCCGTCCGTTCGCTACTTCGCCGCCAGTCCGACGCGCTGGTTGAATTCCACGATCAGGCGATCCCAATCGTCGATCTGGTCGAATACCTCCGCCCAGAAATCCTGCGACCAGAGCCGATTGAGCTCTTCCACGCTGCGCTGTTGCTGCTCGACCCAGGTGTAGTACTTCAGGTTGTGCAGGGCTTTGCGATCGTAGTACGACAGCTCGCGCATGTTGTCGATGCCGATACCTTCGATGTAGCGGCTGAAGTGGCCGCCGGCCGCGGCCTCGGTGTACGGGCCGCGGGCCTGCCTGAGCTCTTCGATGCGCGAGCCGTACAGCTCCATCGAGTCCGTCAGCGGCGTGAAGATGGCGTCCCGCGAATCGAATTCGAAGTAACGCGCCGTCTTGATCGCGGTCACCAGGTTGCAGATGCTCGAAATGCCGATCAGCGGGAGCTGGCCGACAACGCCGGCGGGCACGCCCTGGCGCTCGAGGAAACGGTGGCCGGCCTCCTCGTTGAAGAGGCGCAGCAGGCTCATGCACTGCTCGTCGTCCACGGCGCAGACGACGTCCGTGTTGCGGACGTTGTGAATCCACGGCACGTGCTTGTCGCCGATGCCTTCGATGCGGTGCCCGCCGAAGCCGCAGCGCAGCAGCGTCGGACATTGCAGGGCCTCGGCCGCGACGACGCGAGCGAGCGGAAAGCGTGTGCGCAGGTAGTCGCCGGCGGCGATCGTGCCGCCGCTGCCGGTCGCGGAGACGTAGCCCGCGAAGCGGTCGCGCGGCCCGGCCACGCGGCCGAAAATCTCTTCGACGATGCCGCCGGTCAGGTGGTAATGCCAGATGGCGTTGCCGAACTCTTCGAACTGGTTGAAGATCACGCACTCCGGCCGGGTGCGGCGGATTTCCCAGCACTTGTCGTAGATCTCCTTGACGTTGGATTCGCAGCCGGGCGTGGCAATCACTTCGGCGCCGATCGAGCGCAGCCAGTCGAAGCGCTCGCGCGACATTTCCTCCGGCAGGATCGCGACCGCGGTGCAGGCCAATAGCGCGCAGTCGAACGCCCCGCCGCGGCAGTAGTTGCCCGTGCTGGGCCAGACGGCCTTCTGCTTCACGGGGTTGAACTGGCCGGAAACCAGTCGCGGCACCAGGCAGCCGAACGCCGCGCCGACCTTGTGCGCGCCGGTGGGGAAGTACTTACCGACAAGACCGATGATGCGCGCGGGCACGCCGGTGAGCTCCGGCGGGAACTCGATCCAGTTGCCGTCGTTGAAGCCACCGCCGCGCTCGGCCGGCTCGTTCTTCCACGTGATGCGGAAGAGGTTGAGCGGGTCCACGTCCCACAGGCCGACGTTGGCGAGGCGTCGGCGTACCGCGTCGGGCACCGTGGCCGGATCTTTCTGCTGGGCGAAGGTGGGGATGATGATTCCTCGATCGCGGCACCGCTGTGCGGTCTGTTCGAGGACCTTCTCGTTGATCGATTGAGACATACTCTGCAACTGGCCTGCTGGTTGGGTTCGTCGTGACTGCGGCGCCCCGTGGTCGCCGCGCGTGCGAACCCCCTAGCGTATCTTCATCACGGCCGATATGGCAAGGCGAGCCGGTGGAGAATGCTTGGCAATCGGCCGGCCGTGCACTACCTTGACAAGCGCGACCAGCCGATATCCCGCCAACCTGAGGACTGTCTATGGCGATCATCTTGAAGAATGCCATGCGTGTCGAGCTCGATCCGCCTTCGGTTGCCGCCGGGGAACTGCGTATCGAGAACGGGCGTATCGCCGCTCGCGGTTCCACGGGCGAGGCCTCGGCGGGCGATGAGGTGGTCGATTGCGCCGGCTGCGTCGTGCTGCCCGGCCTGGTGAACGGGCATACCCATCTGTATTCGGCGCTGGCCGTCGGCATGCCGGCGCCGAGGGCCGCGCCCCGCGATTTCCTGGAGATTCTGTCGCACATCTGGTGGCGGCTCGACCGGGCGCTCGACGCCGATCTGATCGAGACCTCGGCGCGGATCGGGGCGCTGGACGCCGTCCGTTGCGGCGCGACGACCATCATCGACCATCACGCCTCGCCGAACTGCATCGCCGGCTCGCTCGATCGGATCGAGCGGGGAGCCGGCGATCTCGACGTTCGTGTCGTGCAGTGCTACGAGACGACTGACCGTCATGGACGAGCGGGCGCTCGCGCCGGCGTCGAGGAGAACAGGCGGTATCTCGAAAAGTGCCGCGAGCGGCGCGATGGTCGATTTGCCGCGCTGGTGGGCGCGCACGCCTCGTTCACGCTCGAGCCCGAAACGCTGGCGGAACTGGCGGCGCTGGCGGGTGAGTTTGACGTGGGCATTCACATCCACGTCGCGGAAGACGGCGCTGACGAACGCGACTGCCGGAAGCGTTTTGCCCGGTCGCTCTTCGATCACCTGGCCAGGTCGGGCGTGCTGCGGGCCGGATCGATCCTCGCGCACGGCACGCACCTTGATGCCGTTGCGGCAGCCCGGCTGAAGGACTTCGGCGTCAGCGTCGCCCACAACCCGCGGTCCAACATGAACAACAGCGTCGGCTACGCCCGGCTGGCGGATTTCACCTGCCCGGTGATGCTCGGAACGGACGGCATCGGCAGTGACATGCTGACCGAGGCAAAGTTCGCGTGGTTCAAATCGCGCGACGCAAACGGGGACGTTTCGCCGGGACGGATCATCGGCATGATGGCCGCCGCGGCGGCGCGGGCCTCGGAAGCGCTGGGCGTAACGGTGGGGCGGCTCGAGCCCGGCGCGGCGGCCGACGTCGTGGTGACCGACTACCTGCCGGCGACGCCGTTGAACGGCGAGAATCTGTTCGGTCATCTCGTGTTCGGCATGGGGCCGCAGATTGTCAAGGACATGATGATCGGCGGTGAGTGGGTGATGCGCGATCGGCGCGTCCTCGTGTGCGATGAGGCCGCGGTGCGCCGCCGCGCGCAAGACGAGTCCGCGCGCCTCTGGCGGCAGATCGCGTCACTTCCTGATTGAACGCTTGCGCTGCGACGGTCTGACTGTCGCGACTCGCGGCGATCTTCTATTGCGCGATTCGTATGGGGGCTGTCTGCGGCGGCAATTCCTGAGCGCGCGTTTGCAGCACGGGCCGCAGCGATCTGAAGTCTCGCTCCATCACTGAGCCGGGGAAAAGCTCGGCGATCTGTTCGCCGAGCCGCAGGGCATCCTCGAACTGTCGGGTGCGCACGAGGTCGCCGAAGCGTGCGCGGAGCCGCTTGGCCGTCGCCTGGGCCAGTGCGTCGAGCCGCCGCTCGACGACGGCGAACCGTCGCGGCCCCCACTGGGCCCGGAGCGTCCGCGCGATCGTCCGCGCCGTGCGGAGCTGACCGGCGGCGAGCGCCGCCTCGAACCGCGCTTCGTCCAGGCCTGCCGCCGGTCGACCGATTTCCACGCCAATCCCGGGCTGCACATTAGCGCCGGGCATTTCGTTGCCATCGGGTACCGCGTGGAATCGCGCCAATCGCGGGAATCGGGCGGTGACGAGCGTCGCACTGACCAGCATGGCCGGATCGCGGGCCGCGTCGGCGAGATCGAAGCGGCGTAGAGGATGCAGACGGTCGGGGGCGTGCTCGCGCAGGGTGTGGCGGATGTCGGCCAGATGCCGTTCGGCCGCCTCGGTTGCCCGGGCCACGCGGCCGCACCACCACGCCGCCATGATCAGCGGAAGAGACCCAACCGCGACCGCCATACAAAGCAGGCCGAACGCGTAACGCCCTGTGGAAAATGAAGTTACTGCACCAGCGATCGCGAGCCCCGCGCAGGCCACCGCGCATGCGAGCAGCGTCAAACCGGCCACAGCGCCGGGCCGGCGCCTCGCCATTCTGCCATGTGCCTCTCTGCCGAACATGGATGCCAGATGGATGCCCCGAGGAATCGAACGATTACCAACGGCCATCGCCCAGAGTACCG
>JBECKQ010000443.1:0-3463 GCA_040235375.1 Phycisphaerae bacterium | reverse complement strand
TCGCGCAGGGCCCGATACGCCGGATCGAACCGGCCGGCCTGCCGCATCATCCACACCGGCGTGCGCGGCGTCTGCTCACCCCGAGCGGCTCGCAACACCAAGTCGTTTTTCAGCGCTCTACTCACACCGACTCCTACGCATTCGCCGAGAAGTACTGCCGATCGCCCACCCGGTACGCATCCGGCGCAAGATACCCGTCGAACACCGCCCCGATCGTCCGCATCAGCACGCGCCCCAGCGGCATGGTCGCCTCGAGCGCGCCGTCCACCGCAAAGCGCACCAGCCCGTCGTCCGCCAACTCGCGCATCACGTCGAGCTCGCGCGCAAAATACTCTTCAAACACGATTCCGTGCCGCCATTCGATCTTCCGCGGGTCCACTCCGCCATAGCAGTACCAGTCGCTCAGCACCGCCTGCCGCACGACGTCCTCATCCGTAAACCGCTTGCCGCGATAGACGGCCGAGCCCTGCGCTTCGATCGCCGACTGGTACGCCGCAACCTCCCGCACGTTCTGCAAATACGCCGACTCCGCCAGGTGACTGATCGACGACGCTCCGATCCCGATCAAATCGAGCCCCCCGCCCGTCGTCATTCCCTGGAAGTTCCGTTGCAGCGTCCCCTCGCGCTTGGCCTTCACCAGCGGCTCATCCGGCTTCGCGAAATGATCCAGCCCGACAAACTCGTATCCCGCCTCGGTGAATCGCTGCACGCCCGTCAGGAACATCCCCAGCTTCGTGACGCTGTCCGGCAGCCGCGTGTAGTCCAACCCGCGCTGCACGGCGATCTTGTCCGGTATCTGCGCGAACAGATAGTATGCCACGCGATCCGGCGACAGCTCGATCGTCTGCGCGATCGTCCGCTCGATCGTCGCCGGCGTCTGCAGCGGCAGCCCATAGATCAGATCAAAGTTCACGCTGACGAAGCCCAGCTCCCGGCAGCGTTCGACGATCCGCTTTACCATCGCGAACGGCTGCACGCGGCCGACGTGGCTCTGTACCGCCTCGTCAAAATCCTGCACGCCGAACGACACCCGCGTGAACCCGAGTTCGCGGAGTATTACCAACATCTCTTCGCTGGTTACCCGTGGATCGAGCTCGATTGCGACCTCTGCCTCCGGCGCCAACTCGAAACCGCCGGCCAGCGCGTCGTGAATCCGCCGCAGACGCTCACACGTTAGGAACGTCGGCGTCCCTCCGCCCCAGTGAATCTGCCGCACGCGCCGCCTTCCCAGAACGCCGACAAGCTGATCGATCTCGCTCAGCACCGCCGCGACATACGCGTCTGTCCGTTCGTCAACGTCTTTCGACTTTCGCGACAGCGGCACGCGCGTGCACGCGCAGTAGCGGCAAAGCTGCTCGCAGAACGGCACGTGCACGTAGATTGAAAGATCGCGCGGCGACCTGCCGTTGCCTGTCCCCGCCAGCACGTCCCGCGCTTCGTCCGCGGTCATGTCCGACCACCACGTCGGCATGGGGTACGCCACGTGCCGCGGCAAGGCCAGTCCGGCGTAGCGGTTGAACAATTCGAGGTCGATGTCGAAGCCCGCCGCCTTCATACCGCGCTCCTTTCCTCGACCGCGGCCAGCATCCGGCCGCAGCGCGTGCAGGTCGGATAGCCGTTGTCGTCGCGATCCTGGCACGGCAACTCCAGGCTCGGCGGGGCCGGAACGGGCGCCCGTTGCTCGATCCACTGCTCCGCCTGCTCGACGGTCGCACAGAACTCTTCGTCGCTGCACATCGCGTCGGCGAACGCCTCGACCTCCACGTCCAGCTCCGCCGCGGACCACAGCCGCACGCCCTCGATACCCTTCAATCCGTTCGTCGAGCCGGCCGTGTTGAAGTCCAGAATGTAGAGCGGCCGCTCGTTCAGGTCGCGCAGCCCGGGAACCGTGTCCGTGTCGAGCACGGTCTCCTCGCGATCGATCCCGAAGTACACGACATCCGCATCCGTGATGGCCGTCAGCAGCGCCGCCTCCGTGTACGATCCGACGCGGAGTCGCCGCCCGTGCCGCACGGCCTGCCGCAATAGCTTCATCTGCCCGCCTTGGTGATTGCGGTACGCCAGCGTCACATCGCTCTCTTTCACCGCGAAGTGCTCGTACAGCGACGCCAGCACGGACCGCGACGTCGTCGACCCGCCGACCACCACGTGCCGCAGGTTCGCCAGCTTCACCGGCAGCCGCGCCTCGATGCGCGAAAGCGCCGCATGGCAGTAGCCCGGATCGAGTCCCCCCCACGGCGTATCCTTGCGAACGCCCTCCGCCAACTGGATCGCTTCGTCCACCAGCGACCGCGCGTGCGGTCCCACCATCTTCGCCCGCTCCGCCAGTTGAAACGCCGTGCGGAACTGGCCCACGATGTCCTTGTCGCCCGGCAAGCCGCTGTTGAGCCCGGCGATCGTGCGCATCAGGTGGTGCCACGCGTTGCGGCCGAAGAGTGTGTTGATCTGCACGGCCGGCGCGTCCCCCGCAAAGAGCTCCCGGCGCAGCTCGCTCACCGCGCACGCCTGTCCCGCGCCCGTGCCGTTACAGTTTTCCTTCAGCCAGGCGTAGCACTCGAATCGATAGCACGTGTTCCAGACGAACGCTTCCGCGATCTGACCCTTCTCTTTCAGGTTCGCCAGGAACTGTTCGATTTCGTGGTGCGGCTTCTTCACGCACGCCAGCCGCTGCGGCTCGACGTACGCCAGTTGCGGGCCCCGACCCGGCCCCAGCCGGTTCGCCAGCGACACGCCCACCATGACCAGCCGGCCCAGTTGCGCGTCGGTGTTCTCGCACGCTCGCCGCTTCGGCCTGATGAGTGGCTCGTGACCGCGGCCCCACCTCAACACCGGCCTCGATCCGCGCAGCACGAGCTCCCGCAACGCCTCGATGAACTGTTCGTTCGTGTTCAGTGCCGGGCACACGTGCAGCGTCCCGCCCAGCGACGCGAACAACTCGTTCGCCCGGATTTTCAGCTCTTCGAGAGTCTCCAGGCAGTCCGCCGCAAAGCTGACCGGGCACACGATCACGTTCCGCTCGCCGCGCTGCGCCAGCTTTCGCAGCGTGGCCGTCAGCTCCGGCTCCAGCCACTGCGCCGGCCCCATCCGGCTTTGAAACGCCACCTGCTGCCGATCTTCCGGCCAGCCCAGCCGCTCGACGAGCAGCCGCAAGCTCTGCGTGAGCTGCCGCTCGTACGGATCGCCGCGCTGGACATACGAGACCGGCAGGCCGTGCGCGGAAAACAGCAGGAACGCGCTCTCCGGATCGAGTTGCCGCTCGCGCGCGAAGTCGGCGATCAACTGCGCCTGCGCGTTCAGGTAACCCGCGTCGTTGTACCACTTCGTCACCGCGTTCACGTTCACGTGCAGCGCGTGCCGCTTGATCAGCCGGTACACCTCTTCGACCGTGGTACCCGTCGTCGTTCCGCTGAACTGCGGGTAGAGCGGTACGACCACCAGCTCCTCGATATCGCTGCCGGCGATG
>JBECKQ010000424.1:0-12537 GCA_040235375.1 Phycisphaerae bacterium | reverse complement strand
GCAGGTTCTGCGTGCTGGCCATCAGGGCCATGCCCAACGCGCTGGAGAGCAGAAGGACGAAGAATTCCGGGGCGCTGCGCTCGGTATCGGAAGAGCCGATCCACCAGAGTATGATCACGCCGACGAGAAAGACGAGCAGGACCATCTTGAAGAAGATGCTGAGGTTGTCGGCGATGAGGATTCCCGTGGGGCCGGCGCCGGCTTCGAGCGTGTGGCTGAGGCCGGTCTCGCCGCCCGTGGCGACGATGCCGGCGACCTTGAAGTTGAACCAGGCGATGACGGCGATGCCGATGAGGGCGAGCGTGCCGATGGCGCGGGCGTTGCGGCCGATGATCAGCGGGGCGATCATCAGCACGGCCAGGACGCCGACCCAGGCCAGCTCCGGTGAGAACAGAAAGTATTCCGCCGCTTTCGGCATCCAATGGGCTTGGGCAAACAAGCTCGTCATAGTGTGCAACCGATTCGTTTAGCGTTACGCCTTCCGGGCCGGAGCCTCAGCCCGCCATGGCGGTAATCGTATGCGTGACCGACTGAACGTGGTCAAGCAGGTTGTAAAGCGTGCCGTCCATGAAGTTGAACAACGTCTGCGACGGCAGGACGCCGAGCAGGATCGCCAGAACGCCCAGCGGAACGAGCACGAACATCTCGCGGAAGCTCGCCTCCGGGAACGCCTTGTATTCCTCGCGGACCTTGCCGAGGTAGACCCGCTGGATCACCCAGAGGATGTACCCGGCGGTCAGCACGACGCCGAAAGCGGCGATGATCGCCATGGTGTACGCCCACGCGAACTTCGTGCCCGCCTGGAAGGTGCCGAGTATGACGTAGACTTCACCAATGAAGCCGCACAGACCGGGCAGACCCAGCGACGCGAAGAAGCCGAGCGTCGCCATCGAGCTGTATCGCGGCATCGTGAGCCACAATCCGCCGAAGCGGTTGATCTCGCGATGGTGGGCCCGGTCGTAAATCACGCCGACCAAAAAGAAGCACATGGGTGAGGAAATGCCGTGGGCGATCATCTGGAACATCGCCCCGCGGAATCCGTTCGAGGTCATGACGGCGATGCCGAGCAGAACGTAGCCCATGTGCGAGACGGAGCTGTAGGCGACGAGCTTCTTGAAGTCCGTCTGGGCCATTGCGCATAGCGCGCCATATATGATGCTGACCACGCCCACGGTGGACAGCACCAGCGCCCAGAACTCCCCGCCGACAGGGAAGACCGGGTAACACAGCCGCAGGAAGCCGTAGCCGCCCATCTTCAGCAGGACGCCCGCCAGGATCATGGAGATCGGCGTGGGCGCCTCGACGTGGGCGTCGGGCAACCACGTGTGGAACGGCACGCTGGGCAGCTTGATGGCGAACCCCACGAACAGGAACATGAACATGATCGGCGCGAACTTGACGCCGAGGAACAGCGTCGAGGCGGCGCCGAAGTATTTCTGAATCGCCTCGTTGGTGGACAGCTCGATGATGTCGAACGTGCCGGTGGTCAGGGTCTGGCCCGTGTGGTAGCTTTGGGCAAGCTCAGGGAACTTGTGCACGGCCTCGGCGCTGTAGAAGAACAACGCGACGAGGGCGACCAGCATCAGCACCGAGCCGGCCAGGGTGAAGAGGAAAAACTTGATGGCGGCGTATTCGCGCCGCGGCCCGCCCCAGACGCCGATGAGGAAGTACATCGGCAGGAGCATGACCTCCCAGAATATGTAGAACAAAAAGAAATCGAGGGCGACGAACACGCCGAGCATGCCCGTCTCGAGCAGCAGGAACAGGATGAAGTAGGCGCGCTCACCCTTGTTGATCTTCCACTTCTGGAAGCCGAGGCTGGCCACGCAGGCGAGGAAGGAGACTAGCGTGGTGAGGATGATGAGCGGGAAGCTGAGGCCGTCGATGCCGAGGAAGTACTCGATGGCGAAGTTCTTGCCGCTGATCCACTTGGCGCGCTCGACGTGGTGGAGCGTGCCGTAGGACTGGCCGAAGACCTTCTGGGCCTGCTGGGTGAAATGCGTCCCGCCGTGGCCGCCGAACACGTCACCTGCGCCCAGGAACGTGGGGAACAAGGCCAGCGACACGATCAGCGTGACGGCACAGGCGACGGTAGCCACCCACTTGATGGTCTCCTTCGGAACGAAGAGACAGAAGAGAGCACCGATAGTGGGGATGAATACGATCCAGCTTAGCAAGTGGTGCACGGCTTGGAACCTCAGTATTCGAAGGTCGAAGATCGAAGGCCGGAATTCTCGAGTTTGCGGCCTTCAGCTTGTTTACCAGACGATCCGTTCCAATTCACTGACGATCGCCGCTTTGCGGCGCGTTTTCAGCTACGTTTTTATCCTATCTTCACGGCCACGATCACAATGGCGATCAGCACGAGGCTGGCGCCGGCAGTACCGAACAGCAGGTAGTTGCGAATGCGACCGGTCTGGGGCCGGCGGACGATATCGCCGAGGCCCTCGGCCGTCTCGCCGAGGCCGTTGACGATTCCGTCGATGCCGGCGGCGTCGAGCACCCAACCGCTGAAGTTCGCCAGCCCCACGGTGATGCGGGCCAGCAGGTTGGCGAGCCCGTCGATGATGTACGTGTCCACCAGCCGGGCAGCCTGGGCGACGACCCACTGGGTCCCGGCGACGAACACGGTGTTATATACGTGGTCGAAGAACAGCTTCTGCTCGAGCGCGACATACGCCCAGTTCAAAGGCCAGATACGCCGCAGCCGTTCCGCGAGGATGAAGCCTTTGCGGTAGATGAGCCAGGCGAAGACCATGCCGATGAGCCAGGCGAATCCGACGTAATAGATCAAAGCCCCGTGCGGGTTATGCGCCGCCTCGTGCGTGAGCGAGAGCATGTTGAGCTCGCCGTGCTCGCCGCCATCGACGGCGACGACCATGGCGGCGTTGGTGGCCTGCCGGCCCGCCTCGGCGATCTCCGGGCGGAACAGGAAATAGCTGGTGAACACCGTGCCGATGCTCAGCACGACGAGCGGAACCCACATCAGCGGCATCTCATGCGCGTGATGATGCACTTCTTCATCGCGCGGTTTGCCCATGAACGTGAGCCACCAGCAGCGCATCATGTAGAAAGGCGTGACGTAGGCGATGATGATCGGCAGCCAGAACATCCACTTGGGCAGGACCGGCGTGTCTCTGCCGATTTTCTGCTTGGCGGCGCGGGCTTCCCGCGCGGCCTCGCTGCCGATGATCTCGCCCTCACCGGGGTAGCCGGCGTCCTCTTCGAGAATCTTGTCTTCATCCGGCTCCGCCGCGTGATGCTGGGCGAGCATGTACTTGGCCTGGGGCTGGGCGGCGTCGGCATGATGGCCGGCGGCGCCGTGCTCGGCGCCTTCCTCGAAGCGGTATGTCCAGTTGTAAGCTCGCTCGTAAGCGACGGCGAGGATCTCGTCCTTCGAGAAGTAGCCTCCGAGGCCGAAGTTGAGGGCCGGTATGCCGAAGCCGGCGATGGCGAGGACGCCCACGAAGAACGTCCAGCAGGTCACCGGCATCTTCTTATGCAGGCCGCCCATCCTGCGGATGTCCTGCTCGTGATGGCAGCCTTCAATAACCTGGCCGCTGCACAAGAAGAGCATGGCCTTGAAGAAGGCGTGCACGATCAGGTGGAACAGAGCGGCGATCCACGCGCCGACGCCCAGGCCGAAGATCATGTAGCCGAGTTGCGAGAGCGTGGAGTACGCCAGGACCTTCTTGATGTCCGTCTGCACGATGGCGATCAGCGCGGTGATGGTCAGCGTGATGCAGCCGATGACCGCGACGAACATCTGCGCCTCGGGCGTCAGCAGGCGAAAGATCCGCGCGACCAGGTAAACGCCGGCCGCGACCATCGTCGCCGCGTGGATCAGGGCGCTGACCGGCGTGGGGCCGGCCATGGCGTCCGGGAGCCACACGTGCAGCGGGAACTGAGCGCTCTTGCCGATCGCCCCGCAGAACAGGCCGATGCCCATCACCGTGGCGAGCGTCACACCGGTTATGTGCCAGCCGAAGATCTGCACCACGGGAGCGAAGATGCCGGTCTTCATGTGGGCCTGCTCGGCGAACGTCCGGGCGGCCTGATCGAGGTCGAGCGTCTGCAGGAAGGTGAACACCAGCATCAGGCCGATGAGGAAGCCGAAGTCGCCGACGCGGTTGGTCACGAAGGCCTTGATGCCCGCATCGGAGGCGTACTTGCGATCGAAGTAGAAGCCGATCAGCAGGTAGCTGCACAGGCCGACCAGCTCCCAGAAGACGAACAGGAAGAACAGGCTGGCGGAGATCACGAGCCCCAGCATGGAGAACTCGAAGAGGCACAGGTAGGCGAAGAAGCGGTGGTACTTGGATATCCCGTCAACTTCGTCGCTGTGCCCGGACATGTAGCCGACGCTGAAGACGAAGATGCAGGTCGAGACGAGGGTGACCATGAAGTACATGACCACGGTGAGGCTGTCGAGCTTGACGCCGAACTGGACGGGTATGTGGTTGGCGCCGATGGACATGGTCAGCCAGGTGTATCGCGCGGCCTCCTGTCCGAGACGGAAGTGGTCGGCGGCGGTGCCACCGAGCCAGCCGACGAGCACGTAGATCGACAGAGCGAGGCTGGCCATCACGGCGGCGACGGCGCACCAGCCGGCGGCGGGCTTGCCGATGCGGTAGCCGAACAGGGCGAGCACCGCGAACATCAGGAGCGGTACGGCCACACCGGCGATCAGGGCGATTTCGTATGGATGCATATCTTTCGTCCGCTCGTTCTAGCCGGCGAGCGTGTCGCCGCGGTCGACGTCAATCGTGCTGAGGTTCTTGTAGTAGTTCATACAGATGGCGACGGCCAAAGCCGCCTCGGCGGCGGCGAGCACGATGATAAACAGCGTGACCACCTGGCCGTCGACTGTCGCCAGGCCGTGGTATCGGTTGAACGCCACCAGGTTGATGGCGGCGCCGTTGAGCACCATCTCGACGCCCAGCAGAACGCCGATGGCGTTGCGCTTGGTGGTCATGACGAAGATGCCCATGGAGAAGAGCAGCGTGGCGACGACGAGGTAGTGCGTCAGGCCGATCTCCACCAGGAACTTCACGTACTTGAAATCTTCAGGATCGAACATGATTGACGTTTTCTTTCCTGCCGCCCGGACGAGTGATTCCGGTGGCCCTTGTTTCCAACATTCGATTACTCCTGCCGGGCGAGATACGCGGCGCCGATCATGACCGCCAATAGCAGCACGCTCACCGCCTCGAACGGCACCAGATACGTGGTCAGCAGTTCCATGCCGAAGTTCGCGACCGACACGGCGTGCACCTCCGGTTGCGACTGGACGGGCCAGGTGGCGGTCGTGATGACGGCCAGCAGAACGGCGGCGAACACCGCACAGACGATGCCGGCGGCGATCATCTCCTTTTTCTTCACGTCAAAGCGGGCCCACGGCGACTTGCTCGTGAGCATCACGCCGAAAATCAGCAGGATCAGCGTTCCGCCGGCGTAGACGATCAACTGAATGACGGCAATGAAGTTCGCCAGCAGAAGGAAGTACAGCGCTGCCACCCCGCCGAGCGTGAAGAAAAGGTACACGGCCATGCGCACGATGTTCCGCGATATGCAGATGCCGAGCGCCGACAACAGCACGGCCGCGGAGATCACGTAGAAGAAGATCGCCTCGAGCGCCTGCGACCACGGCTGCTGCGGGGCCGCTTGCTCGGTCACCTGCAACTGTTCTGCCGGCACGGGCTGGGCGAATGCCATCGCGGCGGTCGCCAGGACGATCACACAAATACCGAGTATCACCGCAGTTCGCATTGATTCACGCCCCTCTTAAGGGATCGACAACGAGATAGCCCACGAGCCGCCGTCGGTGGATGAACCCGTAGAGGCCGATGCCGATGGCGACGAGCAGGAAGCCGGCTCCGATTATGGACAGAATCACGTTGACGATGGTGAAGACCAACGAGCCGGCCGGGAACAGAAGCATCCACAACGCGTGCCCCACGAGCGTGATCAGGGCAATCGGGAACAGCACCTGCACGCAGGCGTAAAGCACCTGGTCGATCCGGATTCGCGGAAGCGTCCAGCGGAGCCAGATCTGCACGTAAAGGAAGAACACGCACTTGAGCAGGAACCAGAACGGCCCGCTGAACAGGAGCCCGTTCAGCGCCTCCTCCCACAAGGTGCCGCCGCCGAAGCGCCACGTTCCTGGGATGGGCGAGTGCCACGCACCGAGGAACAGCGTGACGGCCAGGGCGCTCACGACGAACATGGCGCAGTATTCGGCGAAGAAGAACATCGCCCAGCGGAAGCCGGAATACTCGGTGTGGAAGCCGGCCACCAGCTCGCTCTCCGCCTCGGGCAGGTCGAACGGCGCCCGCTTGCAGCTCGCCAGCGAGCAGATGAAGTACGTGACGAAGGCGACGAACGTGAACGGGCTGTGGAAGGCGTACCAGGTATGCCAGCCGCCGCGCTGCAGGTCGCCGATGACGGAGAGGTTGAGCGTGCCGGCCGCCATGATCGGCACAAGCAGCACGGTCGTCATGGGGATTTCGTAGGAGACCATCTGGCAGGCCTCGCGCATCGCCCCGTAGACGCTCCACTTGTTGTTGCTGCTCCAGCCACCGACGATCACGCCGACGACTTCAATGCCAAGCATGGCGAGCACGAAGAGCAGGGCCACGTCAATGTTGCGGAAAACCCAGTACGTGCCGATCGGCAGCGCCAGAAACGCGAGAAACGACGGTGCGAACGCCAGGTAAGCCGCAATGCGGAACAGCGGGCGATCGGCACCGCCGGGGACGAGGTCCTCCTTGATGATCAGCTTGACGCCGTCAGCAAAGGACTGGGCCCAGCCGTGCCAGCGGCCCGCCCGCATGGGACCCAGTCGCGACTGGATTCGCCCGGCAACCTTCCGCTCCCACCAGATGGCGTAGACCGGGATGACGTTGAACAGAATGAGAATGCCGATGAGGGCAATGATGTCGCGAAGCAGCTCGGACTGGGCGGCCCAGAGAACGTACGCCGACAGCCTGGGCAGCGCCCAGTGCATGCTCTGCGCATAGTCGTAGATTTCGGCCACCGTCAGCGGCATGCCGAGAACGCTTACGGCGGAGGTGTTCGACGACGATGCGGTTATGTCGCCGACGGTGTGGAACAGCCCGAAAAAGGCCCACGCCAGCAGGCACGAGACGACGATCGCGGCGATCAGCAGCAGGCCCGGTATGGTCCGGACGATCGGTGCCGCGATCCGGTAGATGCCGGTGGCGATGGCGACGATGAGCCGGGCGAATACGTTGTGGCGGGCGGGCCCCCTCTCGCGCCAGGGGACAGACATCTGGGTCACATCAGCGCTCCAATGACCGATCGGCGAACGGGTCGCCTGCGGGAGACAGCGAAAGTCACACAATTCTAGCGCCGGCCGGCAGATACGAAGGCTTGCCGGCAGGCGTCGATCGCCTACCGATCGACCTCACCGAGGACGATGTCGAACGAGCCGAGGATGGCGGGAACATCCGCCAGAAGGCAGTTCCTCGACACGTAATTCATGATGCCCAGGTGGCAGAAGGTCGGCCCGCGTACTTTCACGCGACTGGGAATGGCCGAACCGTCGCCCTGGACGTAGAAGCCGAGCTGGCCGCGGGGATTTTCAATCTCAAAATAGACCTCGTCAGCCGGCAGCTTGACCGTTCTGTTCTTCTTGTGGCAGACGCCCTCCTTCGGGTCAGCCTCGGGCAGGTCGCGGAGGCACTGCCGGATAATCCGGACGGACTGCTCCATCTCGATGATGCGGACGAAGTAGCGGTTCCAGCAGTCGCCGACGACGACGCCGCGCGGGATGCGTCCCTGGCCGCCGGGCTCGCCGACGGGCACGTCGAACTGGAGGCGATCGTAGATTTCGTAGGGCAGGGCCTTGCGCAGGTCGAACTTGACGCCGCTGGCCCGCAGGTTGGGCCCGGTGAGGCCGAAAGCGACGGCATCCTCGGCGGAGATGACGCCGACGTTGGCGGTCCGCTTGACGAAAATGTGGTTGTAGCTGAGCAGTTCATTGTAATCGACGATCTTCGGCTCGAAGTAGTCGAGGAACTCGTTGCAGCGGTCCACGAAGCCGTCGGGCAGGTCGTCGGTCACGCCGCCGATGGTGATGTAGCTGTAGGTCAGGCGGGCACCGCAGGTGGACTCGAACATGTCGAGGATCATCTCGCGCTCGCGGAAGCAGTACAGCAGCGGCGACCACGCGCCCATGTCCAGCCCGTAGGTTCCGATCGCCACGAGGTGCGAGGCGATCCGGTTGAGCTCGGCGAAGATGACGCGGATGTACTTGGCGCGTTCGGGAACCTCGAGGCCGGCCAGCTTCTCGACCGCGAGGGCGAAGGCCTGGTTGTTGTTCATCCCCGCGAGGTAGTCCATGCGGTCGGTGTAGGGGATGTACTGGTAGGGGGCGACGTTCTCGCCGATCTTCTCGGCACAGCGGTGGAGATAGCCGATGTGCGGGACGGTTTCGAGAACCATCTCGCCGTCGGTGCGGAGAACGAGGCGGAGCACGCCGTGCGTGGACGGGTGCTGGGGGCCCATGTTGACGAGCATTTCCTCGGTGGCGACGTCGCCCTGGGCCGGCTCGCGCTCGACAGTCCTGGTTTGATCGATCGTATCAGCCATGGCTTTCTCCGGGCGGCTCAGCAGGTTGGACCTGCCACTTGGCGCGGCACGCGGGCCAGCCGCCTAATGCCGGGGATTCGTCAGCTCGTGCTCCGTCGTCGCGGGGATGCCGTGATACTCGGTCGGGAAGACGTAGTCCTTACGGAGCGGGTGCCCTTCCCAGTCGTCGGGGCACAGAATGCGTCGCAGATCCGGGTGATTGTCAAAGACGATGCCCATCAGGTCATAGGCCTCGCGCTCGTGCCAGTTGGCCGCGGGCCACACGTCGGTCACGCTGGGAATGTGCGGGTCGTTGCGATCGACCACGACGCGCACTGCGAACTCGTGGCGCACAGTCATGTCCTGCGTGGCCGAAACGGGCGACATCGCGAACAGGTCGTACACGGCGCCGAGCTTGTCGTCGGCGAGCAGGTCGATCGACGAGATGCAGCGCAGGAAGTTGAAGCCCATCGCGGGATCGTCGCGCAGGAAACGCGCCACCTGCGGCCAGCTTTCGGCCGCGATCACGGCGTACGGATGAGCGCCTTCGAGGACGGTGTCCTTCACGGCATCCGGGAAGTTCTGCTTGAGTGCGGCGCAAATCTCTTCAGGTGACATCAAATAGTGTTCCTTGAACGGCCGCCGGCAGATCGTGGTCCGCTGCGGTAGCCGCGGCGGGCCTACAGCCCGGCCAGTTGGCGCTTGTTCGCCTCGGCGATCGGATCGCGCGCTCGCGACATGTGGCGAATCTTGTCCTGAAGGCGCATCAGGCCTTCGAGGAGCGACTCGGGCCGCGGCGGGCAGCCCGGGACGTAGATGTCGACCGGAACGACCAGATCGACGCCCTTGACTACGTGGTAGCCGTGCTTGAAGTACGGCCCGCCGCCGACCGTGCAGGCCCCCATGGCCATGACGAAGCGGGGCTCGCCCATCTGGTTGTAAAGACGGCGAAGCCGGCTGGCCATCTTGTAAGTGACCGTGCCGGCCACGATCATCAGGTCCGCCTGGCGGGGCGTCGCCCGGTAGGCGCCGGCGCCGAATCGGTCCAGGTCCCAGCGGGACATGCCCGTCGCCATCATCTCGATCGCGCAGCACGCCAGACCGAACGTGAGCGGCCAGATGCTGTACTGCCGCGCCCAGTTGAGCGCCCAATCGACCGAGGTCAGTATCAACCCTTCCTCGAATCGGTTCTCAATCCAACTCATGTCGTTCTCCAGGCCGCTATCGCTGCCCGCCTGACGCTGCCGGCGTGCCCAGGGTCGTTTCGCGGTGCGCGGCGTCGGAGCGCACCCAGTCAAGGTAGCCAAACCGCCACTCGTAGAAGAAGCCGACGAGGATGGGCACGAGGAAGAACAGCATCACGCCCAATCCATACGCGCCCAGCCCCTTGTAGACGACGGCCCAGGGCCACAGCAGGGCAATCTCGACGTCGAAGATGATGAAGAACAGAGCAACGATGTAGAACCGCAGGTCAAACTGGATCCAACTGTCGCCGATCACCGGCTCGCCGCATTCGTACGGCATGGCCTTCTCCGGGTTCGGCATCGTCGGACGCAGGAACTTGCCCACCAGGAGGATGGCGAAAGGAACCAGGATCCCCGTGGCCAGAAACAACAGGATGCCGAGCACGAGTTCGACGTTCGTGTCGCCACGAACGGCCTCGGCGGCTGCGATCAAAGTCGGCATGATCTCACTCACTCACTCGATGACTGCGCCGGGGCGCTTGCCCCCGGCGCGGGAGCTTTCGTCTTTGCGGCGGGCTTGGCCGCCGGTTTGGCGGCTGCCTGGTCGCCATCGCCGCCCTCGGGTTTCTTCTTCTTGGGCGGCTCACGCTCGGTCAGGGCTTCGAGCATGCTCTGGCGCGCCGGGGCTGCCCGGTCGATCCACTCCTGCCTCGCTTTCGCCGCCCACTCGGGCAGATCGTCCTTCTGCATCCACAACGGCTGCGGCGTCTTGAGACCCTGCTTCGCCAGTTCGGTGAACTCGACGATCATCGCGTTACGGTCGTAGCCGGACAGGTCGTGAATGCTGCCCATGTGGATGCAGTCCGTCGGGCACGGCGGCGTGCACAACCCGCAGAACATGCACTTGGAATAGTCGATCGCGTAGCGCGTCATCGCGCCGCCGACGGCCGTGCCGGTCTGCTTGTCGGTCTTGCGCGGGCCGGTCTTCTCGATGTAAATGCAGTCGACGGGACAGGCCTTTGCGCATAGGTCGCAGGCGATGCACTTCTCGATCTCGTACCAGTGGAAACCGCGAAATCGCGGCTGCACCGTGGGAGGTACGTCCGGGTACTGCACCGTGATGGTCTTTGCGAAACAGTAACGGAGCGTGATCTTCATCCCAATGAGGATCGTTCGGACCGTCGCGTAGACGTTGTAGAAGTAGTCACGCATGGCTGGTTCCCGTGTTGTTGCCGCGCGGGATTTTACCGATCGAGGTCAAGGCCTGCAAAACTGTAAATGCCGCTCGCTAAACAGATTACGACGCGCACGCAACGGTGGTTCGGGGACGTTGCCTGTTGCCTTGACACCCCTGACGCCGGGCGTTCATTCGGCGCACTCAGCGCCGCCGCCATCTCTTATTTATAGGTGCGTTTGCATGGTTCGCCGCGGAAAAAAGCTCCGATCACGTTCGCCGTCGAGGCGTCCCGGCACGCCGCGCACCACCCAAATGGCGCTGCCGCCTGTAATGGCGAGCCGAGTTGTAACATATTGTCGCAGAACACATTGCTGCGGCTGCGCCGTGGTCGCTTGTGCTCAACTCACACGCTCGATGGCGATGGCGCTGGCCTCACCGCCGCCGATGCACAGGCAGGCGATGCCGAGCCGCCCGCCACGCGCTGCCAGTGCGTAGGCCAGCTCGATGGTGATGCGTGCGCCGGTCACGCCGATCGGGTGGCCGATCGCAACCGCGCCGCCGTTGACATTCACTTTGGCGTGGTCGAGCTTGAGCTCGCGCATGGCCGCCATGGCCACTACGGCGAATGCCTCATTTATCTCGAAAAGGTCCACGTCGGCCAGCTTGAGCGAGAGCTTCTCCGACAGCTTCCGGATCGCGCCGATCGGGGCGATGGTGAACTGGTCGGGCTCCATGGCGACGTTGGTGTGGCCGAGGATGCGAGCCTGCGGCTTGATGCCGAGCTTTTTAAGCTTCTCTTCGCCCACAACGATACAGGCCGCGGCGCCGTCGTTGATGGTCGAAGCATTGCCCGCGGTGACCGTGCCTTCCTTGCCGAAGGCCGGTTTGAGCTCGCGGAACTTGGCCTCGTTGAAGCGCGTGGGCTCCTCGTCCTCCGCCACGGTGACGGTGCCCTTGCGGGTCTGGATTTCGACGGGCACGACGAATTTCTTGTAGAAGCCGTTTTTCCAGGCGGCCTGGGCCCGCTTGTAGCTCTCGATGGAGAAAGCGTCCTGCTCCTCGCGGGAGAAATTCAGTTCCTTTGCGGTGCTGTCGCCGCACATGCCCATGTGGACGTCCTTGTACACGTCCCAGAGACCATCGTGGATCATCGAGTCGATCAGTTGCCCGTGCCCCATGCGATAGCCGGTGCGGGCCTTCGGAAGCAGGTAGGGCGCTTGGGTCATGCTTTCGACGCCGCCGGAGACCGCCAGGTCGATGTCGCCGCACTGGATGCCCTGGGCGGCGATGATGATGGCCCGCATGGCCGAGCCGCAGACCTTGTTGATGGTCGTGCAACCCACCTCGGAGCCGATGCCCGCCCCGAGGCTGCACTGGCGAGCGATGTTCTGGCCGAGGCCGGCGCCGACGACGTTGCCCATGAAGACCTCGTCCACGTCGGTCGGTTTGACCGCGGCGCGTTCGAGGGCCGCCTTGATCGCGGTCGCCCCGAGCTTGGGGGCGGGGACTTCGCTGAGCGATCCAAGAAACGAGCCGAACGGTGTTCGAACGCCTCCGGCGATGTACACGTTTTTCAACATGGGG
>JBECKQ010000373.1:0-3902 GCA_040235375.1 Phycisphaerae bacterium | reverse complement strand
TGCTTCGCGAGAATGTTCTCCGTGCCGGTGGGCAGAACGACGATTGGAATCCGCCGCCCATTGAGCCCCTCGAGCACCTCGCGCAACGTGCCGTCTCCCCCCACGACGACGACCGCTTTCGTCTCGTCCGGCGTCTCCGCCGCGAGCCGCGCCGCGTCTCCGGCGTGACGCGACTCGCCCAGGTCGAATTCGCAACCGACGCGTCGCAGCGCCTCCGCCAGCCGGTGGACAAGGTCCGACATGTTCCTCCGGCCGGAAACTGGATTGACAATTGCCCGAATCTTCAATTCGCTCCTCGCCAGCTTGCAGTTGTACCTGCGTTCCAATCATCGCGGCCATACGCAGGTTCCACAAGCGCGACGGTTGCCGATGATGGCGCTGCCCGGCGGTCAATCGACATCCGGAAGCGCCACTGCTAGACTCGGGCAGCACTCGATCTGAACTGCGGCAGGTTGCCCCGTTCGCCGTCGCGGCCCGCTTGATCGCACGGGTCGATCATGCCGAACAGGCGGCACATCCGTACTCATGACAGACGCCCCGAACAACGAACAGCCGACCGAACGGTCGGACGCTGCGCCGGACGACGACATCAATGAGCCGGAGTCCGAACTCGTCGTCGAGCACCTCACGATCCGCCGGCGCGTGCCAGGCCGCAGAATCGACAAGTACCTCCACGGCCGGTTCCCACGGCTGTCGCGGGCGGTTCTCCAGCGGCTGATCAAGCAAGGCGACGTGACCGTCAACGGCCGGCCGGTCAAGTGCAGCTACGAGCCGGGCACTGGCGACGTCATTGAGCTGCGCGTGCCCCCTCCGGAGCCGACCGACGTCATCCCCGAAGATATCCCGGTCGAGATCATCTATGAGGATCGCGACATCATCGCGATCAACAAGCACACCGGCATCATCTGCCACCCGTCGCACCCGTCGCAGATGGGCACCATCGCCAACGCCCTCGCCTTCTACGCCGGCCGGAACCTGTCGCACGGCGACGATCCCTTCCGTCCCGGCATCATCCATCGGCTGGACAAGAACACCTCAGGCGTGATGCTCATCGCCAAAAACGACGAGGCCCACTGGCGGCTCTCGCTCCAGTTTGAGAAACGGACCGTCCAGAAGGTGTACTTCGGCATCGTCGAAGGCAATCCGCGGTTCGATAGCGACATCATCGACCAGCCGCTCGCCGCGCATCCCGCGATTCGCGATCGATATTGCGTGCCGGGCTTCCCCACCCGCGAGATGCTTTTCAAAGAGGCCATCACGCGGTACGAAGTTCAGGAGCGGTTCACCGGGTTCGCGATCGTGCACATGTTCCCGAAGACCGGGCGGACGCATCAACTTCGCGTGCATATGTCGGCGATCGGCCATCCGCTGTTCGGCGACAGCTTCTACGGCGGCCACTATTTCAGCGAAAAGGACCTGGCGGGGTCCGGCTCCGAAGAGCCGCTGCTGAAGTACCAGGCGCTGCACGCGTTCCGGATCAGCTTCCAGCATCCGATCACGGAAAAGCCCATGACGATTGAGTCGCCGCTGACGGCGGAGCTGGAGCGAATCGTGGACTTGTTGCGTCGCTACCGCGCGAAATCGTGACAGATTCAGACGCGGCAGCAGTTGACTCGCCTGCAATCGTCAACCTACAAACTACTGTAGAGGTTAGTAGATGGCGTGATCGACTCGGCGTCATCAAAGGCAGCTATCATCCAATCAATCTCTTTCCGCCGATCCGCCATCGTCATCGCACAGTTCGCCATCGCACGTAGCCGGTGCGGCCCTGCGGTCGCGCGCGGTTGAGGCCGCGACGCTCAGGCCATCACCGTTCGAGCATTCTGCGCGCCGTCAGCTCGCAGCCACGTGGGCTTGCAGGCCCATCACACAGGAGGTACGGCGATTAGTAACCCATCCGCTCCGCGATTCGGCGACGGTCTGCACTGGTGGCTCTGGCGAAATCCACTCTATCTGCTGAGCGCCACCCTCATGGCAATCGGCGCCCGGCTCTTTCTGGTGTCACCCGATGACGCTCCCGGAGAGATCCGCCACATTCTCCTGACGCTGATCGTGCTGCAACTTTACGAGTGGTGCGTCGGCGCCGTGCTTGTCGCGTTGCACCAGTCCAGGCGCTCTCCCGAGGACAAACCGTCCCTGCTGCTGATCGCCGCGCTCTTCTGGACAGGGCCGTTGGTGGCAACCATGGAAATGTCAGCGCTGCGCGGCGACCTTGGACTGATCCTCGCGGGGCTCGCGTGTGTCATTGCCCTGGCGGAGCTCCACGCAATTCGGCACGCGCTTCGGCTCGAGATCAATCTCGCAGCGCAACTGGCGGGTGGCCTGTGTATTCTGGCGGTCGCGGTCGCGCAGCCGATGCTGAAGATCCGAGAGGGCGCTACGGAGACCAACGAGTTGCTTCTCTATGGTCTTTGGTGGTTGTTGCCGGTCGTCACGCTGTTGATGTTGCCGCAAGCCCACCGGGCATTCTCGTCGTCGCACGTAACGACCTCCGACTCGGCGAGCGGTAACCCCGCCATCAACCTGGCGTTCATCGCCATCACGGTTTGCGCGGCAGCCGCCCACCTTGCCGCAATGAACCACGCGTTTTTCGGCCATGCGCGGTGGTTCTATGCATCTGGGCTGTTGGTTGCGACAGGAGTCGTCGGTATGGAAGCGGCGGCGTGTGCCCGACCGTTGCGTTGGGACGTCCTCGCTCTGTTTGCCATCCTGCCCGCTGCCGCCGTTGCCCTGTCGTTCGACGGTTTCGCCCCCCCGTTCCCGGTCAAGTCCTTGCCACGGCTCATGCGTGAGCCGCTCACCTTGGTACTGGCTCTTGCGGCGGGCGCCTACATCCTGGCATTCATCCGAACGCGTTTGTCGATCATGCTGCACGTTGCGGTCGCAACATCCGTCTGGAGTCTCGCCCGATTGATCCACTCCTATGTGCCCGTTGACATCGCCGCGTACGTGCCGGATTTCTCTGCTGGCGTGACGCGGAATCAACTGGGCGTGATCTTCCTCGGCGCCGCCGCGTACATGGCCATGTTGGGATACCTGCGTCGCTCGCGTGGTTTCGCGGTAACGGCGCTGGTGTGCAGCTTCATCGGCTTCAGCGAGCTGGTCATGGACCGGCTGGCCGGCGACACGATGATCGTCTGCTTTGCCGGCGCCTGGACGTTCCTCGTTTGCCTGCACGTCGCCCTTCACAGACGCCCCTTCCTGGCAGCATTGCCGGTCATCGCCGCGTTGGCGATCTCCTCGTGGATATTCAGCATGGATGCGGGCGTCGGCTGGGTGGCGCGCTGGCACGCGGTGGCGATGGTCGCTGTGTTTCTTACCTGGGGCCAGTTGCAGCCGTGGACGCATCATCGATGCGTCGCCGTCATTCTGGCGGTGATGGATGTCTTTGCGGTTACCGCCCACTGGCTGGGCCGGGCGCACCTTCCGGCCCTCGTCGTGGTAGCCGGCGCCTTGACGCTGCTCGCCCTCGGCGCCGCGATCAGTTGGCACAAGCGCCGTCTGCTCGAACTCACCGCGCGAACCTGAATCAACGCGTGCGATGGCCGGTTGAATCGGCGTATGCTCGTCCGAGCCGCGACCGTGAGGGAGCGGATGAGGCGACAACCCGTCCTCCGCCCTCAACGATTCGACGATCGGCGTTTGCGCATCTTCCCACCTGAGGACACCGGGGCGCGCCGCGGACACCGTCGCCGGCAGGCGCGGCGCTGTGCCCGGCCTATCTTCGCCTCGTCCTCTCTGCGATAATCGCCAGATCGCAGCGCCGTCATCAGAGTCGGCGCAATCTCGACCGGATGCCGACAATGGCCGTACGTTCCATGATCCGCAGCTACGCCGAGCTACCGCGGTCCGTGCACGTCTTGTGTCTCGGCACGTTCATCAACCGCGCCGGAACGTTCATC
>JBECKQ010000370.1:0-4232 GCA_040235375.1 Phycisphaerae bacterium | reverse complement strand
GCTGCCACTCGGCTCAACGCTAGCGCGGCTCCGGCGAAGATTCCGCATTCTAACAGATCGGAAGTGTCACTGCACGAGCTTGCCTGATGCTGTCACAAAAAAGCGACAATACCCATGCCTCGCATGGTTCCCGACGCCGCGCCGCCGGACGCACTGCGGCTGAATTGACGCCTCGACGCGGACGGCGACTTGACGACGTCGCGCGCATATCGGTGATCACCGCCCGCGTATCACCTCTGTAACAAACGATGTGGTGACATGCGCAGCGTAACCATCGTGCCCACCCTGATCGCAGTCGTCTGCGCCGGTTACTGGGCCATTACCCAGTGCGCGATTTCCGATCTGGGTTACCTCGTCGGCTTTGCCAGCGGCAAGACTCGACACGCATGACGGCCGCACCGAGGCCGTACCGCTGGAACGGCTCCTCAACGCCAACCTGATTTCGCCGCGAAAAGTAGGAACGCCCGATTCCTACTTGATCGGCACGTCGAAAGCGGGCGAGACGTCCGCATTCGAGTCGCCGCCTCCGCTGGGGGAACGAAACCGGTACCGGCTCCAGTTCACGGTGCCGCCGAGGGGATACCGTTTGAGCGTCACCGGTTCGAGCCGGTCGAACACGAAAAAACTCGCGCCGCAAGACACGGCGCCGGCCAGACGCGACGGACCTTCTGCCTGTGCGTCACGGGCTGGAAGCCCGTGCCACGCCGTGCCATCTGCTCGAACCGGTCGAGGGCATAGGCTCGCCGCTCGCGGCACGGCCCGGGCCGCGGCGGCGCACTCAATACACGCCCGTGGCACGCAGGGCGAGGACGACTCCAGCAATCACGGCGATCAGCACGATCGCACCGATTACGCGATCAAACAGCCAACGATTCATCAGGCACCTCTGGCGGGTTCGGAGGGGGGTCGGTCGCGGGGTGACGCTACTCTCTCCCATCATTCGTATACGATATCCAGTAGCGCCGGTCCATCGACCGAGAGCTCCTATAAGTCGCTCCGGCATCATTCGCCGAGTGGAGACCGCCTCGCGCCCATGCCGGAAAATGAGGGATTGACCGGGTCGAAACATGTCGGGACTTCTCTTTTCGGCCCTCAGCCCGCATGATTTGCGTCTGTCAGGCCCATACAGACGCAAGTAAGCCCTATGATGTTCTCGGGCGGATCTGGATGTTAAGAGGTGCGAAGACATGACCATCTGCCGCAGGCGAACCGGCATCGTTGCATTCGCCGTGATCATCGCGTTGAGCTCCGCCGCGTGGGCGCAGATTAAGGCCCCGGACGTCGGGCTTGATCTGTACTCGTCCGTCGAGGCCGTATCGCCCGGCAGCACGTTCGACGTGGCGCTGGCGTTCAAGCTTCCGGAGGAATGGCATATCTACTGGGAAAACCCGGGGCAGTCGGGCATGGCGCCGTACGTGCAATGGGAGGCCCCGCCCGGTTTCGAGATCGGCCCGCTGCGCTATCCGGTTCCCACCCGCGACGAAACCGCGGGCATCGTGACCTACGTGCTGGAAGGCGAGCCCGTGCTGTTGGCCCGGGCCAAGGCCCCTGCCGACCTGCCGATCGGCAAACCCGTCGACATCACCGCCAAAGTTCGCTGGCTGGCATGCAAGGAAGCGTGCGTTCCCGGCTCGAAGGTGGTGAAGGTTTCGCTCCCAACGGCTCGCGACAGCCGGCCGGCAGGCGGCAAGATTGCGGACCTCTTCGCTTCGGCCATCAAGGCCCTGCCCAAACCTGCGACCGAAGCGAAGTATGCCAAGCTCAAGGCGACCCCGTCGCAGTCGACCGTTTCGATGGGAGATCACTTCGAGGTCGATCTCCAGCTCGACATCGCCCGCGGCCACCACATCCAGTCGAACAAGCCGCTTCAGGAGTACTTCATCCCGACGAGCGTGTTTCCCAAAAACGTGCAGGGACTACAGGCCGGCCAGGCGGAGTTCCCCGCGCCGCAGTTCCGCAACGTACAGGGCATCGGCCGGGTCGGTGAGTTCTCCGGCGCGATGACCATTCGAATCCCGGTCACCGTCGAGTCACCCACGCTGTCGCGGGAGGTAACGCTCGGCGGCCTGCTTCGTTACCAGGCCTGCGAAGACTCGGGGCGGTGCTTCCCGCCGGAGGTCGTCGAATGGTCCGTGCCGTTGCAGTCCGCGTCCGTCAGGGCGTCGGCCGCAGGCCAGCCGACCGACGCGCAAATGGGCGGCCTGACGCCCGGGAGTGGCAGTGCGGCAGGAGACGCCGGCGGCGATGCCGATGTCTCGGCGCCCGCACCGCAAGCGCCACCCGCGTCCGACTCAGGAGTCGGCGCCTACCTCGCGCAATGGGGCCTCGCAGGGTACATCATCGCGGGGCTGATCGGCGGGCTGATCCTCAACATCATGCCGTGCGTGCTGCCCGTCGTCTCGATCAAGATCCTCAGTTTCGTCCAGCAGGCGAGCGAGGAGCCGAAGCGTGTGTTTCAGCTTGGCCTCGTGTTCTCCACCGGGATCGTCCTCTCGTTCTGGGTGATGGCGGGCGGAATTCTCTTGCTTCAGCACGTGACGCACGAAATCCGCGGCTGGGGCGCGTTCTTCCAGGAGCCGGCGTTCGTAGTCGCGATGGTCGCGGTGATGTTCGTGTTCGCTTTGAGCCTGTTCGGCGCGTTCGAAGTGGTGCTTCCGGGCAGCGCCTCGAGCCGTCTCGCCGGGGCGGCGGAACGCGAGGGCTTTGCTGGCGCGTTCTTCAAGGGCGCGCTCGCGACGCTGCTGGCGACGCCGTGCACCGCGCCGATCCTCGTCGGCGCGATCGCCTGGTCTTTCACGCAGCCCGCCGTGATGGTGTTTGTCATCTTCAGTGCCGTCGGTGTCGGCATGGCCGCCCCCTATGTGCTTCTCACCGCTCGCCCGCGCTGGATGAGGTACATACCGAAGCCGGGTCCGTGGATGGTCAGCTTCAAGCAGGCGATGGGTTTCCTGCTGATCGGCACGGTGATCTGGTTGCTATGGGTGCTGTCCGCATTGCTCGGCGGCAGCGGCGTCGTGTGGACCGTCGCCTTCCTCGCGTTCCTGGCGCTGGCCTGCTGGCTGGTCGGGCGAACGCAGTTCAGCCCGCGCGCGGGTCGCAAAGTGACCGGCGCCGTCGCCGCCGTGCTGATTGCCGCCCTGGGTGGCTGGTTCTCCTACGGCCAATATACGCCCGAGGCTCGCTCCGCAGCGGTGATCGGCGGCGATCGCCTGGATGAGCTCGTCGCCGCCGTCGACTGGTCGCGCGAGGGAATTCCCTGGATCGCTTTCTCGAAAGACCTGCCCGAACGCCTCGCCAGCCAGGGTTACACCGTCTACGTCGATTACACGGCCCGCTGGTGCACCACGTGCCAGTTGAACAAGAAAGTTGTTTTCGGCAGCGACGATGTGCGCGCGCAAATGGCCAGGCTCGGCGTGATTCCGATCGAGGCCGACTTCACCCGGTACGATCCCGACATTGCCGCAGATTTGAATCGCTTCGGACGCGACGCCGTGCCGCTGAACGTCATCATTCCGGCCAACCGCCCCGGCGAGCCGATCAAGTTGCCGATTGTGCTCACACCGGGGCTCGTCCTCAAGGAGCTCCACAAAGCCGGACCGAGCGACCCCAGGACCGCCGCCGTCCGCCACACCCCGCCGCGCGAACCGCGCCTGGCAGCCGACAACCCCTGACCGATCGAACAATCGATCAAGCGTTCTTGGCCCGTTTGAACCCGGTCCGCGCCCGAATCTGTTCCGGATCGAGGTAATCGTACACGAGTTGGGCCCCGCGGGTCTGCATAAGCTGCTGGCGTATGCTGGCACGGAGAGTCTCGTACCGGCTCTGATAGACCGGGTCGATCTTCACGCCCTGTAGCACCACGACCTTCGCCAGAGCAGGGACCTCCACCACCTTGACCTGCGATTCGTCGCCGGACGCCGCGAGCTTGAACGCCGTGTCGAGAAACTCCTCAGAGGGAATTCCCAATCCGACAACGAACGGCGGACGGCCGAACATCGATCGTGGGAACGCCGGCGGCTCCCGATATCCGCCTTGGTCCGGGGCGACGCGATCAACGAGGTCCGTGTTCGCCTGCCAGGCGGCCTTGAGTCCGCTGGTGCCGACGCTGGCGGTGAACGCGTCGGCCGTTTCCTTGGCCTTCTCCATGCCTTGCTGAAGGCGGAGGTCGGCGACGACCTTCTCGCGAACTTCGTCGAGCGAATCCGGGGCATGGCCGGGAATGGCGCCGACAA
>JBECKQ010000317.1:0-8964 GCA_040235375.1 Phycisphaerae bacterium | reverse complement strand
CGGACTGCCCCCGGATCAGCGCGGGGTGCCACTGCAATCCGCTCTGCAGTTCGAACTGCGCCCGCCTGGCCGCCTCCATGTTGCCCGCCCCTCGGGCTTGCACCCAGCCGCGCAGCACCGCGGCCGGGTACGACCGAAACACCGCCTTGGCCGCTGCCCACACCACCAGCGTCCAGAACAAGAACTCCGGAATCCGTTCCCATGTAGCGGTCATCACTGTCCTCTCCATCAACAGTCGTTCATCGCAAAATGCGTCAGGCACGGATCGTTTACCCCACCGGCAAACGGCGGGTCGGCGATCCCCAGGTCGTAATCGCGGAGCTGCGGCACACCCTCGGCGTCCTTGTTCAGGTCGATCGAGACATACACATGCTCGCCCTTGCAACCGTACCGCCACTCGGTGCTACCCGTCTGGGGATCGACGTATTCGTAGCCGTACATGTCGATGTCGATGTGCGCCTGGCGGTGCGTGTTGCACAGGACCTCGGGATCGTCGCAGTCCTCCGAGCAGGTCTCGCCAATGATCGGGTACGGCTTCAGATCGTTGGCGTCGCGGTCGTACCACTTCGTCAGCGGCTCCGAACCATCCGGCTTCCAGATGCCGATGCCCGCCACCGTGAGATACGGCTCAAGCTCGGTGGCGTTCCAGATGCGGTCGGGGCTGGTGTTGATCCACTGCGGCGCCGGGCCCTTGTTCTTGACCGGCACCACCCGCTCGAACCACGGCGGATCCGGCGACGTCGGGTCCGGCTCCTCGCAGGCGTGCATGTCGTCGTAGCGGTTGCCCATGCTCGGGTAGGCCTTGATGTTGCCGGCGTCGTCCCTGCGATGCTTGGTGATGCCGTTGCCGTGATCGTCGTCCGGCCCGTTGGCTGTGTGCCGCGCGGGTCCGCACAGATAATACGACGAGCCGTAGACAGACCGCTGCACGGTCGACGCCCGGAAACACCCCTCATCGGTCATGGACGAATTGAACCAGTTGCCCACGTACGCGCCCGGTTGGAAGAACCCATCGCCTCCGCAGTCCAGCCCCCAAGCGATGTCCTCGCGGTAATTCTCGACACCCACGGTGTAGCCGACGGGGTTGTCGTAATAATGCTTGTTGTTCCACTTCTCGGCATAGCACTTGGCGAGGCCGTTGCACTGCTCCCAGGTAAAGCAGTCCGGGTTGCCCGGGTCCAATGTGCACGGCCCGGGCCAGGGGATGCACCAGCCGTTCTCCGGCACCCACGGATTGCTGTAGCAGTCCTGGCAGCACAGGTCGCAGCCGGCCGAATAGTGCTCCTCCTCGTACGTTTCAGGCGGGTCGTACTTGAACTCGAAGTGCTCGTAGCTGTACCAGTGCCCGCAGGTCGAGCCCCACATGGTGCCCGGCGTGAACGGCCGGGTGTTGATCCGTTCCGTCTTCCACAGCCCGTGGTCGCACAAGTATTCGATGGCGGCGATGAGCTCCTCGATGTGCACGGGGTCGATGCAATCGCCGGCGCAGAGCCCGCGTTTCATGTAGTCGCGCATCAGGGCGAGGTTGATCGGATCCTGAGGGTCGGGGTCGAGCCGCAGGTATCCCGGCCAGGCCAGCCAGCTTTCGTCGTCGCCGAAGTACCAGTTGCCGGCGAAGAATCCAGGCGGGTAATCGTTGCGCCAACGCATCCCGACGCCGCGCCAACTGCGACGGGCCGCCTCGCTTCCGGCGAGGGCACTGCGGTTGTGCAGTGGCTCACCGTCCGGCTCCTTTCCGCCACCGACGTAATGGTCCGGCTGGGCGCTTCCGCTCCAGCGCCAGCGGATGGGCATGTGCAGGCAGCACTCCTCGTCGGTCCGCAGCGACGGAGCGTGCTCGAACGAGTACTCGGTCACGAGCTGGTCGAGCACAAAGCGCACGAGGTTGATCAGCGCCGGCTGGACTTGTTCGTCCGGCGTGAAGCGGTACCAGTCGGTGCCCTTGCGGCACTTTTCGATGAGCTCGGGCAGACCGTGGGCGTACGGGTTGTAATGCGTGTACTGACAATACGAGTAAGCGGCGCCGGCCGCGCGGTGCTCTGGGTCTTCAGTCCGGCCGTCGAACCGCGGCACCTGGCCGTCGGGCATTTGCGGGTCGGTGACTTCGCCGGGGCCGCCGTTGACGCGCGCGGCGATGTACCAGTCGACCCAGGTGTCATGGGCTTGGGCGGGGATCGTCGTTTCCCACACGCCGGGGCTGGACTCCGCTGTGACGAAATCGCCGATGCTGGCGTGCACCACCGGCGCCGCGTCCACGCTGGTCACGGCCGCGGGCAAGGTCCAGCGGATCACGACGTCGTCTGCGTCCGGCCAGCGGTTGGCCGCGGGCATCGCCGCCGGATCGTGCACGGTCACATTGCCCAGCCGCTCGACGCTTCCCAGCGGGAAGTACGCCGAGTGCGCCGCTCGGGCGAACTGAGCGTTCGGATCGCCGCTTCGCGAGCGGATCGGCACCGAACAGCCGGCGCTGGAGCCGCCACCGACGTTGCCCAGCGCCGCGGTTTCGTCGTAGCGGACCAGGCGATCGCCGCCGACCGCGAGCTGAATCTCATACTGCTGCTCGACGCCCCACAGACAGCGGGGATTGTCGCGATGCCACCATTGCTTGCCCTCCGCATACATCGGGATCGAGCCGCCTACTACGTACAACAGGCCTTCGAGTTTCTTGAGGGCCAGGCGGAATCGGTTGCCGAGCGACGTGTCCTTGAAATCGCCCCAATGCATGCGGAACGGCTCCGCGGTCGCGCTTCGCCGCTCGTTGAAGTGACTGGTGGTTGCCCACTGGGCGCCGCTGGCTGGGGTGACGTTGTAATCAGTCATGGTTCGTCAGGCTCCAGACGACGCCGTTGGGGACGATGATTCGTTCGCCGGGCTGCAATATGATCGGCGCCGGCAGCGCGTACCAGAACGCCAGGTTGTCCTTGCCGCCGCTTCCTCCGATGTACGCGCACGAGACGAATACATGCGTGACCGTCTGCCAGGGCGCGGTGCCGGTGTTCTCAAATGTGTTCGACCAGGGCGTGGAGGCGCGAACGGAAAAGCCGTCCGGCTCGAGCGTCCAGTCTTCGGACAGCTCGATTCGGTCGTAGCCTTCGCTGACGAGGTAGTCGACCTCCTGCACGTCGGCGAGCGTACTGTCGTGGCGAATCTCGGGCGCGCAGGACAGGCCGCATCGATAACCACCCGGGACAATCTCGTAGCCGCTCTCGAAAGCCCGCCGCGTGACGACCTCGAGGAATGCGGCCGTGCTGGCTGTCGGCCGGATGAGAGACTCGAACGGCGCGACCAACGCACCGCCCGGCGGGATCTGGATGGGGCGCAGGAATCGCGACGATGCCAGCAACACGCGTGGAGCGTCGACGGACGCGATGAACGCCAGCCCAACGCTGAACGTCACGCCGGTGTACGGATCGGTGGCCAGCATGAGCGCCCAACTCGGCGTGCCGTCGGGATTCGGATCGGGCACCGGCGGCGGATCGGGGAAAGTGTCCACGTCCCAGAACGGGTTCACCCACGGCCAGCGGTGCAGTGATTCCCAGGGCCGATTGCTCCATTCGCGGTAGCCGGGGTCGACGCCGCGCGGCTCCCACTGGAGATGATTCACGAAATTCGCCGGCGATGTACTGGTCCGCATACTGCGTCCGAGCGATTCGGCTGCGAGTTGCACGGGCTGGCGGGCATACGAGAAAATTCCGCGATGCACGCTGTCGAGCGCACCGCCTTCGCAGGCGACGCCGGCGATCATGTTGGCGTAAGGGGTATTCTCATCATACGGCGGCACGTATTGATACGTGAACCACCAACCCGGCGGAGTCTGATCGGGGCCGGTAGTGTTGAGTCCGCAGATGCCCATCTCCCACTGGCGGAAGGCGCCGTAACTGCCCCCGATGCGGAAGGCTCGCGAGATGATGTACTGAGCACCCTCGGCGTGCAGCATCAGTACGTCCCCCGGTAATTGCTGCGCGTGCAGTAGTAATCGCCGTCCTCACCCTGCCAGTAGGGCACGACGTCGTTGACCTGCAGCTTGTACACGCCGGCGCCGCTGGGGCCGGACTCGTCGACGTTGCGCACGTCGAAGTCGGAGCCGATCGGATTGAATCCGCCGCTCCCGTCCGGCGTCGCGTGCCTGGCGGTGTACAGGTACGGCGCGCTGGTTCCAATGACGGACTCAATCCGGCAGAAGCCCAGCGATGTGCCTGATGATGCACCACCGCTGTTGCCGATCCGGATGATGCACCAGGCGATATCGGCGACATCGCGCTGCTCAACAGGCTCGATCCACAGCAACGCGGCCTCACCCTCGGCGGAACTGATCAGGCGCGTCGCACCCGGGGAGACGGTAGCAGCGGAATGTTCCTCATCCGCCATCTCCACCAGTGTCAGGCAGACGCCGTCGATCCATGCTCGCCCAATCGATCCGGCCGTTATGGGCTGCGCAGCTACGGCAAACCGTCCGGCGTGATCCGCGGCTGGCGTCGTGGCGCTGAGTGCGATCTGATTGAAGAAGAACGCCGCATTGTTGGCTTTCGGGATCAGCGGAGCCATAAGTCCGAGCACGCCGAACCGCGGACAGTCTGATCCGCTGTCGTTGCGGATCCTGATGGTTCGATCGATGAATTGCGTCGACTGTCCCTGCCGTCCCGGTTTGAACCGGCCGCGCTGCCACTCGCGGGCCATCTCCATCAGGCCGTTCCAGTCGGCCGTGGAGATCTGCTCGTCACCGATGCGTGCGCGGTTGAACAGCGGCATGACTTACGTCCCAATCCCCAGCAGTGAAAAATCCCCGTAGTACAGCATCTTCTCGACATGCACGGCCTTCGGGATCCGTACAAGATTCGCCTGGCCGCCGTCGACCGTTTCGTCCCATTCGACCCACAGGTAATCCCAGCCCTTCTTCGCTATTCCGGTGATGGCGTTGGCACCTTCGCCGATGGTGTGGTCGGCGATGCTCTGCGATGCCGTGAACCGGTACGACGCCTCCCAGTCACCGCCTCCACGTTTGCGGCCCAGCAGGCCGTCGAAGCGAACCTCGCAGATGGCGAAGTTGCGGAACACCGCGTTGTTGGTCTTGCCGACCAGCGAATAGACGATCGCCTTGTAGGTGGGAGTGATGGCCGACGCCGGCAGATAGTGCGTCTCGGCCCACTTGTACTCCGGGATGATGACGTCGGTGCCCTCGATGCCATTCGGCGTGACACCAACCGCGCCGTTGTGATTCGGAGCTGTCTTACCGGTCGGCGCATAACGGGCGATCGTGGCCAGCGAGTGCGTCATGTGCTGTGTGACGCCGCCGATGTCGAATTCGTAAAGCGATTCTTCCGCCGGCGGGACAGTGCCGTAACGCACCATGCCTGACCACAGCTCCGGTCCGATCTGCTCAACGTCAGCGTCCTCGCGCCAGAGGATCAGGCTGCCGTTGTCATAGACATCCAGGACGATCGGCGAGCCGGCTTCCAGCGTGATCAATGCGCTGGGCTGATCGTCGGTGCCGAACACCGTGTATTTGAGCTCGGCCCAGGGGTTGTGGCCCGTGCCCACGCGGCGCGATTCAAAATGTTCATGGATTGTGATCGCCATCAACCGAAAATCCCTCGCCAGCGGCGGCGTTTCATGATCTGCAGCATGCCTGCGGTGTTGCGGGCCGTCTCCTCGTTCGGATCCCGTCCGCGAAGCCCCCGCAGCGCCGCGGCATTGAACGTCCCGAAGATCGAGCCGCCGCGCGAATTCAGGATGTCGCCGAGGCCCTGCACGCTGGCTTCGAACTCCTTGATGGCCCGGCGCTGCGGGGCGTTCGCCAGTGACGTGCGGGCGGCGGCGATGGCCCTGGCCAGTTCCGCCTGGGCGGCGTTGTATTCGCTCTGTGCATCCACCAAGCCCTTGCCGGCATCTTGCTGGGCTTTTTCTGCCTTGGCGCGCAGCTCGGCAAGCCTCGCAGCCTGGTCCGCCTCGATCTCCTGCACCAGCGCGCCGAACACGGCGTCCGCCTGGGCGGAGTCCGCTTCGATGGCCGCCAGATTGGCAGCCGTGTCCAGCGCTGCGGCGATCTTCGCCTTCCGCGCCTGTTCGTCGGTGAGCAGGCCTGTTTTGCGCTCCAGTTCGATGGCGCCCTTCTGCAGGTTGAACTTGAACGCCTCCCAGCCCCGTTTCGACGTGTTGAAGGCCTTGACGATGTAGCTGGCCAGGCCGGCGAAGGCCTTTTTGAGATCGGCGATGACGTTGACCGCACCGGTGCTGAACCGCTCGAGGAAGTCGATCCACGTCGATTCGATGATGAACCAGACACCTTTGAGAAACGCCGCTCCTCGTTCCCATTCGACGCGCAATGCTGCCCACATGACTTTCGCAGCGGCCTGCGTGTCGCCGGCGCGGAACGCGTCGACGATCGCCTGCAGGATGTCTCCGATGTAGGCGCGGAGGTCGTTGAACGCGTCGGCAATCCAGGCCGTCGCCCGGCCGATCGTTCCGGTGTACGCCGCCAGACCCACGGCAATCGTCGCCAGGCCGGCCACGATCGCGCCCAATGGCGTAACCACGAGTCCGATGACGCCGGCCAAGCCGGCGAACACGGCCTTGACGAGCAGCGCAAGCGACAGCAAACCGCCGAAGGCGAAGGCGGCGACCTTCACCGCCACACCCAGGCTGAGCAGCGCGATGCCCAATCCGCCGACGGCGATCGCGGCGGCGCCGACCATCACCACCAGGTCACGATTCTCCCGCACCCATTTCGTCACGGCACCGGCGACTCTTGTGATGGCGGCCACCGCGATCCGCAACGGCGGGCCGATCGACTCGCCGATGGCAATGGCCAGGCCCTCGAGCGCGGATTTCAGAATGATCGTGTCGCCGGTCAATGTGTTGAGCTGCACGCCGGCGATGCGCGCGGCGACGCCGCCGGAGTTGCGCAGCGCATCCGTGTAGTCGCGGAGTTTTTGCGCGCCCTGGCTGAGCAGTTCGGCGACGCCGGCCGCCTGGCGGGCCTGGAAGATCTGTCCCAGCACATTGAGCCGTTCACCGCTGCCCATGCCGGCCATGGCGTTGTTGAGCTGCTCGATGATGTCGGCCAGCGGCCGGACGTTGCCGTGGGCGTTGACCACGCTGACACCCAGTTCGGCGAGTTTCGCGGAGGCCTCGGCACTCGGGCTGGTGAGCGCAAGGATGGCACCGCGAAGCGTTGTTCCCGCCATCTCCGCCTGAATGCCGGCATTCGACAACAATTGGATCGCCGCAGTGATCTCCTCGAATTCGATGCCGGCGCTCTTGGCGATCGGCCCGATGTACTTCATGGCCTCGCCGAGCTGGTTCAGATCGGTGTTGGCCGTGGTCATGGCCTTAGTGAGCACGTCCACTGCGTTGCCGAGCTCGTCGGCGGAGATCCCCATGCCCGCCATGATCTTGGCGGCGATGTCGGCGGCCTGGGCAATCTCGAGCTGGCCGGCGGCGGCCAAGTCGAGCGTCGGTTTCATGGACTTGAGGATCTGGCTGGTGTTAAAGCCGGCCAACGCGAAGAAGCCCATGGCCTCGGCCGCCTGGCTGGCGGAGAACACCGTCGACTCGCCGAGGCGCTTGGCTTCGACGGCGAGCTTGTCGAACTCCGCGCCGGTCGCGCCCGTAAGCGCCTGCACGCGGGCCATGCGCTGCTCGAAGTTCGCGAACACCTTGCCGCTGATCGCCAGCGGGATCACTGCGGCGGCGCTGGCTTTCACCAGGCCCTGTCCGATCTGCCGCACACTGCGTGCGAACGCAGTCAACCGCGACTGGGCGCGCCTCAGTCCTGCCGTCAGCTTGTCGCTTGTGCCGAGCTCGACATAGGCCCGGCCGGCTCGAATGCCGCGTGTATCAGCCATCGTTCACACACCCCCGGAACGCGTTCGGGATGTTCGGCGTCTCCTTCTGCAGCGCAGGTCCCATGTACGGACGCGGCAGATGCACGAGCCGCGTTCCCTTCTTGATGAAGCGGCGCTTACCGCGCACGGGTCGCCCGCGTTGCCGGCGGCCGGGCTTGACGACGGTGACCACCATGTTCCGCTTCGCGACGCTCCGCCCGCCGAATTCCAATATGTGCGGCGCGTCGCCGGACTTGGTCAGCCTCGCCGGACCGATCACCACACTGTCTCGCTGCGTGTCATAACCGAAGTAGATGTGCCGCTTGAGCGAACCTTCGTGTGAGTGCGGCGGCCGACCGGGCTGCGACGGTCCCTTGCGTTTGCGGATGCTCTGCTTGGCCATCTGTCGCACGAACGCTCCAGCCTTGGCCAGTGCCTTGCGCTTGCCCTTGTCGACCGCCCGCTGCACGCCCGGCCGGTCGAAGAACATGTTGCGGACACGCATGTCGATCATGACGGCGGCTTCCTGCAAAACACCTCCCGCAAGATGCCGATGCCCATCTTCAATTTCGGCTCCGGCCTGCGGCGGGGGAACGGATCGAAGTCCCTCGGCTTGAGCTCGCGGCTCTTCTTGGGATCGCGATGGCAGTTGGCGACCAGGGCCATCAGGGACGAGAAGCGCGACCAGGACTCGCGCTGGCAGCCTTCCGCCATGCGCATCAATTCGGCGAGCGTGAATCGGCCGGGATCGACGCCGACGACTCCGGCGCACTGCCAGATGAGGTCCTCACACTCGCCAGCGCTGACTCGATGATCCGATCGAGATTCTGGTCGCTCAGCCGTTCGTCGATCAGGTCCCGCGTTCGTTCCATCACCCGCTGCGTCGCTCGAAGGACCTTGGTGATGTTCGCCCGGTCCCTCGGGCTGGGGAAAAAATCCGTCAGTTCATCCAGCAGCGCGTGCGTGGCATGATCGATGGCGTCACCGGCCATGGAGCGACCGAACTCCTCGTCGGTGATGCCCTTGCCGTCCGCCTCGGGTTTGCAGATGCAGTAGACGACGTCGCACAGCAGGACGGGATCGGTCACCAGCCGCGTGAGCAGGTTGCCGTCGTTCTCGACCAGCTCGAGCAGATTGACGG
>JBECKQ010000314.1:0-13746 GCA_040235375.1 Phycisphaerae bacterium | reverse complement strand
TTCCAGTTCGGCGTGGCCGTGTCGGATGCGACGGGACCGTTTACGGCACATACGACCGTGGACGCGCCATTCTTCAACGGGCAGGTTCCGCAGAACTTCCAGTCGTTCGGCATGTTCATCGGCACGGGCGACCAGGACAACTATGTCAAGTTGGTGGTCGCCGCCAGGGGCGGCGCGGGAGGACTGCAGGCGCTGGTGGAGAACGAGGGCGTGGCGACGGGCGTGGTCTATTCCATCAATGTCCTGTCGGCGAACGCGGTGCAGCTCTACCTGTCCGTTGATCCGGCGGCAGGCAAAGTGCAACCGAAGTACGCATTGGACAGCGGGGCGATCAATGATCTCGGCTCGCCGCTGGTCCTGGCCGGACCGCTGTTGAGCACGTTGCGGGGGCCGGCCGCACTGGCTGTAGGGCTCATCTCGACCTCGACGAACGCAACGCCGTTTACAGCGACATGGGACCTGTTCAGCGTGACCGCGGATGCTGCGGACAGTGCGGCAGAAGTGGTGATCACGCCGAACGGCGGTATCAACGCGAGCACATTCAACAACAATGCCTTCGAGATAACCAACACGTCGGCAGCCGGCGTGAAGATCACGAGTGTCCAGTACGATCTGAGCACGGCGTTCCTTCCTGACATGGTGTTCGATCCGCACGGTACGGCCGGCGATACGACGGCGCGATGTTTCGACGCGACCACGGGCGCGGCGCTCGTCGGACTGACGACGGCCGATCCGTCGTGCGGGTCGCCGCCGTTTGCGGGCCTGCATGACAATGGCTACGACGCGCTCACGATCGCGTTCAACGATTTCGATCCGGGCGAGACCTTCAAGTTCGCCGTCGACGTCGATCCAACAAGCATTCAGGGAACAACGTCACCGGGACCGGGAGAATCCGGCAGCGTTTCGGGGCTCGAGCTGACGGGAGCGACCGTCACGGTCACTTTCGACGACGGTTCGTCGCACATGTCGCAGATATTCCGCACCAGTGGCAGCCTGAGCGGCGGCGAGGCGCTGGTGGGAGCGTCGCCGCCGGCGGCGCCGAGCATCACAGCCGTGGGCATCGGCGCGGGGCCGGCGGTGGTTGCCGAGGTGGCGCAGACGGTGCGGATTGCCGGACAGGCGGGGACCGAAGTCGTGCTGCTTCAGGTCGAAGGCGCTCTATTCACCGAGGGACTGCCGGGGGGCGGTTTCGACATCGACCCGTACGAGATCAACAGTGTGATCGCGGTGACAGAGAAGACGGCGACCATCGGGTCAGGCGCGTCGAACGTGGTGGATGTGCCGGTCACGTTGACGAAGAGCGATCCGGCGGGCGGAGTAAACTACTTCGTCGCCGCCGTGCGGTTGCCGAGTGGACAGACCGGGCGAGTATCGAACGTGCTGGTGCTGCAGCTCGGGGAAGCACCGGCGGTCGACTGCAACAACAACGGCGTGGCCGACGGCACCGACCTTACCACCGGCACGAGCAAGGACTGCAACGCGAACAGCGTACCGGACGAGTGCGACGTCGCTGCCGGCACGAGCGAGGACTGCAACAGCAACAGCATCCCCGACGAATGCGACGTCACCAGCGGCGACGATTGCAATGCGAACGGCGTTCCGGACGAATGTGATATCGCTTCGGCGATGAGCGCCGACTCGAACGGCAACGGCATCCCGGATGAGTGCGAGGGCGGCGGTGGCGGTGGCGGCGGTGGTGGCGGCGGCGGAATCGTCGACACCGATGGCGATGGCGTGGCAGACACGGCGGACATCTGTCCGGACACGCCGGCCGGCGCGGAAGTCAATGCGGACGGATGCGCAGCTTCCCAGCTCGACGACGACAAGGATGGTGTGACCAACGACCTCGACGCCTGCCCGAACACGCCCGACGGCGCTGAAGTTGACACCAACGGTTGCGCGGCATCGCAGCTCGACAGCGACGGCGACGGCGTGTCGGACGACGTTGATCTCTGCCCGGATACGCCGTCGGATGAAACGGCCAACCAGGACGGCTGCTCGCCTTCACAGATTGGCGAGCCGAGCCCCAGCCCGTCCCCGAGTCCGTCGCCGTCATCGAGCCCGAGCCCGTCGCCGTCGCCAAGTCCCACGCCGACGCCGTCGCCGGAGCCCGGTCAGCCGATGCCGGGCGATGCGCAGTGCGGCAGTGGGGCCCCCTGCGGGGCCATGGGCGCCGTGAGCTTCTGGCTGATGTTCGCCGGCCTCGGGCGGATGAAGGTCCGCGTACGAGCCGCGCGGCGACGCAAACGCGGCCGTTGCCAGGCCAAATGAAACGAGTGAGAGGTGCGAACAGGCCTTTGCACGAGGGGTAAAGCTCTCGCTCAGTAGTGCTGAACAAGCACGCAATTGGCGTAGCGCCAGGATGAGAGCGGCGTCGGCGGCCAAAACAACCGCGACACGGTACTGTTCCAAAAGGCGTGGCCGGGCAATCTGCACGGAAAGTTAGCGGTGGTACCGAAATCGGACTGCCAACCGCGGCGATAGGCACGAGCCTTGTGGTGGTGTTCACCAAACTCCAGCGCCGCCCAGGCAGTGCCACAATTCAGCGAAAGGGACTTCGCGAATCGCAAACATGAGGTAAAATACCCATGTACGGGCAGCCGCCTCGGGCATACGGGTAACCGACCTAGCCGAACCGCCTGACCCACTTGGCAGGCAAAGAACCGGATGACTTCCCGCGCCGCCACCTGCGCGCTTCCGACAAGCGGAGGCCTTACGTCGGCGTCGCGGCGGGTTTTTCCGTTAAGGCAGGCGTACAATGCCCAGGCAACGCTGCGGCCACCGGGCGGCTGGAGCGAGCAAGTCTGCTGCCCTGACGGCGAGACGACGGTTGAGCACATTTGATCTGCCACTGAGCAGGCGCTTCTTGCGGGTGAGCTGACTCGCGGCAGCCCCCATCTGTGGCAGGTCGAGAATGGATGCCTCGGAGTCGCCGGTGCGAAGCTGTTGTGCCCGGATTCGAGGAAGCGGCCCGAACCGCTGCGCACGCCAATGGGCATCTTTCTGCTGGTCTCCATCATCGTGCGGCTGGTGGCCTTCTTCTGGTCCTTTCGAGTAGTCACCAGGCTGCGAACCGCGTGGACGTGGGTCTTACCGACCGTTCTCGCGCTGATGTCGCTGCGGCAGATTCTCACGCTGGCCATGCGCGTGCAGGAGGCGGGAACGTGGTCGCTGTCGGCCTTCGCACGCTTCGATGAGCTGCCGGCGTTGGTCGTGAGCGTGATCGCACTGGGTGCCGTGATGTTCCTCGACCGCAGCGGGGGCCGGGTCAAGATGGAGGGCGACGGACTGAGAGCGAGCGAGCGGCGCCTGCGCCAGGTGATCGACCTCGTACCGCATCACATCTTCGCGAAGGACCGCGAGGGGCACATCCTCCTGGCCAACCGCGCCGCCGCCGAGGCCTACGGCATGACCGTTGACGAGTTCGTCGGCAAGCGTCATCAGGACCTGCTCGACGATGTCGCAGTCGTGGAACAGATGCTCGCGGAGGATCGGCACGTGATTGACACGGGTCGTCCGCGGGTCAATCCCGCCCGCGAAGTCACCAGCCAGCGATGGGGCGGAAAAAGGGTATTCTATACCTCGAAGGTCCCATTCACGGAGGCGGAAACCGGCCAGCCGGCCGTACTGGGGATCGCCATTGACATCACGGATCTTCGTAAAGCTGAAGAATCGCTACGTCAGGCGCAGAAGATGGAAACCGTGGGGCTGCTCGCGGGCGGACTCGCGCATGACTTCAACAATCTCCTGACGGCGATGCTGGGCTACACGGACCTGGCGCGGGTTTCACTGCCACCCGATTCGCCGGCACTGGAATACCTCGACAATCTCGAACGCGCCGCCGAGCAGGCGGCCGGGCTCACAGGGTCTTTGCTGACGTTTACTCATCGCGCGCCGACGGAGAAGCGCTGGGTATCCATCGCGGACATTTGTGCCGAAAGCAAACGGCTTCTGCTTCGGCTGATGCCGGCGAACATTCGTCAGGACTGGGAGCAGCCTGCAAAGGACCTGTACGTATACGCGGATCCGGTGCAGCTCCAGCAAGTGCTGATGAACCTGGTGATCAACGCCCGGGACGCGATGCCAGATGGTGGCACGGTTCGCGTTCAGGCGCACAAGCTCGAGCCGGGCGTGGCGGCGCCGCCAGGGGGCGCGAGGGGAGGCGATCTGTTGCGCCTCGAAGTTTCGGATACGGGCACGGGAATGACGGAGGAAGTACGCGCGCATGTGTTCGAGCCGTTCTATACAACCAAGCCGCGTGAAAGAGGGACGGGACTGGGGCTTGCCATCGCCCAGGCAATCGTGACGGACCACGGGGGGCGTATCGAAGTCGAGTCGGAGCCGGGAGCGGGTTCGACGTTCTCGATCATCCTGCCGCTCGAAAAGCCTGCGGAGCGCGAGCTGCGTCCGGCACCGGCGACGATCCCGCCGGCGCCGCCGGACACACACGTGCTTGTGGTGGAGGACGATGATCTCGTGCGTTCGCTGGTCGCCACGGTACTGCGAGATGCCGGTTTCGTGGTCGAGCAGAGCCGCCACGGCGTCGAAGGGTTTCAACTGGCGAACTCGATGCCGCACGTTCACGTCGTTGTGGCCGACGCGGAACTGCCCGGTCTTAGCGGGATCGAGTTGCTCAAGCGGATTCTCGCCCAGCGTCCGGAGGCGCGCGGTCTGCTGGTTTCCGGACGGACAGACGACGAAAGTGTTCGCGAAGAGGCAAGGCGACTGCGATGCGCCGTCCTGTACAAGCCGCTACGAATGCCGACGCTGGTGAGAGCGGTTTCCAGCGTGGCGCGCGGCGTTCCCATTTCCGACTGAGGCCGATGAGACGGAATCGCCACAGCGAGTCGGAATCAGTAAACCACCCTATCGACCGACGGCAGTACAGGCGCCGATCATGGGACGATGGTCGATTGCGTCGTCGCCCTGAGACGGGTTTCAGGGAGTGGCTTCTTCCCCGATGAGCGAGCCGGCACAGATAACCGTTCTCATCGCCGACGACCATGCCGTCGTCCGCCAGTCGATTGCCGCCCAGCTTGAAGCCGAAAGCGACATTCACGTCGTGGCCCAGGCTGACAACGCGGACTCCGCGGTCAATCAGAGCCTTCGCCTCCGGCCGCGCGTCGTTCTGATGGACGTGGACATGCCCGGACTGAGCGCCTTTTCCGCAGCGCAGGTGATTCACGATCGTTTGCCGGACACACACGTTGTGTTTCTCAGCGCGTTTACCCACGACTCGTTCGTAGAGAATGCGGTGAAGGCCAAGGCGTGCGGCTACGTAAGCAAGAGCGAGCCGATCGAGAACGTTCTTCAGGCGGTGCGCGACGTGGCCGCCGGCTGGGTGTACTTTTCGGCGGACATCAAGTCGCGCATCGTCGACAGTCCCTCCGGACCGCGCCTGGCGCCTCGCGTGAACACCAAGGCATCGCTGCTGACGCCGCGCGAGATTGAGATCCTGCGCTACCTGGCGCAAGGGATGTCGGCCAAGGAGCTGGCCAAGGTCATGAAGATCAGTCCGAAGACGGTCGACAACCACAAAACCAGCCTGATGGCCAAGCTGGACATCCACAACCGGGTCGACCTGGCACGGTTTGCCTTTCGTGAGGGGCTCGCCACGCCATAGCGGGGCTTCCGCCGGCGGTCACGGCAAACACTTGCGTCAATCCCCGGCATACACCCCGTGAACGAAGCCGGCGAGGAGCCGATCGACCTGTCGTACGACCTTGGCGCGTGCTGCAGGGCCGCAGTGGGTTGCAGCGCCCGGCGACGAACATCAGCGCGTTGCAGGCGACCGAACCGGCGAACCCCGACTCGCCGGTCAGATCGCCACTTTTTCGCCCTCGGCGCGCACCAAACCGCAACAAAGATCGCGCGGAATCCGGCTTCGCGGTTCATTACGCGTGCGGCTTCCCGCGGCATGCAAAAGCGCCCCACCCCGACGGTGTCTCGACGGGATGGGGCGCTCGGTCCACGAATAGTGATGCGTTACATAGCGGCTAGAAGCCGTATTCCTGTAGCTGCGGTGCGAGCATCCGGTCGATGCGGCTCTTGCACGCGACCAGATGCGCCTGCGAAGCGAAATCCGCCTTCTTCTCGGCGATCGCCAAATCGAGATCGTCGGAGAGGGTGCGCAGCGAGTACTGCAGCATCGCGTGGATGTCCGGCGAGACCGCGGAGCCCGGAGCGAGGCGAACAAGCGGCTCGACCACCCCCAGATACTCGCGCTGCAGCGATCGCCGCGTGTCGGAGATGAACGGCGAAGCATCGGTCCACGAGCCGTCTTTCAGCCGGTCGATATCCGTGGCGTCATTCCAGCAGGCATCCCTCAGGCTCTTCAGGTAGCCCGCGAGGGTCACGCGGTCCTGACACGTGCACTGGAGCTCGGCATCGAAAATGCGCTGGAGCGTGCCGGGGTAGAACCGGTCAAACAGGTTCCACCACTGGAACAGGCTGATCATGTCGCGCACGGGGAAATCCATGCTGTAGCTGACGGACATGCCTTCGTGCCACCACCGCGCCGGCGCCAAGTGATTGAGCAGGTCCGGCGGAATCCTGAAGAAGCTGTCCTGGTAGAGTTGATTCTCAATGAAGCTCAGCGCTTTGCGCTGGACTTCCGGCGCGACAACGACGAACGGCGGCTGGCTGTTCGGATCACCGCGGTGCGCACGGTTGAAGTACTTCCCGCCGACGTACCGGCCGACGTAGTCAAGCAGCTGCAGCTTCTCGAACATCAGTCGCTGGAAAACCTGCCGCAGGTGGTACCAGCTCTCCTGGTCCTTGACGGCCCAGTCGAGAATGTTGCTCAGACGGTTGTCGATCACTTCGTAGCGCGTGCGCGCCCAGTTAATGGGATCGGCGCCCATGTCGAATCGATTCGTCCGCGGATCCGGGCTCAGGAAGGTCGTGTCCTCGTCAGTAGCGTAGGCGAGCTCCGGCTCGGTGGAGCGGCTGGCGATATCCTTGAGCATCCCTTCCTCGCCCTGCACCGGGGCCTTGAAGGCTTTGCCTTCCGACTCCTTCGACTTGCCCGGCTCCGTCGCCGCCTCTTCCAGCATTTTGCGAACGTCGGCGGGCATCTTTTTCAGCAGCTCGGGCGGAATCTGCTCGAGGACGGCCTTGGGGATAGTGGGCGTGTCGGCGGCTTCCTCGGCGTCGCCGGCTGCTTCGGCCACCTTCTCGCCGGGCGGCGCCTCCTCCTGTTCCTTCGCCTTCTCCTGCTGCTCCGAATCGGCGCCGGGGCTCTTGTAATGCTGATCGTAGGGACGGTAGCCGTACTCGATCGCCCAGTAATCGTACGGACCGATCGTCGGCGTGACGAAGTGCCCTTTGATCGCGTCCGGACCGGAGAAGAACAGCACGGGGTTGTAATCCATCACCGAGCCGCAGGTGGGCTCGTTCGAATCGCGCCGCTTGCGGATTTCATCGAGCGTGTAGACGCTGCTGGCCTTGAAGTTGTGGCGCAGGCCGAGCGTGTGGCCCACCTCGTGCATCACCGTTTCCCTGATCACGTCGTAGAGGAAGCGGTCGAGAACCTCCTTCGGCTGGTCCTCGAGCACGGCGCGAGCGACGGCGACCTGCTGCTTCATGCCATCCACGTATTCGCAGAGGTGGCAGCCTCGGTCCTCCATCCGATGGCGGATCAAGCTGCGCAGGTCCGGATCCTGCTTGTCGCCGAAGACGAACTGCTCCCAGGCGCTGACCGGCCGCTTCCACTGCGGAAACTCGCGGACGAACGAGTCGAGCGCCGGATCGCTGAACTTCTCTGCCACGATGGCCGACGGCAACATCTGATCGGCCTCCTGTTCGAAGAACCGCACCATCGAGTCGTCGAAGATGATGTCGGCGTCGTAGATCTGCCCGGTGAACGGGTTGGCCCGGTGCGGCCCCATGGCGAAGCCCGCGCCCGTCACGATCCAGCGGAAGAAGCTGTAGCGCATATCCTCGGGATCGAGATCTTTCCACTCGTTGTCGTCCGTCTGCTGCCGGACCTCGACGGCGTGCAGGAAGCCGATCTTCTCGAAAGCCTTGTTCCATTCGAGAATGCCGTCACGGACGGCGCGGCGGAAGCGGACAGGCACCGTCTTCTCGATGTAGAAGACGATGGGCTGCTTGGGCTCGCACTTCTCGAGCGACGGGTCCCGCTTCTCCAAGTGCCAGCGGTCGATGTAGCGGTTGAAGATGTCGCGCGAGCTGGTCGGCTTGGCCCAGTCGCGGTTTGTCGTCAGGAAGTAGCCGACGCGGTCATCAGCGACGCGCGGCTGGTAGTCCGTCTTCGGCAGCTTCCAGAAGCTGTAGTGAACGGATTTGCGATCGTACGATCCGGGAGGCCCGCCGCTGCCAACCGCGAGTTCCACGCCGATCTCCACGTTGCCGGGGAACACTTTCTTTTTCGTCCAGCGGCTCAGCGACGAGTTGATTCCGCCGACCATCCAGCCGATGTCGGCGAAGTTGCTCTTGAGCAGATGACCGAGGTCGATCACGGGATCGCCACTCGGCGTCTTGGTCACGATCGGCACCGCCACGCGGATCCGGTCCGGGTACGTCCGCCGGACCACATCCGCGATCTCCTTGGACTGGTCCACGACAAACCGCGTCTCCGGCTCGATCAGCAGAAGCTGGCGATCGAGCACCTCCCACTTGACCACGCGCTCGTCCAGCGGGAACCCCGTGAAGAAGCCGCCGCCGGAGAAACTCGTCGAGAGCATGAAGTTCTCGCCGAGCAGGGCGGACGGAATCTGGCAGAGGAGTTTTTCGGAGTCCTTGTCCTTCGCTCCGGCCGGATAGTACCAGAGTGTGAACATACCCTCGTCCGATTTCATGTCCTTGGTCACTTCCTTGAAATCGGGGTAGGGGCTCTTGGATTCCTTCTCCTCGCCCGCCATGCTGCTCATCATGGCGGCCACCTGACTCATGTCGAAGTGCTGCGGTCCGGCCTCCGGACGCGGCGCGGCCTCATCGCCTGCGAGCGCCGGTATGGCGAACGCAACGGCCGCAACTAGCGAGAGAAACGAGGTACGCATAAGGGTTCTCCTTCTTTCCTGAGCACGAATCGTGCAACGGACGGGCGCGGCGGCGCCATTTTCGAACACCGCGTCCGGCCGAGTAGGTTGCGGTGAGAGAATCGGTTTCGTTTCGGGCCTGACCGCGGCAAGGTCGTCCGGCCTGGGTAAAAGACACTACTACGCTTCCAGTTATACCCGATGAGCTCACCTCGGTTCCGCTTTCAACTCGTAAAAAGCTGTCGCTACCGCGCGCAGGGGCGACTAGACGCCGCCTACAAGCCCGCGGGCGGACCGCACTCTCTTCTTTCGTCCGCCCGTTCAATCTCGATTGAGCCGAAATGCCCGTCCGCCGGATTGAATGCGCCCGCCGCCTTGGGTGGCGCGGTCTGGCGCAGCCGAAGGCGGAGGCAGGCCGTGGTCTCGACCCTCATCAGCAACCAAGTTCCCAGCGTTGGGTGGTCGGATGACGTACTCTGATCCTTCACGGCACTTTAAGCTGCGCTGGACCCTATTGAAGGCCATGGCCTCGCCGCAGGCGAGCCCGTGCCACGCGCTCAACCGCCTGCACAGTATTGGCAGACTGGTTTGCTAGCCGGGGCAGGGCTCGATGATCGCCTGCATGCTCCCCTTGCATCGTTCGATCAACGGGTCCCGGCCGTAGGCGTGGATCTGGTCGCGCTTGAACTCGGCGCGCTCCTTGGTCGTCGTTTCGACGATGACGCGCCCCTCGGTGTCGACTTCACGGGCCATCTGGTATGACCGTTCCAGCGGATGGCCGAAGAGCTTCATCAGCATGCGAATGACGTATTCGTAGGTGTGGTCGTCGTCATCCAGAAGGACGACATTGTAAGGCGGAAGTATCTTCGGCTTCTTGTCCTTTTTCGGTTCGGCCTTGGGCGGCGTGGCGACGGCTGATTTTCCTTCGTTCTCCTGGCTCATCGCCCGGTCTCCTGGTCCATCACCAGCGGCGCGGCGACGCCGATTGGACGACTCGCCGCCTCGACTGGCGTGTCTGCCGGCTCGCCAAACAGTGTCAGCGCGGTCGCGCCCGTTATGCGGATGCGAGCCAAACCACCGATAAGCGATTCGCCACCGCGGAAAACAACAATCCGATCGGTCCGCGTCCGTCCGACGAGTTGGTCAGAGCGCCGCCAGCCGACTTCGTGTCCGCGGGTCTGCTCCGCCTCCTGCGCCTTGAGGGCCGCCTTACTGTAGCCTTCGACGAGCACCTCGACCACGCTGCCGATCAGCAACCGGTTCTGTTCGAGGGAGATGCGCTCCTGCACGGCGAGCATTCGGGCGTTCCGTTGGCGCTTCACTTCTTCCGGCACGTCATCCGGCATTGACTTGTCGGCGACGGTGTTCGGTCGCGGCGAGTATTTGAAGCAGAAGATGTTTTTGTACCGTACCTGCTCCATCAGCGCCAAGCTGGCTTCGAAGTCAGCCTCCGTCTCGCCCGAGAAACCGACGATGAAATCGCCCGCCAGCGTCAGGTCCGGCACGATTCCCTTGCCTCGTGCCACGAGTTCTACGTACTCCTCCGCAGTATACTGTCGCTTCATCCGTTTCAGAACGTCGTTCGATCCGCTCTGCGCGGGAAGGTGCAGATACTCGCACACCTTCGGCAGATCGCGCATCGCCTGGAAGATCGCGTCGTCGAAATCGCCTGGATAGCTTGTCACGAAGCGGATGCGGTCCAGGCCGTCAATGTCGTTCAGCCGAGACAGCAGGTCGGCGAGGCCTACGGCATGACCGCTGTCCGGGTGGAGGTAGCTGTTAACCGTCTGGCCGAGCAACGTGATCTCGCGTGCCCCGCGATCGACGAGCATGCGGGCCTCGTCCACGATTTGCTGCGGCGGTCGCGACCGCTCCTTGCCGCGCGTGAACGGCACGACGCAGAACGTGCAGAACTTGTCGCAGCCGCGCTGGACCCGCAAGTACGCTTGAGACATCCCGTGGCCCGGCTGCGGATCGCGCGACAGGTCCAGCGCCTCGACCGAGTCGTATTCCAGCGCCCGCTGAAGCAGCGTGCTTTTGCGTTTCTTGTCCTGCGTGAGGGCGATCTGGCGGGCGCGGGTCTCGCGCACCTCGTCGATCATGGCGGGGATCTTGTTGAGCTCGCCGGGGCCGCAAACGAGATCGACATGCGGAAGCTTCTCGAGGATGCCATCGGGATCGCGCTCGGCCATGCAGCCGATGATCCCGACGACCATGTCCGGATTGCGCTTCTTGGGCCGCTTCGCCTGGCCGAGCCGCGAGAGGGCCTTTTTTTCGGCGTGATCGCGCACGCTGCACGTGTTGATCAGCACGACGGACGCATCTTCGATGCGGTCTACCACGCGGTAGTCGCGCGCACGAAGCTGGCCGAGAACGAGCTCGCTGTCGAGCACGTTCATCTGGCAGCCCATGGTCTCGATGTAGACCGTTTTCAACTCGCTGTTGTTGCCGCTCATCGGGGGGATCGAGTCCAGGATCGTTCGCCCGAGGTCGTGCACATTTTACGCGGGGCCCGCCCCCGCAGCAAACCGTGATTGCCGCCCGAGCCAGGTACACGCCAAGGGAATCGTACGGCCACGGCAGCTCTCGCCCCTGGAGCCACGCAACTATCTCCGGTATCATGAGCGCGTGCCGTCGGGACACACATTCCCCTCAGAACAGGAGACGCCATCATGCCGAAAGTCGCCGTTTGCCTCTCCGGTTGCGGTTTCCTTGACGGAGCCGAGATCCACGAGTCGGTCCTTACGCTTCTGGCCCTCGACCAGGCCGGGGCCGAGATCGTCTGCTGCGCACCCGACAAGCCGCAGACCAAAGTCGTCGATCACGCCAAACAGAAGGACATCCCCGGCCAGCAGCGCAACATCCTCACCGAGTCGGCACGTATCGCGCGCTGCAACATCACGCCCATCATGGATGTTGACGCCAAGCAGATCGACGCCCTCGTATTCCCCGGCGGCTTCGGCGCCGCGCTGAACCTGTGCAGCTTCGCGGTCGACGGCCCGGATTGTTCCGTCGATCCGGGCGTTGAATCACTGGTCAGCGACATGATCGAGATGAAAAAGCCGATCGGCGCGATCTGCATCGCCCCGGCCATGCTCGCGCGCATCCTCGGCAACAAGAAGATAGCCGCCAAGCTCACGATCGGCACCGACAAAGGCACCGCGGGCGCCCTTCAGAAAATGGGGGTCGAGCACTGCGACTGCCCGGTCACCGAAATGGTCGTCGATCGCAAGAACAAGATCGTCACGACGCCGGCGTACATGCTGGGCAAGGGGCCGGCCGACGTGTTCGAAGGGATCCGCAAGTGCGTCAACGAAGTGCTCGCGCTCGTGAACTGAGCCAAAGGTGCGCGACGGCGTTTGACGACGTTACGAAACCTGCTCTTCCGTCACTTTCTCGATGAGATTGCGAAGCTGGCGGGTGTCGAAGGGCTTGCGCAGGAAGCCGGCGAACCCTTCCTGGACAAGGCTCTGACCCTGCCCTTCGGTCATCGCCCCGCTGACGGCGATCAGCTTGATATCGCGCACGCCTTCCTGGCTGCGAATGCTCCGGCAGATCCGCTGGGGCAGGGCGTCAGGAAGGCTCACGTCAATGACCACGGCCGCGGGATGCAAACGCTCGACCAGCATTCCCGCTTCGAACGTGGACTGGGCAAACGTCACGTCATAATCGCCTTCGCTGCCAAGGGCCTGCGCAAGTAGCCGGCCTAGCTCCTCATCCTCGTCGACCACGACGACGCGCGTCGCGCCGAGATCGAGCCCTTCGGTAGGGATTCCGTGGGCCTTCATGAACCGCAGGAGTTGGTCGAGCGGAATCCGCCGGTCCTTGCTTCCGGGGATGCGGTATCCACGAAGCTGGCCGCTATCGAACCACTTCGAGACGGTGCGCGGCGCGACATTGCAAATCCGGGCGACCTGCCCCGTTGTCAGCACCGTCTTGGGCTTGTGGTTGGCCATGATGCTGTCCTGCCGTCTCGCCCCGCCCTGACCTGAGAAATCCAGCATGCGACCTGGTGCCCCACAGGTTCGTTCTGTGCCGACTGCGCCGTTCGTACCAGCGAGGCGTATCCGTACGGCTGTATCGGCTCTGCCGGCGGTCGCCTTGGCTTATCTTCGTCAGAGACCCCGTCCTGAAATCGCCTCGCCGGCCGCCCCCACGGCCGACTGCCCGGCACTGGCGTGCATCCGCCGGCAATTCACTCCCGGCGGCCTCTCCGATGCAATCCTATGCCCGCCCAAGCCTCGGGACTACGCCGAAGGTATGCAAATACACCGCCATCGGCTCTATTCCACGTAACCAATTGTGCTTTAAGCGGTTACGAACAAACCGGAGCAGCAAGCACCTCCGTCGGCGGTGGTGCGTTCCCGCGGCACGAAGGCCGCATGAGATGCCAAGACCCGGAGAGTACAATTTGCGACGGGCGAGCGAGTGACGTCCGGTAGCCGGTGATCGGCCGGCCCGGTACCTCCCGCCTATTGCTTCTCGCCTATTGCCTTCTTCCTCACGTCCGCTGACCCGCGGCGATCCAGTTCAGGGTCGAGCCCGCCTTGAACCACTCCACCTGCTTCTGCGTCAGGCTGTGCTTCGTGGAGAAACTCTCGGTCGAGCCGTCGCTGTGCTTCAGCTGGACGATCACTTCGCTGCCCGGCGCCAGTTGCTTGAGGTTGCGGATCGAGACGCGGTCGTCCTCGCGGAACTTCTCGTAGTCGTCCGGATCGGCAAACGTCAGCGGCAGCACGCCCTGTTT